>NZ_BOMW01000033.1 GCF_016862395.1 Actinoplanes siamensis | reverse complement strand
GGCCTGCCCCGCCACACACCTCCGCACGCCCCCGACTGGCCTGTGGCGGCCCCACACGCCCCTGCGCCGCCGCCCGGCATGCGGCGCCTCTCGCCGCACGGGCGATCGACGTGAGCTGGAAGTCAGCGACGGGCTGCCGGGCGGAACCCGTGGATAAAGTCTGGGTATGCGTAGTGCTCGGCAGATCCTGACGGAAGCGAACGTCATCGCCGTGGTGGGCGCCTCCCGGGATTCGTTCAAACCCGCACACACCGTGCCGTTGCAGATCATGCGCCACGGGTGGCGGATCATCCCGGTCAACCCGTTCGTCGACGAGGTGTTCGGGGTCCGGACCGTGCCCACACTCGCCGACCTGGAGGAACCCGTCGACCTGGTGAACGTCTTCCGCCCGTCCCGGGACGCGGCCGAGGTGGTCCGCCAGGCGGTGGCGATCGGGGCGCCCGCGGTGTGGCTGCAGAGCGGCATCTTCTCCGCGGAGGCGCGGCGGATCGCCGAAGAGGCCGGCATCGACTACGTCGAGGACCGCTGCCTCGCCGTCGAGCGCGCCGTCAACAGCCTGACCAAGCGCCCCTGACCAACCGATCACGGCCGTGACCAGCGGTGCACGATCACGGCCGTGCCCAGCGGTACACGATCAGGGCCGTGCTCAGCGGAACTGCGCCTCCCGCACGCTGTTGCCGCCGTCCACGACCAGCATCTGCCCGGTGATGTAGGACGCCGCCGGCGAGCACAGGAACGCCACCGCCGCCGCCACCTCGTCCGGCGTGCCGGGGCGCCCGATCGGCGTCCCGAGACCCTGCTTGATCTCGGTGACCGTCGACGCCGCCGTGTAGATCGTCCCCGGCGCCACGCAGTTCACGTTCACCCCGTCGGCCACCAGCTCCATCGCCAGCGCCCGGGTCAGACCCACCACTCCGGCCTTCGCCGCCGCGTACGCCGCCTCGGTCGGCAACGCGTTCACCGGGCCGGCCGTCGCCGCCAGGTTCACGATCCGGCCCCAGCCCCGCTCCGACATGCCACCGACGAACGCCCGGCTGCACAGGAACGCCGTGCTCAAGTTCCGGTCGATCTCGGCCTTCCACTCGTCCAGCGTGAGCTGGGCGACCGGCCGGAGCACCTCGGGGCTCGCCCGGCTCGCCAGGCCGGCGTTGTTCACCAGCACCTCGACGTCGCCGAGCTGGTCGGTGATGGCGTCGGCGAGCGCGCCCACCTCCGACTCGTCGGTCAGGTCCGCGACGAACCCGGTGACGCCCAGCTCGGACGCCCGCTCGTGGATGCGCCGCGTGGTGGACACGATCGCCACGCGCGCCCCCAGGTCACGCAGACGGCGGGCGGTCGCGTAACCGATGCCGTCAGGGCTGCCCGCGCCGGTGACCAGCGCCACCCTCCCGTCCAAACGCAATGTCACGGCCGCCTCCGCACTCGCTTCCTCGAACTCCGCCTCGACCACCTCGGGCGTGATCTCGACCGGGCGGTCGGGGTCACTGCCGGGCACGCCCGACCGGGGTGGCCGGCCGTCCGCGGGTCGGGTGGTGTCACGCCGCGAGGGGCTGCCGCCGGTGGAGCGGGCGTCGAAGACCATGCGGCGATCCTGCCTGCTCGCGTCAACCGGGGCAAACATCCGCCGGGCTGTGGCGCACCCGGGGTCCGGCCCCGCCTGCGCCCGGAGACCCCGCAGACGATTTTCCGACACGCCGGACGCTCATCCGTCCTTTTCCGGCAAGACCGCGCGGACGCCGGTCAGCGGCGTGACCGGGCCCTGCTCCACGAAGATCAACGGTGCCTCCGCGCCGTAGTGGGCCGGCATCTCGCCGCGTGCCCTGTCCAGGTCACGGGTCCCGATCTCGACGCCGGCGCCGTCGTGGCGGCTGCCGACCGTGACGATCCGCACCCCGCGCACCGTCCAGAACGACAGGTCGGCGACCACCCGGTCGTGCCAGGCGCCGAGTTCGGCCACGGCGTGCGCGGCGTCCCGTACCACGAAGCAGTTGTTCTCGGCGGTCCGCCGGAGGAAGTCGTCGAACTCCGAGGAGTCGCCCGGCACCCGGTAGACGATGGCGCGCACCTGTTTCTGGTCGACCTCGATACCGGCGTACACCCGCGGGAAACGCAGGCGCCCGGCCTGCTCGACGCGCTCCATCGCGGCACTGAGTGGCGCCGGCGTGACAGGCATCCGCAAGCCGCCGCGCTCGGCGAACTCCGCCGCCCGGCCGAACTCGCAGCCCGCGGTCCGCCAGCCGCCGGGCGCGCCGGTGCGGGCCGGTCCGCCGGCATCCACCGGCTCCCCACAGCCGCCGATCATGAGCAGTCCGGCGAGGAGCAGCCGGCCGAGCCGTACTCGATGCATCGCATCCCTCCTCATTACCGCCCGCGCCCCGCTGGTGCAACGACCGATTCGACGGAGGGAGTGACGCGCCCGAAGAGAGCGGAAGCCCACAACCCCGGTCGGTTCCGCGTTTCCCGCGGGAACCAGCCGACCGGGGTCAGGTCAGCGCGGCCGCCTCCGAGCGGCGCGACGGGCGGGCCGCCCCGACGATCACCACGGCCACCCCGGCCGTCAGCACCAGCAGTCCCGGGATCGCCCCGTGCCGCGGCGCCTGGTGCAGCCACAGCCACGCCAGCAGCGCCGCGCCCGGAACCTCGAGCAGGATCAGCACGCTGACAGTGGTGGCCGAGGTGTGCTGCAGGGCGTAGTTGAACATCGAGTGCCCGAGCAGTTGCGCGCCCGCCACCAGCGCCAGGATGGCCAGCCACGTCCGGGCGTCGTACCCCCGCAGCGGGATGCCGCCGGCCAGGCAGACGATCAGCAGGAGCACCGCACAGACGCCATAGCAGATCCAGGTGTACGTGGTGGTGCTCAGCGCCGACCGGGCCTGCTCCCCGAGCGCGGTGTACAGCGCCGCGAAGATCGCGCCGAGCACCGCCAGCACGTCGGCGAGCACGGCCTGCCCGGAGACCCGGACGTCGGCCCCGGTGACCCAGGCCGCACCTGCCACGGCGAGTCCGATTCCGATCCACCCGGCCACCGACGGGCGCCGCCCCTGCCAGGCCGCGATCAGCCCCTGCCACACCGGCTGGGTGGCGACCAGCGCGGTCGAGGTGGCCACGGTGCCCAGTCGCACGCTCGGCATCCACGTCCCGAAGTGCGCGGCCAGAGTCACGCCGGCGAGCACGCAGAACAGCCCGGCCCGGCGCCGGGAGCCGCGGATCGCGTCGCGCACCTCACCGCGGCGCGGCCCGAGAGCCACCGGGGTGAGCGCCACCGACGCGAGCCCGTTGCGCCAGAACGCGACCGCCAGCGCGGGCGCCGCCGCCGCGAGAGCGATCAGCGGCGCCGACGAGGAGACCGCGCACACCGCCACAGCCAGCGCCAACGCCGTCAGAGGCGAGATCCGATGCCCTGATGAGCGCAGATTCATCACCGGCCGTCGCTTCTTGCACGGTCGAAGAGGGACGTTTGCCACTGTCGGTTGGCGGACAGTGACGGAATGACTACAGTCACCGGCGGCCCCATGCCGCTTTTCACCCGTCGATGCCCGGGAGGCCGATTTCCATGCCCGCATACCGTGCGGTGGTGTTTGACTTTTTCGGCACCTTGACCCGTTCGGTTCAGCGTGGTCCACAGCATGCGGACATCGCGCGGTCGCTGGGCGCCGACCCGGAGGCGGTCCGCGGAGTGCTCGACCGGACCTTCCGGGCCCGGGCCTGTGGCCGGTACGGCTCCGCCGAGGCCACCCTGCGCTGGGTGATCGACCAGGCCGGCGGCCGCCCCCGGCCGGGCGCCATCCGCGCCGCGATGCCGGCCCGGGTCGACGCCCTGCGCGCCGACACGCAACTGCGCCCGGACGCGGTCACCGCCCTGACCGAGATCCGCCGCCGCGGTGTGCGCACCGCGCTGATCAGCGACTGCACCCACGAGCTCCCCGCCTTCCTGCCAGGGCTCCCGGTGGCGCCGTTGCTGGACGCCCAGATCTTCTCGGTCGAGCTGGGCATCTGCAAGCCGGACCCGCGCATCTACCGCGCCGCCTGCGACGCGCTGTCGGTCGCCCCGCAGGACTGCCTGTACGTCGGCGACGGCGGCAGCCACGAACTCACCGGCGCCGCCGCGGTCGGCATGACCCCGGTCCGCCTGGCCGCCCGCGACCTCACGAACCATCTGGTCTTCGACGCGGACACGAATTTCGCCGGCCGGACGGTGCGCTCGCTCACCGAGGTCCTGACGCTGCTGGACCGTACCCCGGCCCTCGTCTGACCGGCACGGCATCAGCGTCGGGAGCGGAGCTGTCCGCGCGCTCGACCGCGGCCCGACAGCGGCGGCCGGGACCCGAGCCGCGAGGCACCCCTGGCCACCGGCCCCGACCCGCGGGCCGGGAACCAGAGATTCCTCCGAAGCCCCGACCCCTGGTTGCCAGCCGCGGTCCGGCGGCCGGAAGCCGGGGATGCGCCGGGAGGGTTGAGGCCTGTGGGGCCGGCTGGGGGGCGGCGGCTGGGGAATAAGGGGCGGGTGACCGGGTTCGGGTGGTCGCGCAGGGTGGGGGAGGCCATAAGCTGGTTCGGTGACAGGGGTGCTGGATGAGGCGGTCAAGAAGGCTTCGATCGCCTGGGTCTCGGTGGACGGTGGTCCGGCGTATGCGGTCTGGTGCATGCCTGTCGAGACCTCGCTGGCCGTTGTCACCGGCCCCGGGGAGCAGCATGCGCCCGGCCTCGGCGAGGCGACCCGGGCCGAGATGCGGTTGCGCGGAGATCACGGTGGTTTGATCGTTCGCACCGAGGCCGTGGTGAGCCGGTTGGAGCCGGGCGGCGACGAGTGGGCTCAGATCGCGCCGCAGCTGGCGGCCAAGCGGCTGAACGCCTCCGGAACAGCTGAGGAGGTGGTGGCGCGGTGGGCGGACTCGGGGTGTGCGGTGCTGCGGCTCACGCCGGTCGAGGATTCCCTGGTGGCCGCGCCCGACCTGGGGGACGAGCCGGGTGCGGCTTCGCCGCGCGAGACCCCGGCCCGGGTGGCGACCCGCAGACCGTTCCGTCTGCACAAGGTCGCCCGTCGCTGACCGAACGCGCCAGGACGGATGCGGCCGGGTGGGCGCGGTGACGCCGCCGAGCGCGGACGGCGACGCGGGACACGCCCGAAGCGCGGCGTGGGCGGTGGGGTGGTCAGCCGATGAAGGGTGGGACGGCTATCGTGCCGGACGCCACCGGGTGGACGTGGCCGGTGACGGTGGCGGCCGTGGCGGCGCCGGACCTGGCGGTGACCGTGCAGTCCAGCAGGGACGGGCGTTTCATTTCCAGGCCCTGGCGCACGCGGTACGACGAGGTGCCGTCACCGGGCAGCCACCCCGCCCCGACCAGCCACACGCCCAGCCCGAGAGCGGCCGAGCCGGTGGCCGGGTCCTCCCAGACCGCGTCGCCGGGGACGAACACCCGGGCGTGGGCCTCGCCGTCGTCCCACGAGAAGACGGCCAGTTCGGTGACCCCGTGACGGGCGGCCGCGCGTACATCGACGTCGATCCCGGCGAGCGCGGAACGGCGTACCGGGAGAAAGATCCAATCGAGGCCACAGCCGGCCGCGCGCGGCACAGCGGCGTCGCCGGGGACATCGGCGGCCGTCAGGCCGGTGATGTCCAGCAGAGCGGGAAGCGGGGCCGCGGCGCCGAGCCGCGGTCGCGCCCCGGTCAGCGTGGCCGCGCCGGCGGCCGTCACCTCCAGCGGCAGCAGCCCGGCCCCGCACTCCTGCACCACCCGCCCAGGCCCGAAGCGGCCCCGGCGCATCAACGTCACAGCGGTCCCCACGCTGGGATGGCCGGCGAACGGCAGCTCCGTGGAGGCGGTGAAGATGCGCACCCGGTACGTCGCCCCGGGATCGGTCGGCGGCAGCACGAACGTGGTCTCGGCCAGGTTGAACTCGCGGGCCAGAGTCTGCATCTGGTCAGTGGAAAGATGCTCGGCGCCGAAGACCACCGCGAGCGGATTGCCGGCGAACGGCCGGTCCGTGAACACGTCGACGATCTCGTAGGCCACGGTGGACATGTCCGGACCCTAACCTAATCTGGGGCTGTGACCATGGGGACGAGGGTTTATCTGGCCCGCCTGGCTGGCCTGCCGGTGTTCGACCCCAACGGCGACCGGGTGGGACGGGTGCGCGACGCGGTCGTCCGGCTGCGCACCACGAACCGACCGCCGCAGATCGTCGGCCTGGTGGCGGAGATGGCGCTGCGCCGCCGGATCTTCCTGCCGATCGGCCGGATCACCGGCATGGACGCCGAGTCGGTGGTGCTCGGCACCGGGTCGCTGAACCTGCGCCGGTTCGAGAAACGGCCGAACGAGCTGCTCGTCCTGGAGGATCTGCTGGACCGTCGCGTCACCGTGGAGCCGGAGACGGCGGGCGGCGACCAGCACCAGGGCACCGTCGTCGACATCGGCATGGAGCTGAACCGCAACATCGAGTGGGTGGTGACCCGGGTCGCGGTCCGCGAGCACACCGGCCGGCTGACCCGGCGCGGTCACGTCTACCAGGTGGAGTACGACCGGGTGCGCGGCCTGATCGGCCCCACCGACACGCAGGGCACCTCGAACCTGATCGCGCTGCTGGACCAGATGCGCCCGGCGGACATGGCGAACGCGCTGCAGGACCTGCCGGACGCGCGACGCAACGAGGTGGCCGCCGCGCTGGACGACCGCCGGCTCGCCGACGTGCTGGAGGAGCTGCCCGAGCACGACCAGGTGGAGATCCTGGTCCAGCTGGACCGGGAGCGGGCCGCCGACGTGCTGGAACGGATGGACCCCGACGACGCCGCCGACCTGCTCGCCGAGCTGCCGAAGACCGAGCAGGCGGTGCTGCTGGACCTGATGGAGCCGGAGGAGGCCGCGCCGGTCCGGCAGCTGATGAGCTACCGCCCGGGCACCGCGGGCAGCGTGATGACCTCGGAACCGGTGATCCTCACCCCGGACGCGACGGTCGCCGAGGCGCTCGCCCGGATCCGCGAGCCGGAGCTGTCGCCGGTGGTGGCCGCCCAGGTGTTCGTGGCCCGGGCGCCGAGCGCCACCCCGACCGGGAAGTATCTGGGCATGGTGCACTTCCAGCGGCTGCTCCGGGAGCCGCCGGCGTCGATCGTCGGCGGGCTGGTGGACAGCGGGATCGAGCCGCTGCGGCCGGACATCGGGCTGGCCGAGATAACCCGGCGGATGGCGACGTACGACCTGGTCGCGATGCCCGTGGTCGACGCAACGCACCGGCTGCTCGGCGCGGTCACGGTCGACGACGTGCTGGACCACTCGCTGCCACGCGACTGGCGGGACCGGGACGCCCACGAGGACGAGGAGCCCCTGTGAGCGGCCTCGTCGGACATCGGGGAGGGCCGGCATGACCGAACCGCGCCGGGACCGTCTGGACCAGCCCCGGGAACCGGGCCGGGTGCAGCTGCCCAAGTTCAACCCGGAGGCGTTCGGCCGCTGGTCGGAGAGCATCGCACGGTACATGGGGACGGCGAAGTTCATCGTCTACATGACCGTCGTCATCGGGGCCTGGTTCGCCTGGAACACGCTCGCGCCGGAGCACTGGCGGTTCGACCCGTACACCTTCACGTTCCTGACTCTGATCCTGTCGCTGCAGGCGTCCTATGCCGCGCCGCTGATCCTGCTGGCCCAGAACCGGCAGGCCGACCGCGACCGCCTGGCCATGGAGGAGGATCGTCGCCGGGCGCAGCTGCAGAAGGCCGACACGGAGTACCTGACGCGCGAGATCGCCTCTCTGCGGATCGCCCTCGGTGAGGTCGCCACGAGGGACTTCCTGCGTTCCGAGCTGGCCCGGCTGGCCGACGAGCTGGACGACGCGGCGCTGCGCCGGGAGAAGCGCGCGCGTATGGAGTGGGAAGAGGACCACCCCTGACGCCGACGTAGCATGGGCTGCATGTCCGCACCCGCTTCCACCATCGAGGACGCGATCCAGGCCGCGCTGGCGACCGTCGACGACCCCGAGATCCGCCGCCCGATCACCGACCTCGGCATGGTCCAGGGTTTCACCGTCGTCGACGGCCTGGTGAAGGTCGATCTGCTGCTCACCGTCGCCGGCTGTCCGCTGCGGGACAAGCTGAACGCCGACATCACCGCCGCGGTCACCGGGATCCCCGGGATCACCGGCGTCGAGATCAACTTCGGGGTGATGAACGAGGAGCAGCGCAAGGCGCTGCAGAGCACGCTGCGCGGCCCAGGCGCCGCGGAGCCGGTCATCCCGTTCGCCCAGCCCGGCTCCCGCACCAGGGTGTACGCGGTAGCCAGCGGCAAGGGCGGCGTCGGCAAGTCCAGCGTGACGGTGAACCTGGCCGCGGCGCTCGCCAGGCGGGGCCTGTCGGTCGGCGTGATCGACGCGGACATCTACGGCCACTCGGTGCCCCGGATGCTCGGCGTGGAGAACAAGCCCACCCGCGTCGAGGACATGATCATGCCGCCGCAGTCGCACGGCGTGAAGGTGATCTCGATCGGCATGTTCACGGCCGGCAACGCCGCGGTGGTCTGGCGTGGTCCGATGCTGCACCGGGCGCTGCAGCAGTTCCTCGCCGACGTCTACTGGGGCGATCTGGACGTGCTGCTGCTCGACCTGCCGCCGGGCACCGGTGACGTGGCCATCTCGCTGGCGCAGCTCCTGCCGAACGCGGAGATCCTGGTGGTCACCACCCCGCAGGCGGCGGCCGCCGAGGTGGCCGAGCGGGCTGGCGCGATCGCATTGCAGACCCACCAGCGGCTGGTCGGCGTGGTGGAGAACATGTCCTGGCTGGAGCTGCCGGACGGCTCCCGGATGGAGGTCTTCGGCGCGGGCGGCGGCCAGGCCGTGGCCGAGTCGCTGACCCAGACCGTCGGGGCGCGGGTGCCGCTGCTCGGGCAGATCCCGCTGGACACGCGGGTGCGCGAGGCCGGCGACGCCGGCAACCCGATCGTGCTGGCCGAGCCGGAGGCGCCGGCGGCCAAGGCGCTCGACGGGGTGGCCGACAAGCTGGCCGTCCGCCGGGAGTCCCTGGTCGGCAAGCCCCTGGGCCTGATGGTGAACGCCAAGCGGGGCTGAGCCCTGGTTTACGTCGCGTCCAGGTCGAAGCGCTGCGCCGGTCGAGGAACCTCGGCCGGCGCTGTCGTCTTCCGGGAGGTGGCGTCCCGGATGCCGGCCGCGGTCTCGTCGAGGTGCGTCCGCACGCCGTTGAGCTCGGTCTTCACCCCGTTCAGATCCTGCTTCACGTCGTCGAAGAGGCTCTGCAGCGGCTTGCGCAGCGCCGACTCCTCGTCCTCGCTGAGGATGTGCTTGCGGATGAACGCCTTCGGGTGCAGGTCCTCCAGCTTGACGTCGGTGCCGAGCTCACGGCTCAGGTCGGAGGTCGCGTTCTGTGCCATCGAGCGCAGGTTGCGCAGCATCCGCAGCCCGTCGCCGATGACCTTGGGCAGGCGGTCCCCGAAGATCAGCAGCGCCAGCATCAGCAGCGCGCCGATCTCCCACAAGTTCAGATTCTCGAACACGAGCGGCCTCCCCACGGCGTCCGGAAGCAAGCCTACGCACGTCGAGACGGTCCCGGCACCCCGCCCGCGATGTGCGTGTCGGTCAGTTGGTGTCGGCGGCCAGGGTCACCGAGGCGGAGGCGCTCCGGGTGCCCCGGCGGTACTCCACCGCGACCACGGCGCCCGGCGCGTACTTCCGGACCAGGGCGATCAGGTCGGTTCCGTCCTGCAGGGGATGCCCGTTCAGCTTGGTGATCACGTCGCCGGCCTTCAGGGCGGCCGCGGCGGCCGGGCCGGCCGGCTCCACCGAGCGCAGCCGGGCGCCGCCGGAGCCGCTGCCACCCGTGGTCACCTCGGCGCCGATCACCGTGCGCCGGGCCTTACCGGTGTCGATGATGTCCTGCGCGATCCGCTTGGCCTGGTTGATCGGGATGGCGAAGGCGAGGCCGATGTTGCCGGCCTCGGCGTCCGAGCCGCCCACCGAGCGGATCACCGAGTTCACCCCGATCACCTGGCCGGTCGCGTTGACCAGCGGCCCGCCGGAGTTGCCCTGATTGACCGCGGCGTCGGTCTGGATGGCCGCGTAGTAGCGCGTGGTGCCGCCGGACTCGCCTGCCTCGATGGTGCGGTCCAGGGCGCTGACGATGCCATACGTCACGGTGTTCTCCAGCGCCAGTGGTGAGCCGAAAGCGAGCACCGGGTCACCGACCGCGATCGCCTCCGAGTCGCCGAACTCGACAGCGGGCAGGCTGGATTTTGCGACTTTGATCACCGCGATGTCCGACTCCGGGTCGCGCCCGACGAGCTTGGCCGTGGCGGTGGAGCCGTCGCTGAAGGAGACCGCCATGGTGGTGCCGGCGCCGTCCACCACGTGATCGTTGGTGATCACGTAGCCGTCGGTGGAGACCACGAAACCCGAGCCGATCGCCCCGGTCACGTGCACCGTGACGACGCTGGGCTGCACCTGCCTGGCGACGCCGGCGAGCGACTCGGGATCCCGGCCGGGATCCGCCGCGGCCTGCCGGCCGGCCGCGCCGAGCTGGGTCCCGGCGCTGGCCACATACCCACCGCGGACCGCGAAGACGAACCCCAGGGTGCCCCCGAGACCGCCCGCGAGCAGGGCGGTGATCAGGCAGATCAACAACACCGGAGCGTACGACCGGCGGGGCGCGTCCGGGTCGGGAACCGGATCCAGCGCGGGACCGCCGGTGGGCGGGGGCGGCGGCAGCACGACGGCGGACGGGGCCAGCGGGTCCCGCCACGGGTCCCCCATCGCGTCGCTCCACCAGGGCGACCCGGGCGGCTGCCCGTGCCCGCCGGGCACAGGCGGCGCCGCGGGAGGCCGGCGCCAGTTCCAGCCGTCGGTCACGTCGGAGCCTCCAGTCATCGTTCGCCCGGCACCGTACCCAGGATGACACGGATTCGCCGCGGCGTGCCGTCCAGCCGAGCCCCGCCGGCCCCGACTGACCTGTTCGTCCATCGACGGCACCGTGCATCACAGGTGCACATCGCTCTACTCTCTTATCCGATGTGCGCGGTTACGCCACGCCGTCGCCCCTCGCCGCACGGAGGTTCGTCATCATCGGTCCCGCCGCCCGCTCCTTCGGCCAGCCACCGGGCCCGGCCGTGCCGTTCGCCGAGACCTACGCCACCGAGGACCCGATCCTGCAGACGGCCCGCTCGCTGGCTCACGAGCTCGGCCTGCCGTGCGTCTCCCCCGGCGCCGGCTCGGTGCTGCGCCTGCTCGCCGCCGCCGGCAACGCCAAGGCCGTCGTCGAGATCGGCACCGGCACCGGCGTGAGCGGCATCTGGCTGCTCCGCGGCATGCGCCCGGACGGAGTGCTCACCACCATCGACGTCGAGCACGAGCATCAGCGGATCGCCCGCCGGGTGTTCGCCGAGGCCGGCTTCGCGTCGTCGCGCACCCGCATCATCAGCGGGCGGTCGCTGGACGTGCTCCCCCGGCTCGCCGACGGGGCGTACGACCTGATCTTCGTGGACGCCGACACCACCGAGTTCGCCGCGTGCACCGAGGCGGCGCTGCGGCTGCTGCGCCCGGGCGGCGTGCTGATCGTGAACGGGGTGCACGCCGGCGGCCGGATCAACGACCCGGCCGCCCGCGACGTGGACACCCTGACGGTGCGCGCGACGGTGAAGGCGATCCGCGAGAGCGAGGAGTGGATCCCCGCGGTCATCTCGTCAGGCGCCGGCCTGCTGACCGCGGTCAAGCGCTGAGCTGGGCCTGACGGCCTCGCTCCGCTCGGCGGGCGCAGCGCGGCTCCGGTGGCCGCGGCTTTCCTCCAGGCGCGCCCAGGGGTGGCTCCGGTGGCCGCGGCTTGCCCGGGAGCGCGCTCGGGTCGGCTCCCGGGGCTACGGCTTCGCCGGGAGCCCGCTCAGCGCGCGGCTCCCGGGCTACGGCTTCTCGGGGAGCGTGCTCAGGTAGCGGATCAGCATGCGGGCGCCCCAGCCGGTGGCACCCTTGGTGAGCTCGCCGTCGTGGGTCTCGGCCCAGGACGGCGCGGACATGTCCAGATGCGCCCAGGTGGTGTCGCCGAAGAAGTCGCGCAGGAACAGCGCGGCCATCACCGAGCCCGGCCCCTGCGGCGCGCTGACCCGGTCCGCGATGTCGCTGCGCAGATATTCCACGTAGTCGCCGGGCAGCGGGAGCCGCCACATCCGCTCGCCGGCCGCGTCACCGGCCGCCGCGAGCGCGCCGGCCAGCTGGTCGTCCGGGCTGTAGAGGGCGGCCGTGCGCTTGCCGAGCGCGACCGCGTTCGCCCCGGTCAGAGTGGCCAGGTTGATCACCAGGTCGGGCCGCAGCCGGTCGGCCGCGTAGCCCAGCGCGTCGGCCAGCACGATCCGGCCCTCCGCGTCGGAGTTGGTGTTCTCGCTGGTCGATCCGTCGTAGTGGGTGATCACGTCGCCGGGGCGGTAGGCGGACCCGCTTATCGCGTTCTCGGCGAGCGGGACCAGCGCGGTGACCCGTACCGGCAGGTCCAGGTCGGCGACGGCGAGCGTGGCCGCGACCACCGCGGCCGCGCCGCCCATGTCCTTCTTCATCAGCTTCATGCTGTCCCGCGGCTTGATCGAGATGCCGCCGGTGTCGAACGTGATCCCCTTGCCGACCAGCACCACGTGCGTGGTCGCGCCGGCGGGCGACCAGGACAGCTCGACGAAGCGGGGCGGCGACACCGAGCCGCCGCCGACCGCGCGCAGACCGCCGAAGCGCTCCAGCTCGGCGCCGGCGCGGACGGTGGTGGTCAGGCCTGGGCGCCTGGCCGCCTCGGCGACGATCTGGTCGGCGAACCAGGCCGGGTTCTTCACCGACGACGGCGTGTTGGTGAGGTCCCGGGCCAGCCACGCGGCGGTGGCGGTGATCCGGGCCCGGGCGAGGCTCCGGTCGTACGCCGGGGAGATCTTCCGGACCACCAGCTCGACGGCGCCGGACCGGGGCGCCACCGGCGCCTCGCGGTAGCGATAGCCGCCCAGCCAGAGGCCCTCGGCGAGGCCGCGCAGCGCATCCGGGGGCAGGTCGTCCGGCAGCCGCACCTGGGCGCGCTCGTCGTCGGCGAGGGCCCGGACGATTGCGGCGCCGGCGGCCCGCCAGCCGGCCTCGTCGCCCTCGCCGGCGCCGGCCAGCAGCACCCGGGCCGGGCGGCGCAGCGGGCGCGGCAGGACGACCACCTCGCCGGGCGGCGCCGCGGGAAGCGCGGCCACCTCGGCTCCGGCCTCACCCGGCAGCACGCCGCCACCGGGAATCACCCAGGTGCGCTCCTCGTCGAGCGCTTGAGTCAACCCGATCTCGAACACGGGAGGATGACCTTTCCGTAAGACGTGGAAAGCCCGCCGGTACGGGCGGTACCGTACCGGCGGGCTCGCGTGAAACGTCAGCCGGCGATCGACTTCAACGCGTCACCCAGCGCGTTGGCCTCGTCCGGGGTCATCTCCACGACGAGACGGCCACCACCCTCCAGCGGGACGCGCATGACGATGCCACGACCCTCCTTGGTGACCTCCAGCGGACCATCGCCCGTCCGCGGCTTCATCGCCGCCATCTTGTCTCCCCTCAGACCTACGTCAGGGTCGGTGGGTTGCCCCACAGCCACTTGCTCCTGGAATGCCAGCAGCCGCGTCACGTGCTCAGCCCCACGTGACGCGGTGCTCGTTTCCGACCGGCGGCCGTACAGGCCGTTTCACGTCTTCACGCGTTGCGGCCCACCGTGCCGATCAAACATTTTCCCTGATGAACACCGGCGAACCCAAACCCAGCCCGGGCGGATGTGACAGCGTCTAGCATATCGTCTTTTGGGCTGTCACAATGTGCGGTCATGCAGGCGCGGTCCGCACTCTTCGACCTGTACGGCGACTACCTGCGCACCAGGGGCTCCCGGGCCCCGGTCGCAGCCCTCGTGCGGCTGCTCGCTCCACTGGACATCGCGGCCCCGGCGGTCCGCACCGCAGTGTCGCGAATGGTGCGACAGGGCTGGCTGCATCCGCTGCGCCTGGTGTCCGGACCGGGCTACCTGCTCACGCCCAAGGCGGCGCGGCGGCTGGACGAGGCCGCCGCACGGGTGTACAGAACCGGTCGCGGCGGCTGGGACGGCCGGTTCGATCTCATCATGCTGCACGATCCGCCGCTGGCCCGGCGCGACGCCGAACGACTGGCCTTTCTCGGCTACGGCCCGCTCAGCGACCAGGTGTGGGTGGCCCCGCGCGCGTCCGACGAGCTGGACGCCGTGCTGCAGGAGGCCGGAGCGGGGTACGAGCGGTTCAACGCCGGCCACACCGCCGGTTCCGCCGGGGCCGGCGAGATCGTCGGCCGGGCCTGGGACCTGGACCGGATCGGACGGTCGTACCAGGACTTCGAGGACGAGCTGCGCCCGGTGGTCAAGGCGGTCACCACCCGCAGTTCCGACGAGAAGGCGTACGCGGCCCGGTTCCGCCTGGTGCACGCCTGGCGCTCGTTCCTCTTCCAGGACCCGCAGCTGCCCGCCGCGCTGCTGCCACCGGGCTGGCCGGGGCTGCGCGCCGCGGCCTTCTTCGACAAGCACGCCGCCCGGCTGCGCCCCGCGGCCGACCGGTATGTGGAACGTTGCCTGCACGCGGCCCATCGCGGCGCCCGGGCGGGGTTCGAGTCCTGACCGGCCGCACTCGACCGAGGTGAGGGCCGGGCGGGCATGGCAAAGGTAGATTCTCGCCATGACCGACGCACTGCTCGTCGACCGCACTGACGCGGTCGTCACGCTGACCCTGAACCGTCCCGAGGCGATGAACTCCTTCACCGTGGATCTCAAGGAGGCCCTCCGGGACACCCTGGCCCAACTGGAGACCGACCGGTCCTGCCGGGCGATCGTCCTGGCCGGCGCCGGTCAGGCCTTCTGCGGCGGGCAGGACCTGCGCGAGCACGCGGCGATGCTGGAGAAGAGCACCGATCTGGACACCGTCCGGGTGCACTACAACCCGATCGCCCAGCGGCTGGCCAGCATGCCGAAGCCGGTGGTCGCCGCGGTGCGCGGGATGGCCGCCGGCGCGGGCGCGTCGCTGGCGCTGCTCGCCGACTTCCGGATCGGCGGGCCGAGGACGTCGTTCCTGATGGCGTTCGCCAACGTGGGGCTGGCCGGGGACAGCGGCATCTCCTGGTCGCTGCCGCGGATCGTGGGGCACGCCCGGGCGGTCGAGCTGCTGCTGCTGGCCGAGCCGGTGAGGGCCCAGCGGGCGTACGAGATCGGCATGCTCTCCCGGCTCGTGGAGGACGACGAGCAGGTGCTGCCGGCCGCTCAGGAGCTGGCCGCGCGGCTCGCCGCGGGCCCCACCGTGGCGTACGGCGCGATCAAGCGGGAGCTGTCGATCGGCGACGCCGGCACGCTCTCCGACGCGCTCGCCGCCGAGGCGCAGGCGCAGTCGATCTGCGGCGCCACAGCGGACCACCGGAACGCGGTGGCCGCCTTCGTGGCCAAGCAGAAGCCGGTCTACGAAGGGCGTTAGTCCTCGTCCTCGTCTTCCTCCTCGGGGTCCTGGTTCGCCTCGACCCCGAGGACGAAGGCCTGCATGGCCAGCTCGTCGCCGGACGGCCAGACGTAGGTGGGCAGCTCACGCGGCCCCAGCTCGTTCACGTGCGACCAGAACTGCCGGACCGCCTCGGCCGGGCTGCCGGCCTCGATCGGCATGGCCACGCTGACCAACCAGTTCCGCTTCGGCTGGGCCTGACCGAGCTGGTCGGCGAAGCGCCGGAACTCGTCCTCGGTCACCGGGCCGTTCGTCAGGCCGGCGGCCGGGACCGGCTCGTCGAAGGCCCGCCGCAGGTACGCCAGGGCCAGGTACCCACCGGTCTTCTCCACCCGGGCCAGGGCCACCACCTGCTCATCGGCGACCAGGAGCGCCTCGTCCCCGGGTGACACGCCGGCCGGGCCGCCCTGCACCACCACGACGTCCTGCTGGAACAACCGTTCCGTCGCCCACTGCTCCGACGGGATGACAACCGACCACTGCGCCATGCTCCCTATCCCATCACGGGCACCCAACAGCCGAGCAGGTGGTCGTCAACCATGCCGGTGGCCTGCATCAACGCGTACGCCGTAGTCGGTCCGACGAATGTGAACCCGCGCTTCTTGAGCGCCTTGGACATCGCCGTGGACTCCGGTGTCACGGCCGGAACCTCGGCCCGGCCGGCCGGGCGCGGCCTGTTCGCCGGGGCGAACGACCAGAGCAGCTCGGTGAGCTCGCCGGGCGCCAGCTCGGCTGCGACCTTCGCGTTGCGCAGCGTCGCGTCGATCTTCATCCGGTTCCGGACGATGCCGGCGTCGGCCATCAGCCGCTCCGCGTCGGCCGCCGAGTACGCCGCGACCTTGGCGATCGCGAAGTCGTCGAACGCCGCCCGGAACGCCTGGCGTTTGCGCAGGATCGTGATCCAGGACAGCCCGGACTGGAACGCCTCCAGGGTGAGCCGCTCGAAGAGCGCGTCGTCGCCGCGGAGCGGCTTGCCCCACTCGGTGTCGTGGTAGGGCACGTAGTCCGGGGAGCTGCCGCCCCAGAAGCAGCGGGCCTTGCCGTCGTCGCCGATCATCAGGTCGCCGGTCATGGCAGGCGCCCCTGTTCGACCAGCCGGGCGAACTTCTTCAGCGCGCCGGTGAAGCCGAGCTTGGAGCCCGGCCAGAGCACCGGCCAGGCGATCTTGCCGACCGGGCCGGGCGGCAGGTGGAACCACTCGTGCAGGACGATCTGGGTGCGGTCGCCGGACATCGCGGTGCAGCGCATCGAGCCGGGGCCGCGGAGCACCTTGCCGCAGTGCACGACGCGGACCTCGTACGGCGCGTTGACCTTGACCACCCGCAGCTCGTCCCGCAGCACCGCCGGACCGATCGCGGTGACCGCCTCGACCAGGCTGCCCTCGCCGCCGTCGCCCTCGACCACCCGGACCCGGGTGAACGGGATCCACTCGGACTGCTTCTCCCAGTTCAGGAACGCGGCGAACACCTTCGCCGCAGGGGCGTTCACGATCACCGTGGCGGTGAACTCGCCAGCGCCCGGCTGGGCGGCGTCGTCGCTCATCGGCTCTCCGCCGGCTCCTCGTCGGCCGTGGCCGGCGGCGCCTCGGCCACCTCGGGTTCCTTCTCCCCGGCCGGCTCCTCCGCCACGGGTTTCCCGGCGGCCGCCTGGGCCGGCGCGATCGCGGCCTCCCGAGCCGCCCGCAGCGCGTCGGCGTCCTCGATGCGGCCCTCGCGCAGTGCCGCCACCTCGGCCTCCAGCACGCCGATCAGCTCGCCCTTGTAGCCGATGTCGTACGCCGCGCGCTGCAGCGCCTGGTCCACCTGAGCCATCCGGTACCCACGCCAGGCGGTGTCGAACCTGGTCCTGGCGATGTCGTCCTCACCCAGCGGCCGGTCGCCGGGCAGCGGCACCGACTGGCCGTCGGGCTCGACCGGGGTGAGCCCGGAGTCGCCCCCGCTCAGCAGAACGGTCACGCCGAAGACGATCGTCCCGACGACCAGTGCTACGACAATGAAGAGCAGAAGCTGACTCATGCGCACGATGTTGACATGTCGGCCTTCGGGAGGCGAGTCCGCCACCCGGGTCCTACGTCCAGGTCAAGATCTTCTTACGCCACGCGTAGAGAATGCCCAGCGCGAGCACCGCGACGAAGACGCCCATCTCGGCGATCGCGGCGCCGCCGAACCCGGGGAGATCGAAGATCACTGCCCACGGGAAGAGAAAAACGGCTTCTACCGCAAAAAGCACATAAAGGTACGCATAGACGTAGTACCGGATCTGCGCCTGTGCCCAGTCGCCGCCGACCGGGTCGATGCCGCTCTCGTACGGGATCCGCTTGCCGGCCGGCTCCGCGGGCCGCGCCGGCCGCAGTAGGCGGTTGGCCCCGAACGCGGCCACGAACAGCAGAACCCCGGCGGCGAGGACCAGCCCGAGCATGGCGTACGAGCCGAGATATCCCTCCACGAAGGTGCAGCCTACCCAAGAGCACTAGCTCACGGGAGCGCCGCATGGCTACTGTGGGCAACGGTCCGCGGCCACCCCCGTAAGGAGCGGCGAAGTAGTGTGGAACTGACGACGTGCGGACCGGCTCATTGACGTGCGTACACAAGATCGGCCCGCGCTCTTTGGAGGTTGAAACGTGGCCGCTCCCGCGAAGCGAGTCGAGCAGCTGGACCGGGTGGTGATCCGGTTCGCCGGCGACTCGGGCGATGGCATGCAGCTCACCGGTGACCGCTTCACCTCGGAGACCGCACAGCTCGGCAACGACATCTCGACGCTGCCGAACTTTCCCGCCGAGATCCGCGCGCCAGCGGGGACTCTGCCGGGCGTCTCGAGTTTCCAAGTCCATTTCGCCGACTACGACATCCTGACCCCGGGCGACGCGCCGAACGTGCTGGTCGCGATGAACCCCGCAGCTCTCAAGGCGAACCTGGCGGAACTGCCCGCCGGCGCCGACATCATCGTCAACACCGACGAGTTCACCAGGCGCAACCTGGCCAAGGTCGGCTACCCGGTCAGCCCGCTGGAGGACGGCACCCTCGCCGGGTACGCGGTGCACCCGGTCGCGCTCACCTCGATGACCGTCGGCGCGCTGGCCGACCTGGGGATCTCGAAGAAGGACGCCGAACGCGCCAAGAACATGTTCGCGCTCGGCCTGCTCAGCTGGATGTACTCGCGTCCGTTCGAGTCCACCCTGCGCTTCCTGGAGCGCAAGTTCGCCAAGCGGCCGGAGCTGGTCGAGGCGAACCAGACCGCCTTCCGGGCCGGCTGGAACTACGGCGAGACCACCGAGGCGTTCTCGGTGCGCTACGAGGTCAAGCCGGCGAGGATGCGGCCCGGGACGTACCGCAACATCACCGGCAACCAGGCGCTCTCGCTCGGGCTGGTGGCCGCGGCGGTCCGCGCCAAGCTGCCGCTCTTCCTGGGCGCCTACCCGATCACGCCGGCCTCCGACATCCTGCACGAGCTCTCCAAGCACAAGCGGTTCGGCATCACCACGATGCAGGCCGAGGACGAGATCGCGGCGATCGGGGCGGCGCTGGGCGCGTCCTACGGCGGCGCGCTGGGCGTCACCACCACCTCCGGGCCCGGCGTGGCGCTCAAGAGCGAGACCGTCTCGCTGGCCATCGCGCTGGAACTGCCGCTGGTCATCGTCGACGTGCAGCGGGCCGGGCCGTCCACCGGCATGCCCACCAAGACCGAGCAGGCCGACCTCAACCTGGCGCTGTACGGCCGGCACGGCGAGGCGCCGCTCGCGGTGATCGCCCCGAAGTCCCCGTCGGACTGCTTCCACGCCGCGTTGGAGGCGGCGCGGATCGCGCTCACCTACCGGACCCCGGTCATCCTGCTGTCCGACAACTACGTGGCCAACGGGTCGGAGCCGTGGCTGCTGCCCTCGGTCGACGAGCTGCCGGACCTGGCTGTCCCGTTCGCGACCGCGCCCAACTCCCCGGACGGCAGGTTCCTGCCCTACCTGCGCGATCCCGAGACGCTGGCCCGGCCCTGGGCGGTTCCCGGCACGCCCGGTCTGGAACACCGCATCGGCGGGTTGGAAAAAGCGGACAAGACCGGCGATATCTCGTACGACCCGGCGAACCACGAATTCATGGTCCGCACCCGGGCGGCGCGCATCGAAGCGATCCCCGTCCCGGACGTGGACGTCGACGACCCGGACGAGAACGCGCGGGTGCTCGTGCTGGGCTGGGGTTCCACCTACGGCCCGATCGGGGCGGCCTGCCGGGCGCTGCGCCAGCGGGGGCTGACCATCGCCCAGGCCCACCTGCGGCACCTGTCACCTCTGCCGCGGAACCTGGGCGAGGTGCTGCGGTCGTACGAGAAAGTGGTCGTCCCGGAGATGAACCTCGGCCAGCTCGCCCACGTGATCCGGGCGAGATACCTGGTCGACGCGGTGCCCTTCAACCAGATCAGCGGCCTGCCGTTCACCGCCGCGACGCTGGAGAACATGCTCGAGGACGTGGTCAAGAATGGCTAGCCCGGTTGCTCTGAAACTGACCGCCAAGGATTTCAAGTCGGACCAGGAAGTGCGCTGGTGCCCCGGCTGCGGCGACTACGCGATCCTCGCCGCCGTGCAGGGGTTCATGCCCGAGCTCGGTATCCCACGGGAGAACATCGTGTTCGTCTCCGGGATCGGGTGCTCGTCCCGCTTCCCGTACTACATGAACACGTACGGCGTGCACTCGATCCACGGCCGTGCCCCGGCGATCGCGACCGGGCTCTCCGCGTCCCGCCCCGACCTCAGCGTCTGGGTGGTCACCGGGGACGGCGACGCGCTCTCGATCGGCGGCAACCACCTGATCCACGCGCTGCGCCGCAACGTCAACCTGAAGATCCTGCTGTTCAACAACCGGATCTACGGCCTGACCAAGGGCCAGTACTCACCCACCTCGGAACTCGGCAAGATCACGAAGTCCACGCCGGCCGGCTCGGCGGACTCGCCGTTCAACCCGATCTCGCTCGCGCTGGGGGCCGAGGCGACGTTCGTGGCCCGCACCATCGACTCGGACCGCAAGCACCTGCAGTCCGTGCTGCGCGCCGCGGCGGCCCACGAGGGTTCCGCGTTCGTCGAGATCTATCAGAACTGCAACATCTTCAACGACGGCGCCTTCGACCTGATCAAGGACGCGGACACGCGGGACGAGCACCTGATCCGGCTGGAGCAGGGACAGCCGATCACGTTCGGCCGCTTCTCCGTGGTGCACCCGGAGGGCAGCTTCGGGCTGAAGGTGCAGGAGGGCGGCACGCCGATCGTCCACGACGCCACGGTTGACGACCCGGCGTACGCGTTCGCGTTGTCCCGTCTCTCCGGCTCCGACCTGAACACGACGCCGATCGGGGTCTTCCGCGACGTGCAGCGGCCGTCCTACGACGAGATCGTCCGCAAGCAGCTGCTCGACGCGCAGGCGTCGGTCAGCGGCACACCGGAGGAGATGCTCAACGATCTCCTCGGCTCCGGGGACACCTGGACCATCCTCTGACCGCGGAGCCCCGGAGTCACCCGCGGGCCGCCCATCGGGCGGCCCGCGCGGAGGTAGCGTTCGCGGTGGGCGGCGCTCAGAACGAGACGCCGGTTGCGGCGGTCTCGTCGTCGCGGATGTAGACCAGCAGGTCGCCCGTCTCGATGGCGACCGACTGCCCGCCGCCCAGCGGGACCACCTTGCCTCGCCGGATCAGCGCCACCACCAGCGTGGACAGCTCGCGCGGGTTCCGACCCACCTCGGCGCGCTCCGCGGAGCGCATGGCCAGCGCCATCCCCTGGCCCGGGGTCAGCAGGTCCTCGACGACGTCGATCAGCGGAGGCGCGGTCGTGGTCAGGCCCAGCAGGCGGCCCGCCGTGGAGGACGAGACGATCACGTGGTGCGCGCCGCTCTGCTTGAGGAGGGCGGCGTTCTCCTGCTCCCGGACGGCGGCGATGATGCGCACCTGTCCGGCGGTGAGCTGGCGGACGGTCAGGGTGATCAGCACCGACGCCTCGTCCTGGTCGGTGGCGATGATGACCGACTTGCAGTTCTTGACGTCCGCATCGAGCAGGACCGCCGAGCGGGTGGCGTTGCCCTCGATCACCGCGAACCCGTTCGCGGCGGCCTGGCGGACGGCGACCTCACGGTTCTCGACGATGACGATGCGGGACTTGTCGTAGCCGGTCTCCAGCAGCGCGTCGACAGCGGCCCGGCCCTTGGTGCCGTAGCCGCAGATGATCACGTGGTCCTTCAACTTGCGCCTCCACCGGCTGATCCGCAGGCCGCTGCGGTACTGGTCGGTCAGCACTTCCAGGGTGGTGCCGACCAGGATGATCAGGAAGAGCACCCGGGCGGGGGTGATGAACAGGACGTTGACCAGCCTGGCGCTCTGGGTCGCCGGGGTGATGTCGCCGTAGCCCGTCGTGGAGAGCGAGACGACCGCGTAGTAGAAGCAGTCGAGCAGGGTGAGGCCGTCCTCGTTGACGTCGCGGTAGCCCTCGCGGTCCGCGTAGACGATCGCCACCGCGCTCAGCACGAGGGTGAACGCCATCGCCAGACGAATGGCGAGCGCTCTCAGCGGCCCCTGACGGGCCAGCGGTAGGTGGATCATGAAACCGCCTGCACGGACACACCCTAATCAGATCAGTAGTCCGCGTGATCCGCACCCTTCTACCGGGCGATCTGGGCGAATCGCGCCGCTCCGTCCTCCATATCCGGGTGTTCGACAGCCAGGGCCATCGCGACGATCCGGTCGAAGGGCAGGTTGGCGCCGTCGGCGTAGGCCGAGTCGAAGGCCGCGTCGCCCAAGGCCAGCCGCAAGGCGATCTGCTGCTCCGACCAGAACGCGCCGAAGGACTCGGTGCGGCGGGCGCCGCGTGCCGCCTCCGCCCCGCCGAACAGCATCGTCGCGGTCATCGCGTCCCCGCCCAGCGCACACCGGGCGGCGATGGCCGCGACCGCGTCGGCGGCCGCGCCCTTGAATCCGTGCCGCAGCCGCGAGCGCAACGCCACCACCAGGTGGTCGTGTGCGGCGACCAGGTCGCCGCGGCGCAGCGCGACCATGCCGAGCAGCCAGTCCACCGCCCGGCGCCCGCGGTCCTCGGGCCGGCCGGCCTCCAGGTGCCGGGCCGCGCCGAGCAGCTCGGCGGCCTCGCTGAGCGCGCCGCGCCGCCAGAACAGCTCGGCCAGCGCCAGCACGGCCGGCAGCGACTCGGCCGCCACGCCGGCCTGCTCGGCCTCGGCGATCACCGACCGGCACGAGCTCTCGACCGCCTCGTCGGCCGGTTCGTCCAGCCGGATCCGGCGGCTGCCCAGCGCCCGGACCAGCAGGGCCGGGTCGCCGGCGCGCCGGGCCGCGTGCTCCGCGCGATGCAGGAACTGGTCCCGCTCCCCCGGATCGTCGGTCAGGTCGGCGTGGATGAGGTAGGCCCGGGCCAGCTCGGCCGGTCCCGCGTTCCCGTCGGCCCGCTCGTACAGCCGGGACAGCAGGCTGCGACCCTCGCCGGCGCCGCCGTGCTCACGCCACCACGGGTTCAGCGCGCCGGCCAGGCACAACCCGGCGCGGACGTCCCCGCTCGCCGAGGCCCAGCGCAGCGCCGCCTGCCACTCCGCGACGTACGGTCCGAGATCGGTCAGCGAGACGGTCCGCTGCTGGCCGTCGATATCCACCGCGACGGTCTTCAGGGTTTGCAGCGACCAGGCCAGATGCCGGTCCCGGACGGCAGGCTCGTCACCGGCGGCGGCGAGCTGGCGCAGGGCATACGACCGGACATGGTCCGACATCCGGTACCGCGGGCCGGGCAGCACCTCGATCAGCGACTTCTCCGCCAGCTCGGAGAGCGCGCTGAGCGCCTCCTCCCCGCACCAGTCCACGGTGGCCAGATCCACCGGCCCGGCGAAGACCGCCAGCCTCCGCAGCAACTCGGCGGCCCGGCTCCCCAGACTCCGGTACGACCACTCCAGATTGTTCCGCAGGCTGTCGTGCCGCCCCGCACCGCTCGCGTCGCTGTCCAGCGCGCCGATCGGGTCGTCCAGCCGCCGCGTCAGCAGGTCGGCCGGCAGCAGCCGGAGCCGGGTGGCGGCCAGCTCGATCGCCAGCGGGGAGCCCTCCAACCGCGCGGCGAGCTCGGCCAACTGCTCGTCGTCGTTCCCCCGCCGCCCGCCACGGGCCGCCGTCGCCCGCTCCTTGAGCAGCGCGAACGCGTCGGCCGGGGCCATCGGCGGGATCCGCCACACGGCCTCCCCGGGCAGGCCCAGCGGGGCCCGGCCGGTGGCCAGCACGTCCAGCCGGCGGCACCGGGACAGCAGCCGGTGCGCCAGCGCCGCGGTCAGCCCGGGCGCCGCGTCGCAGGTCTGCAGAATGACCAGCATCCGGCGCTCGGTGCACTGCTCCAGCACCGTCTCGATCATCGGACGGCCGGGCTCGGTCCGCAGGCCCAGGGCCGCGGCGAGCGCCGTGGGAAGGCCACCCGCCGCGCTCACCGCATCGATCGTCCACACCCCACCGGGGTACGCGTCCAGCAACTGCTCGCCCACGGCCAGGCTGAGCCGCGTCTTGCCGGCGCCGCCCGCACCCACCACGCTGACCAGCCGGTGGTGGCTGATCAGTTCGGCCAGCTCGGAGATCTCGGCCTGGCGTCCGACGAACGAGCTGTGCTCGGCCGGCAGGTTGTGCCGGGGCGCCTCCGCGGTCCGCGGGCGCGGGAAGTCACGCTCCAGGCCGGGCGCCAGCACCTGGAAGATCCGCTCGTCGTCGTCGAAGCCGCGCAGCCGGAACGCTCCGAGGTCCAGCAGGTCCACGCCGGTCAGGGCGGGCGCGGCGGTCGGCGCGCCGGCGTAGGTGGCGGTCACCGCCTGGGCCGTCGCCTCGGAGCAGAGCACCTGGCCACCGTGGGCCGCGGCGGCCACCCGGGCCGCCCGGTGCACCTCGGCGCTGGCGTACTCGGTGCCGATCGGTGTGGCCCGCCCGGTGTGCAGTCCCATCCGCACCTTGGGGACGGCGTCGGCGCGTGGCCAGTCGTGGGCGGCCAGCCTCCGCTGCGCCTCCACACAGGCCGCCACGGCGGAGTCCGCGTTGTCGAACGCCACGAAAAAGGAGTCACCCTCGGTGAGAAGCTCTACACCTTCGAACTCACTAAGCGCAGCGCGTAACACAGAGCGATGTGCGTTCAGCACAGCGCGATAGGTGTCTCCGAGCATCCGGGCCAGTCGTGTTGATCCCTCTATGTCAGTGAACATAAAGGTCACGAGGCCGCTGGGTAGCTCGAGCCGTCCCGACACGGTGGAACCTCCGCCCCCTTTGGAAGTCGCGACTCATGGTGCCGTATCACAGAGTCACCGCCCATCGTAGAAACGGACGGTAACCATGTTCCCGCCACGACCTACCCCTTACGGAGAAGCTCTCCAACAGTGGGATCGACGTCGGCATACGGGACTACGCGTGTCGTAACGAAAGAGATCGAACGCGGAAACGATGCGGTCGGGCAAAACCGTCGGGACGTTCGGATATACCCGTACGTGTTGTCCCATGTTCTGGGAAGTTACTCCTGAGCAGCGCGGATTTGTCGGCATGGGGTTCGGCGGCGGATACCTAGAGTGATAGCGAAGAGGCGGTTTCGGCGCAATGTCGACACGCGGGCGGTATCGAGGGGTTTGCGGTAAGGAGTGAATCAGATCACTCCTTCGGATGATCACGCTCGGATTTCCGCAGGTCAAGATCAGAATCCGGAGGGCGTACGCCGCGGCCGGGCGATACGGCGCAGGCGCGGCCTCTTCACCGGGCATCGCCCCGCGACACCCTTTTCCGGGCGGCGCCCGCGCTGCTCCTCGCACCGGACAGCGCCCCGCGCCAACCCCTGCCGGACGATGCCTGCACTGCCCCTCGCATCCGACAGCGCCCCGCGCCTAACCCCTGCCGGGCGGCGCCCGGGTCGCGGGCGCCGCCGGCTTGGGTTGGGATGTCTCCCCGAACCCGGGATGTTCTGTCGAAGGGATCAGGTCAGCAGCCGCAGGCGCCGCCGCAGCAGCCGCCTCCGCCCGCGCCGCCGGGCATCGGGGCGGCGCCACCGCGGCCGGTGACAGCGACCGTGGACAGCAGCTTGACGGTGTCGCCGTGGCCCTGCGGGCAGGTGGCCGGCTCGGTGGCCTCCCGCATCGGGCGGCTGACCTCGAAGGTGGCGCCGCAGGCGCGGCAGCGGTAGTCATAACGCGGCATCCGACCAGCGTAGGGCCCCCGCGCCGGAGCCGGTAAGGGGCGTTGTCCACAGGGCCTCGGCGGTTTACCCGACGATCGTCACGGCCCGGTAGGGTCGAGCGCGTGGCGGAGGCGCGGAAGATCCCAGGAGAGCGGCCGGAGTTGCGGGCGGCGGCGCCCCATCAGGGCGTTCCGCTGGGCAGTTCCGGGGCGGCTCCGGTGGAGGCGCCCGGGGCCGGGCGGCACAGGTCCGGCGATTCGGGCACGCCCTCGTCCAAGAAGCCTGAGGCGGCTTCGGCCGGGTCCGTCACCGGGGACAAGGCCGCCGCGGACAAGGCCGCCGCTACGGACAAGGCTGCCGCTACGGACAAGGCCGCCGCTACGGACAAGGCCGCCGCTACGGACAAGGACGTCGCGGGCAAGAATGCCGCTCCAGCGCAGAGCGCCGCGCCGGAGAAGGGCGCCGCTACGACGGCGGGCTCGCTCGCGGGTGCGGGTCCTGCCGTGAAAGAGGACGCGGAGGCTGGCAAGGTCGCGGTGGCCAAGGACGCCGACAAGGGCACGGAGGCGGACAAGACCACGGACGCCGGCAAGGGCACGGAGGCCGGCGAAGAGGCCGGCAAGACGGCGGATGCCGGCAAGACCGCGAAGACCGGTGAAGAGGCCGGCAAGGATGCGGCTCCGGAGGCGGGCAAGGCTGCCGCGCCGGCCAAGCGGAGGCTCGTGCGGCGCTTCCTCGGGCTGGTGGCGCGGGGCGGTCGCGGCTTCGTGGCCTGGGCGAGGCGGCCCAGCGGCCGGGTCGTTCTGCCGAGCATCGTCGTGATCCTGCTGATCGGGCTCGCCGGCGCGGCCGGGGTCTATCTGGTGCCCCGGGCCCTGGAGGCGGCGCCGACGCCGAGCGTCACGCCGACCTTCGGTGACGCCGGGGCGGCTCCGGCGCCGGCCGTGAGCGATCCCTTCGGCGTACCGGGCGGGTTCTCCGCTCCGGCCGACAACCCGCTGATCCCGACCTACACGGTCCCGCCGGCCACCGGGTTCGGCATTCCGACGACCGCTGCCGGCACGCCCGGTGCGGGCCCGGTCAACCGGCCGGCCGACGCGCTGGCCGCCTGGGCGCAGACCGCCGGGACCAAGGCCGGCATCCCGGTGGTAGCGGTCCAGGCCTACGGGTACGCCGAGCTGGTCACCGCGCAGACCGTGCCCACCTGTCACCTGAGCTGGACCACGCTGGCCGCGATCGGCAAGGTGACGTCCGGGCACGGCAGCTCGAACGGCGCGGTGCTCGGCGTGGACGGGGTGGCCCAGCCGACGATCTTCGGCCTGCCGCTGGACGGACAGGGGGGCCGGCTCCTGGTGAAGGACACCGACCGGGGCGTGCTGGATCAGGACACCAACTACGACCGTGAGGTCGGGCCGATGAAGCTGGTGCCGGGCACCTGGCAGGCGTTCGCGGTGGACGCCGACCGGAACGGGGCCACCGACATCAACGACATCGACGACGCAGCGCTGGCCGTCGCCAATCATCTCTGCAAGGACGCCAAGGGCGGCATCCGCGACCTGGCCCGCGCCGACTCCTGGTGGGACGCGGTGCTGGACTACAACGGCGGCACGCTGCGCACATCGGCGCAGAAGATTTTCGAGGCCGCCAACGACTACGGACAGCGCAGCCGCACCTGATCACGCCGGAGCAGCCGCACCTGTCCCCGCGATGATCCGCATCGCCCGGCGTGACCATCCCGGCGTGACCATCCCGGCGTGACCATCCCGGCGTGACCATCCCGGCGTGACCATCCCGGCCTGATCACGCCGGCGCAGCCGCAACTGAGCACGCCGGCGCGGCGCAAGCCGCCACGCGGCGCAAGGCGTGGAAGGGCGGTGCGGACGGATCGTAGCGAGTTTTCGCGACGCTCGGTGAGCGGGCGCGTACTTTTGCGTGGTCAGCACTTCCCTGGAGGTCGGGTAAACGGCACGATGTACGGGTGAGGGTGCGTGAATGGGATCCCCGCTCCGCGTCCGCGGCTGAGATCCACTCGCTGGTGGAGACGGTCAACGCGGTGCTGACCACCGACCTCCCCGACGATCCAGCATGGCGGGACGTCCGGGTCAGGGACTACCTCGCCGAGACCATGCCGGGCGAGCGCCGGATCTGCTGGGTGGCCGAGGACGACCGCCTCCCCGAGGGGGAGAGCGAAATCTACGCGCTGGTCAGCATCCTGCTGCTGGGCGACATCGGGGTGCTCGAGATCCTCGTCAAGCCGCAGCTGCGACGCCGCGGACTGGGGCGGGAACTGCTCGCCGTGGCGGCACGCCGGGCGTACCTGGAAGGATTCTCCTCGATCGGGGTGGAGGCCATCGGTGGAACACCCGCCATCGGCTTCTACGAGTCGCTCGGCTTCGAACGGGAGTATGTGGAGACCCGCAGTGTCCTCAGTCTGGACACTGTCGACTGGGCCGCCCTCGGCGCGATGTCCAACGGCCTCGGCGCCGGGTACCGGGTGGAGTACCATCCCGGCGGCCCGTCCGCGGAGCTGCTGGAAGCCTACGCGCGGGCCAAGGCCGAGGCGCAGACCGACGACGACGATCTCGACCTGACGCCGCGCTCGTCCGACCCGGCCCGGCTCCGCGAGTCACTGGAGACGCTGCACCGGCGGGGCCTCAAGCCGTACATCGTGCTGGCCATCCACGAGGCGACCGGCGCGGTCGCCGGGCTGACCGAGGTGGTCGTCCCGGCACAGCACCCGGAGCGCGCCGACCAGTACGACACGATCGTCGTCCGGGAGCACCGCGGCTACGGCATCGACCGGGCGATCAAGGCTCGGATGCTGTTCGAGCTGCGCGCCGCCGAACCCGGCCTGCGCCAGGTGCAGACCTGGAACGCGCAGCACAACGAGTCGATGCTGAAGGTCAACGCGGAGCTGGGCTACCAGTCGGACCGCGACTGGTTCGAGTACATCGCCGACGTGGCCCAGCTCGTGCAGAGGCTCGAATCTCAGTAGCGCTCGCGGAGGAGTTGGGCGGCTTCGACGGCCCAGTAGGTGAGGATGATCTGCGCGCCGGCCCGCTTGATCGAGGTCAGCGACTCCATGATCACGCGCTCGCGGTCGAGCCAGCCGTTCGCGGCGGCCGCCTCGACCATCGCGTACTCGCCGGAGACCTGGTACGCGGCGACCGGCACGGCGACCCGCTCCCGGATCGCGGCGATCACGTCCAGGTACGGCAGCGCCGGCTTGATCATCACGATGTCGGCGCCCTCGGCCACGTCCAGGTCGACCTCGCGCAGCGCGTCCCGCAGGTTCGGCGGATCCTGCTGGTACTGCCGCCGGTCGCCCTGCAACGTTGACTCGACCGCCTCGCGGAACGGGCCGTAGAAGGCGCCCGCGTACTTCGCCGAGTAGGCCAGGATCCCGATGTCCTGGTGACCGGCCGCGTCCAGGGCCTTGCGGATCACGCCGACCTGGCCGTCCATCATCCCGGAGGGACCGACCATGTGCGCGCCCGCCTCGGCCTGCGCCACCGCCATCCGGGCGTAGATCTCCAGCGTGGCGTCGTTGTCGACCGAGCCGTCCGCGGCGAGCACGCCGCAGTGCCCGTGCGTGGTGAACTCGTCCACGCAGACGTCACCCATGATCACGGTGTCGTCGCCGAGCTCGGCGCGCAGGTCCCGGAGGCCGACGTTGAGGATGCCCTCCGGGTCGAGCCCGGCCGAACCGGTCTCGTCCTTGTTCGCGTTGTCCGGCACGCCGTAGAGCATCAGGCCGCCGACGCCCGCGCTGACCGCCTCGTGGGCGGCCTTGAGCAGCGACTCACGGGTGTGCTGGACGACGCCCGGGAGCGAGCTGATCGGCCTGGGCTCGGTGATCCCCTCCTTGAGGAAGAGCGGGAGGATCAGCTCGGACGGGGCGACCCGGGTCTCCTCGACCAGGCGGCGGATCGCCGGGGTGCGCCGGAGGCGGCGCGGGCGGATGTCGGGGAAGGACATGGGCGCTCCCTAACGGGGAACGCGCCGGGGGATCTTCCCCCGGCGCGTGAACGATCAGCGGAAACGGAGAGCGGTGGGGCCCTGCACCTTGGAGCCGCGGCGCTGCTTGGCAGGCATCGCCGCCAGCTTCTCGCGCAGTTCCAGGGCGTACTCGGCGAGCGCCTCGACCAGGTCCGGCACCGAGGCGTTCTGCGGCTGGGTGTCCACCCGCAGGCCGAACTCGATAGCGGTCTCCGCGGTCTTCGGGCCGATCACCGCGACGACCGTGCGGGCGTGCGGCTTGCCGGCGATGCCGACCAGGTTGCGGACGGTCGAGGACGAGGTGAAGAGCACCGCGTCGAAGCCACCCGACTTGATCGCGTCGCGGATCTCGGCGGGCGGCGGCGCGGCCCGCACCGTCCGGTACGCGGTCACGTCGTCCACCTCCCAGCCCCGCTCGATCAGGCCGGCCGCGAGGGTCTCGGTGGCGATGTCGGCGCGCGGCAGCAGCACCCGGCCGACCGGGTCGAGGATCTCGTCGTGCGGGGAGAACTCGGCCAGCAGGCCCTCGCTGGACTGCTCACCGGCCGGGATCAGCTCGGGCTGGATGCCGAACGCGCGGACCGCCTCGGCGGTGGCCTCGCCGATGCAGGCGATCTTGACACCGCCGAAGTGCCTGGCGTCCAGGCCGTGCTCGGCGAACTTCTCCCACACCGCGCGGACCGCGTTCACCGAGGTGAACACCACCCACGCGTACCGGCCGTCGACCAGGCCCTTGACCGCGCGCTCCATCTGCGCCGGGGTGCGGGGCGGCTCGACCGCGATGGTCGGCACCTCGCACGGGATCGCGCCGTACGCCCGCAGCCGCGCGCTCATCGCGCCGGCCTGCTCCTTGGTCCGCGGGACCAGCACCTTCCAGCCGTACAGCGGCCGGTTCTCCCACCAGCTCAGCGCGTCCCGCTCGCCCACCTCGGCGCCGACGGTCAGCACGACCCGGCCGGTGAAGCCGAGCGCGGCGGCCACGAAGCTGTCCACCGTCGAGGTGGTGGTGTACTGCGTCTCGCCGGTGCCGTCGCCGGTCACGCCGACCGGGACACCCGGCTCGACGCCGGCCGCCAGCAGCCCGTCTCGGACCGCGGCCAGGTCACCGGCGTCCACCGCGACCGCGAACGAGCCCTTCTGGGCCGCGCCGGCCAGCGCGTCGAAGTCCAGCGAGGTGACGTCGTCGACGTCGGCGGCGATGCGCACGCCGGGCAGCGGCACACCCGCGTACGCCGCGACGCCCTCGGCCTGGCCGATGCCCGGGATCACCTCGAAGTGCACAGCGGTCCGCGCGACCGCCTGCACCTCCTTGACCACCGCGTCGTGACCGAACGGGTCGCCGGCCACCAGGTGCACGGCGGCCAGGCCGGACTTGGCGGCGGAGAGCAGCACCTTGGCCACGTCGCCGGGGGCGCCTTCGGCCGGGCTGAACTGGGCGTCCTCCTTGGCGTCCGCGCGGATCGCGGACAGCAGCGACTCGGGCACGCCCCGGTCGTAGACCACCTGGTCGGCATCGGTCAGCGCGGCGTACGCGCGGCGGGTCAGCAGCTCCGGGTCGCCGGGTCCGGCGCCGATGAACGCGATGCGTCCGGCTGGCTTACGGGCGGTGCGGGTGGTCATTCTGTGCTCCCCATCAGGGTATCGGCGCCGGCGTCGAGGAGGTCGGCGGCGAGTGCCTTGCCGATCTCCGCCGCCCCGGCGGGCGTTCCGGTGCGCGACAGCCGGATGGCTCGAACCCCATCCGGGCTGATCACCGCACCGCGCAGGTGAATCATCTCCTCGCCGAGCCCGTCGGTGGGGACGGAGCCGGCATGCCCACCCCGGACGAGGCGGGCGTAAGCGGCGACCGGGGCGGCACACCCGGCCTCCAGCGTGGCCAGCAACGCCCGTTCCGCCACGACGGCGGCCCGGGTCGGTGCGTGGTCGAGCACGGCCAGCAGCTCGACCAGGTCTGCGTCGCCGGACCGGCACTCGACAGCCAGCGCGCCCTGGGCCGGGGCGGGCAGCATGAGCATCGGGTCCAGCGTTTCGGTGATCTCGGCCGTGCGGCCGAGGCGTGACACCCCGGCCTGGGCCAGGACGACCGCGTCGAGGTCGGCCCGGGGGCCGAGAACTCGCGCGATGCGCGTGTCAACGTTGCCCCGAATCGGCGTGACCTGCAACTCCAGTCCGAGAGCCCGGAGCTGGGCGATCCGCCGGACCGCCCCGGTGCCGACCCGCGATCCGGGCGGCAGGTCGGCGAGCGTACGCCCGTCGCGGGCCACCAGCGCGTCCCGCGGGTCCTCCCGGTGCGGCACGGCCGCGATGTGCAGCAGCGGGTGGTCGCCGGTGGGCAGGTCCTTGTACGAGTGGACGGCGAAGTCGATCTCACCGGCCGACAGCGCGTCCCGCAGCGCGGAGACGAACACCCCGACGCCGAGCTGGGCGACGGGCGCCGACGAGGTGTCGCCGGGCGTGACGATGCGGACCAGCTCGACGGCCCGGCCGGTGGCCGCGGTCAGCTGGTCGGCGACCATCCGGGACTGGGTGATCGCGAGAGCGCTGCCCCGGGTGCCGAGGCGCAGCGGCTTCACAGTCACGCTGGGCCCGCCTTCCGGATGTTCTTGCGGCCCTCGCCCGCGAGGTCGTCGTCAGGTCCGGCCGGGCGCCGCTCGGTGCGGGCGGTCATGCCTTACCTCCGATCTCGGGTACCGCGTCGGCGTGGGTGGCCAGGGGGACGTCCAGGTCGAACAGCTCACGGAGCAGGGCGGCGTACTGATCGCCACCCGGCTCGGCGGCCAGCTGCCGCACCCGCACGGTCGGCGAGTGCAGGATCTGCTGGACGACTCGGTGCAGGGTACGGGAAACGTCGGCCCGCTGCTCCTCGGTGAATTCCGGCCGCCGCGCGAGCAGCTTGCGCATCTCGGCGGAGACCACCTCCTCGGCGCGGGTCCGCAGGGCGGCCACGGTGGGCGCGATCTCCGCCCCGCGCATCCAGCCGAGGAAGTTGTCCACCTCGCCGGTGACGATCTGCTCGACCGCGGCGGTCTCGGCGGCGGCCGGGGCCGCGCGGCGGCTGGTGGCGAGCCCGTCGATGTCGACCACGACCAGGCCGGGCAGGCCCGCCGCGTCCGGGGCGACGTCCCGCGGCACCGCGAGGTCGAGCACCACCAGCGGGTGCCCGTCGGCACGGGCGCCGAGCGCGGATTCCAACAGGTCCCGGGTCAGCACCGGCTGGGTGGAAGCGGTCGCGCTGACCACGATGTCCACCTCGCCGAGCACCTGCCGCAGGTCCGCGATCGGGACGGCGACCGCGCCGTACGCCTCGGCCAGCCGGTCCGCCCGGTCGGCGCTGCGGTTGGTGATCCGCAGCGGGCCGACACCGGTCCGGGTCAACGTGGCGACCGACAGCGCGCCCATCGCGCCGGCGCCGATCACCAGCGCGGGGCGCCCGGTCAGGTCGCCGCCGAGGTGGTCGGCGGCCACCTCCAGGGCGGCCGTGACCACGCTCTGGCCGGCCTTGTCGATGCCGGTCTCGGCGTGTGCCCGCTTGCCGACCCGCAGCGCCTGCTGCATCAGCTCGTGCAGCAGCCGGCCGGCCGAGTCGGACTCGGTGGCCGCGTGGTACGCGTCCCGCAGCTGCCCGAGGATCTGCGCCTCGCCGACCACCATCGAGTCGAGCCCGGAGGAGACCCGGAACGAGTGCCGGACCGCGGCCTCGCCGTAGTGCACGTAGAGGTGCCCGGCCAGCTCGCTGGCCGGGATGCCGGAGTGCTGGGACAGCACGTTGCAGATGTCGCCGAGGCCGCCGTGGAACCCGCTGACCGCGGCGTACACCTCGACGCGGTTGCAGGTCGAGACCAGCACGGCCTCGCTCACGTAGGGCTGGGCGACCAGCTTCTGCAGGAGTTGAGGGATGTCTGACTCGGGAATGCTGAGCCGCTCCAGGACGGCCACGTCGGCGGTGCGGTAGGACGCACCGATGCTGAGCAGATTCACGACCCCACTGCCTCCTGGTCACCCGCGGCGTCGCCGGCTCCGCCGGGAAGGGCGGTCAGCGACGCCTTGCGGTGTTCGTGGAACGAGAGGATCTGCAACTCGACGGCCAGATCCACCTTGCGCACATCGACGTTCGGAGGGACCGACAGTACGCATGGCGCGAAGTTCAGGATGCTTGTCACACCGGCGGCGACCAGCAGATCGGCCACCGCCTGGGCGGCGGTGGGCGGGGTGGCGATGACGCCGATGGCTATCGACTCCTCGGCGGCCACCAGTTCCAGGTCGCCGATGTGCCGGACGGCCATGCCGTTGATCACCTCGCCGACCTTCTTGCGGTCGGCGTCGAAGAGCGCGACGACCCGGAAACCTCGGCTGGCGAACCCGGCGTAACCGGCCAGGGCGTGGCCCAGGTTGCCGACGCCGACCAGGCAGACCGCGCGGTTCTTGTCCAGGCCCAGGATGTACTCGATCTGGTCGACCAGCAGGGCCACGTCGTACCCGACGCCCCGGGTCCCGTACGACCCCAGATGTGAGAGATCCTTGCGAAGTTTCGCGGAGTTGACCCCGGCGGCGGCGGCCAGACCCTCGCTGGATACCGTTTCCGCGCCGGCCTCGGCCAGATGGTGCAGGGCGCGCAGGTATTCGGGCAGCCTCGCGATCGTCGCCTCCGGGAGGTCCGGGAAGGCCGGGACGTCACCGGCTTCGCCGGGCGTGCTTCCGTGACGCTGCTGACTCATCTGACTCCGTGCCGACGAGGCGAACCTGCGGTGAGCCCGATCTGTGCGATACCGGTGAAGCCCCGTCGGGGCGGCTGTGGTAGCGGGCTCGTCGGAGTCACAGAGTAGGCGCTTGTGAAGGCGTGCACAAATCGCGATCTTGTCGGGACAATTGGACAAGATCGACCCGGCTGTGTTAGTCGAGCCGACCTGTCGAGTATTACCGTTCGCACCCCGCCGGGGCCACCCAGGTCCTGTTCCGGAACACGACCCGGGGCCGCGGCGTGGCGGATCGTGATCCGAAACACGATCCGGCTCAGAGCGACATGGCCAGCCTCACCGCATCGACGAGCGAATCGGCCACCAGCCGGCCGGACTCGCGCAGCCGGACCGGGTCGGTGAAGCCCCCGGTGTAGAGCACCGAGCCGGCGCCCACCGAGTCGGCGGCGGCCGCGTCGTCCAGCGAGTCGCCGATCAGCACCACGTCGGCGCCGGCCAGGCCCAGCCCCTCCAGGTGCCGCGCCAGGTGCCCGGCCTTCAGGTCGCCGCCCACCTCGGTGCGCAGCCCGTCGATCCGGGTGAAGACGCCGGCCAGTCCGTACGTCTCCACAGCCGGCACCAGCTCGCCGTGGAACCACATGGAGAGCAGCGACTGCGTCCCCGGCCAGGTCTTGATCGCGGTCATCGCGTCGGCCGCCAGCGTGATGTCGGTCAGGCCGAGCCGGTACGCGTCGTGGAAGATGCGATCCAGCCGGCCGAACTCCTCCTGGTCCACCGCCCGGCCGAGCATCTCGGCGTAGAATTCGGCGACCGGCCGCCGGAACGCCCGCCGGTGCTCGTCCGTCCCGACGGCCCGGCCGCCGACCGTGGCGAAGGCCTCGTTGGTCGACGACACGACCAGGTGAAGATCGTCGAGAAGGGTGCCGTTCCAGTCCCAGACCAGGTGCTTAGATGTCACGCTGGCACGTTACAGGTGCGGCTCGCCGGGCTGTCGAGCCAAATCCCGGAGCAACCGGGCCTCCTCCACCCGCCAGTACCCGTGCTCCCTGCCGTCCAGCAGGATCACCGGCACCCGGTCGTCGTAGTCGCGCTGCAGCTCGATCGACGAGTCGACGTCCACCCGGGTCCAGTCGCCGGGCGCGATCCGGTCCAGCGTCTGCTCGGCCACCTCGCACAGGTGGCAGCCGTCCCGGCTGATCAAGGTGATGCGGGTCAAGACAACTCCCTCTTCCGGACCTTGCCGCTCGCGGAGCGCGGCAGCGACGCGACCAGCTCGATCGTCGGCAGCTTGAACCGGGCCAGCCGGGCGGCGCAGTGCACCTGCAGCTCGGTCACCGACGGCGGCGGGTCACCGGCCGCCACCACGTAGGCGTGCGGCCGCTGCCCGGTGTCCCGGTCCGGCCTCGCCACCACTGCCGCCTCGGCGACCCGCGGATGCGCCGACAGCACCCGCTCGATCTCCGCAGGATAGACGTTGAAGCCGTTGACCAGGATCAGCTCGCCGATCCGGTCGACCAGGATCAGATCGCCGTCGGCGTCCGCGTAGGCGATGTCCCCGGTCGGCCACCAGCCGTCCGCGTCCGGCCCGCCGGCGCCGTCCGGCCAGTAGCCGGAGAACAGGTTCGGACCCCGGACCACGATCTCCCCCGGGTCGGTGCCGGCCGAGACGGCAGGCGCGAGGTCGAGCTCGGCGAGATCCTCCTCCGGCGACACCGTGCCGTCCCGCCACAGCTCAACACCATTTCGGGTACGGAGGGACAGCTCCACCCCGGGCAGCGGGCGCCCGATCGAGCCGGTCTTGCCGCGGTCACTGACCGCCGTGGTGGTGAGCACCGGCGCGGACTCGGTCAGGCCGTACCCGATCAATATGGTCTTGCCGGTGGCGGCCCGGAAGCGCGCCGCGGTGGCCGGCTCCAGCGGCGCCGCGCCGCACACCGCGGTCCGCAGGCCGCGCAGCGCCTCGGCCACGCCGGCCTGCCGCGACCAGGCCTGGTACATCCCCGGGACGCCGACCACGACTGTCACCCCGCGCCTCGCGATCAGGTCCAGCGTGTCCGCCGCGTCGAACCGCTCGGTCAGCACGCCGGTGGCCGCGTGGTGCGCGACGCCGCCCAGCCCGGTGTTCAGCCCGTAGGCGTGGAAGAACGGCACCGCGAGCAGCACCACGTCGTCCGGCCCGACCACCGGCGGCTCGATCCGGTCCAGTTGGTCGTGGTTGGCGGCCAGGGCGCCGTGGGTCAGCATCGCGGCCTTCGGCCGCCCGCCGGTGCCCGAGGTGTAGAGCAGCACGGCGAGATCATTCGCGGACACGTCCGGGAGGGCGGCCTCCGCGATCCCGTCGAATTCCGGAGGTACGCAGAACTCGGTCAAGCCAAGCCGTGACTGATCCGTTTGTCCGATCACGATCAGTGCGCACCTGGCGTCGGCGACCGCGTGCGACACCTCGTCGGCTGTGTAGCCGGGATTGAGGGGAACCGCGACCCGGCCCGCCCGCAGCGTCCCGAACCAGGTCGCCACGAAGTCCACGGTATTGCCGAGCACGGATGCGACGCGATCTCCGGGGGCTGTCCGGCCGGCCACGAAACGCGCCGCGGCGGTGACCTTGGCATCCAGATCCGCCCAGGTCAGGACGGTGTCACCGGCGATCAGAGCCGGAGTTCGCGGTCGGCGGGCAGCGGCCTCGGCGACCGGATCGCGGGCGGGTTCCTCCACGACGCCCGAGTCTGGCACAAACCTTGCCCGACCGGGGCGCCGGACAGCCGGTCCGTTGCCGGACGGCCCCGACCGGAGAGGGTGGCCTTGATACCGGATGCCGAGTTAGGACGGATTCGCGGCTTTGCGCGCAGCGCACATGGTGTGCGACTCCCTGTGTCCGAACTCGGCGATACTTCCGGTCTGTGTAACGGACTCCACACGAACGGGTGAGGTCACCGGCGATTTCCGCGGGTTACCCCACCCCTTTTGTATGCGAGTGACCACCCTCATCCCGAGGAGGCCGCTGTGCCACACAAACGACGGAATCGACGTGAATCCCTGCCTGGCGGGACGGATTCGCGATCGCCGCAGGCCCGCCGGGTTGAGGAGGCGCAGTGACTCATGTGTACGCCGGGGATCCGTACCACCGCGACATCCTCTCTGGGAGGCACGCAATCAGCGACGGCCTGAACGCCATCCGTGAATCGGTCGACGGGATGATCACCAACGCGATCCGAGGTGACGGCCCCAGGCGCACCGGCAACCGCAGGCCGCTGAACAACTCGCCGTCCGTGCCGGCCCCCGGCGCCAACGGCAAGTTCGGCGGCAACCGGGTCGGCACGCCCCGTCCACCGTCCCAGCCGACCGCCGGGCAGCGCTCGAACCTGCCGGAGAGCGAGACCGCCGCCGACCACACGGTCGTGCTGCCCACCCAGAGCAAGACCGGCCCGCCCACCGAGACCGAGCCACCCAAGCACCCGGCCCGGCCCGACCGGGGTGACCCGGCCGCCGAGGTGTGGGCGCTGGTCGAGCGCGCCCAGGCCGGCGAGGCGGAGGCGTTCGGGCTGATCTACGACAGGTACGTGGACACCGTGTTCCGCTTCGTCTACTTCCGGGTCGGCAACCGCCAGCTCGCCGAGGACCTCACCTCGGACACCTTCCTGCGCGCCCTCAAGCGCATCGGCAGCTTCACCTGGCAGGGCCGGGACCTCGGCGCCTGGCTGGTCACCATCGCCCGGAACCTGGTCGCCGACCACTTCAAGTCCGGGCGCTACCGCCTGGAGGTCACCACCGGCGACGTGCTGGACGCCGACCGCGAGGACCGGGGCCCGGAGGGCAGCCCGGAGTCCGCGGTGGTCGACCACATCACCAACGTCGCCCTGCTCACCGCGGTCAAGCAGCTCAACCCGGAGCAGCAGGAGTGCATCGTGCTGCGTTTCCTGCAGGGCTTCTCGGTGGCCGAGACCGCGCAGACGATGGGCAAGAACGAGGGCGCCATCAAGGCCCTGCAGTACCGCGCCGTACGAGCGCTGAACCGCCTCCTGCCGGAAGGGTTCCAGTCTTGATCGGGCGCTCCCGGATGTCGATCTCCGATACCCGATGGTCCCCTTCCGCACCCGTAACCGGAGCCGCGTGTCGCGCGTTTGTCCGGATGCGACCCACGGCGGCCACTCGCGGCCCGGTCGCCGACGCCGGCACACGGACCGGCGGGACACTCACGAGCGAGGGGAGGTGCCCACGGTGAAGTTCCCTTTTCCGAGCTCCCGGAGCGCCGAGCGCTTCGCGGAGCAGGTCGACGATCCCACTGGAGCCGGTCGGTGCCACGCCGATGACGAACTGACCGAACTGGTGGCGCTCAGCCACCGCCTGTCCGCCACCCGGCCGGCCGCACAGGTCGACACGGAGTTCCGCGTCGGTCTGCGCGCCATGCTGGTCGCCACCGCCGAGCGGGACGGCATCGGCCGGACCGCCGTCGAGGCGGAGCCCGAGCCGCCCGCCGAGCTGCCGGAGCGCCGGCGGGCCATCTTCGGCCGCCGCATCCGGACCCGGGGCGCGATCGTGCTAGGCGTCGCCGCCGGCGCGATGGCCGTCTCCGGGATCTCCGCTGCCAGCGAAGGCGCGGCGCCGGGCGACGCCCTGTACGGCGTGAAGCGCTCCACCGAGCGCGCCCAGCTGGCCATCGCCGGCTCGGACGCCAGCCGCGGGCAGCTGTCGCTCGACTTCGCCCGCAACCGGCTGCACGAGGCCACCACCATGGGCGGGAACGCCGACAAGTTCCGGGACGTGCTGGACGACATGGACGCGGACACCCGCAAGGGCGTCAAACTGATCACGACCGCCGCGGTGTCCCGCTCGGACGCCAGCCAGCTGACCACCCTGGACAGCTTCGTCCAGGAGCAGCGGACCACGTTCCAGCCGGCGCTGCAGGACCTCTCCCCGGTCAACCGGGAACGGGCGCTCACCTCGCTGGGCCTGTTGGAGGACGTCTCCCAGCGGACCGAGCAGCTGCGCGCCGGCCTGGACTGCGAGAAGGTCGTCCCGGCCGGCTCCGACCAGCTCGGCCCGAAGCTGCGCGGCTGCGGGGACGAGCCGGCCGACAAGACGCCGCCGACCGGCCAGCACTCCGCCGGCGACAAGTCGACGACCAGGCCCAATGGCCAGACCACGACCCCGGGCCGGCCGGTGCGGACCGGTGCGGCCGCCGAACCGGGCAGCAGCGCGGCGGTCACCGCGCCGCACTCGAACCGCACCGGCCAGAAGAGCGCCACCACGCCGGCCGACGACGAGACGCCGGTCACCAAGAGCAACATCACCACGGCGCCGACGCCGGGCGTGACCCTGCCTCCCGCTGACGGCGAGGTGCGGCCCGACGACGGCGTGCTCGGCGGCCTGCTGGGCAGCCTGTTCTGAGTGGCCGGCGAGGGGCGGCGCCGGAGAGATCCGGGGCCGCCCCTCGGCCGTCACCGCGGGACAGCCCGGGACTGGGCCGGCGCCGGGCCTCTCACCTGGCGAACGGGTCGGGCCGCTTCTGCAACAGCTCGTGCAGGGTCGCCTGGATCGTCTCCCGCACCTGGTCGGCCAGGTTGTAGACGACCAGCGGGTCGTCCGCGTACTCGGTGAGGTGCGCGGTCGGGATCGGCGGACAGAACTGGATCAGCCACTTGCTGGGCAGCGGGACCAGGCCCAACGGCCCGAGCCACGGGAAGGTCGGGGTGACCGGGAAGTACGGCACCCCGAGCAGGCGGGCCAGCGGCTTCAGGTCGGCCAGGATCGGATAGATCTCCTCGGCGCCGACGATCGCCACCGGGACGATCGGCGTGCCGGTGCGCAGCGCCGCCGAGACGAACCCGCCGCGGCCGAAACGCTGCAGCTTGTACCGCTCGGAGAACCGCTTGCCGATGCCCTTGAAGCCCTCCGGGAACACACCTACCAGCTGGTCGGTGGCCATCAGGCGCTCGGCGTCCGGGTTGCAGGCCACCGTGGCGCCGGCCGCGCGGGCCAGCTCACTCATCCCGGGCACCCGGAAGACCAGGTCGGCGCCGAGCAGTCGGAGGTGCCGCCGGCGCGGGTGGTTCTCCCGCAGCGCCACGGTCAGCATCAGCGCGTCCAGCGCCAGCGTGCCAGAGTGGTTGCCGACCACCAGGCCGGGACCCTCGGCCGGGACGTTCTCGATGCCGAACACCTCGGTGCGGAACCAGTCCCGGTAGAGCACGCGCAGCATCGGGTGGAAGACGGCCTCGGTGAGCTCCGGGTCGAAGCCGAACTCGTCCACCTCGTACGCCCCGGCCAGCCGGCGGCGCAGAAAGGCCAGGCCGGCGGCGACCCGGCGGTCCCAGACGTCCCCGGCGGCCGCTTCCGGCTCCGCCGTCTGCTCCAGCTTGGCCAGTTGCTCGTCCGGCTTCTCCGGCACCGGGCGGCGGCCGTTCATCTTCTTCGGCGCGGGCGGCTCGGGCAGCTGGAACTCGGCATGCCCGGGCAGCATGTCGCGGAACTCGTCCTGGCTCACGCGTGATCACGCCCTCGCGTCGAATTCATGCGCGGTCACACCCCTGGGTCGGCTGCCGGCTCACGCGTGATCATGCCCTTGGATCAGCTCCATCAGCGGTCACGGCCTCGGGTCGGTGTCATGCGCGGTCACGCCCTCGAGTCAGCGGAGTCGGCCGCCGCGCGCATCCGCCGGACACCGTCCAGGATCGCCCGCTCGGCGGCGGCGAGCCGGTCCTCGGTGAGCGAGGAGCCGGCCGCGTGCGACCGGATGAACTCCTCGAAGGCGGTGGCGGTGCTGCGCGGGGTGAAGCCGAACTCACGGACCAGCCGGCTGGTGTCGACCACCCGGCCGTGCACGAAGAGGTCGATCTGGTCCAGGCCGATCTGTTCGACGCCCAGGCGGCGGACGAGCGCGGCCACGGTGGACAGCCCGGTCTCGGGCAACGGCAGGGCGATCCGGCCGGCCCGGCGCACCGCCTGGGACAGCATCAGGACGCCGGAGCCGGCGACGTTGAACGTGCCGGGGTGGTCCTCGACGATCGAGCGGTGCAGCACCTCGAGCGCGTCGTCCACGTGCACGAACTGCAGGCGGGCGTCGCGGCCCAGCACGGTCGGCACCACCGGCTGGGCGAAGTAGCGGGTCAGCGACGTCTCGGCGGACGAGCTGATCAGGGGGGCGAAGCGCAGCACGGTGGCCGCCACCTCGGGACGGCGGCGGCGGAACCCGCGGACGTACCCCTCGACGTCCAGGATGTCCCGGGCGAACGGGCCACGGGGCACCGCACGGGGCTCGGTGTCCTCGGTGAAGACGGCGGGGTCGCGGAACGACGCGCCGTACGCGGCCGTCGACGAGCGCACCACCAGTTTGCGCAGCTTGGGGGCACCCTGCGCGGCGGCCAGCACCTGCATGGTGCCGATGACGTTCTGTTCCTTCATCCCCGCACGGCCGCCGTGCGCCGGATCGGGGACGCTGGTCACCGCCAGGTGCACGACCGCCTCGGCGCCGAGCCCGGCCAGGGCCTCGGCGGCCGCACGCGCGTCGGCCCGGATCCGCTCGACGCCGTCCAGCAGGCCGTGCAGGCGAGCTGGTGGGTCGTGCGGATCCAGACCGACGACACGATCGATCCGGGGATCTGCCGCGAGGCGGGCGGCCACCCGAGCGCCGAGGTATCGGCTGACTCCGGTGACCACGACAACGCTGGGCGGTGAGGTCACCACGAGCGCACCTTTCGATGCTGAGCCTCGTCTCGGCAAGTGACGCGGTCAGCCGGGTGAGCCACCCGGCCGGCCGTCACTTGCCCAAACGGCGACGCTGGACGCGGGTCTTGCGCAGCAGCTTGCGGTGCTTCTTCTTCGCCATACGCTTGCGGCGCTTCTTGACCACGGAGCCCATACGACAGCCTCTCGAACCATGTTTGAGTGGAACCGGCGCGGCCGGTTACCGATCTTGGACGGCTCCCGGAACGGCGCCGCTAGGTGGCGGCACGCGTCAGGCCGGGAACCAACCGGTCCAGCGTACCGGCCCGCTCCGTAAGGGCCAACACGACCCCTGTAGCCCGCTCTCAGGCGGTCTGTGAGAACGCGCCCCGCAGATACTCGTGAACCGCGTGCTCGGGCACCCGGAACGAGCGGCCGACCCGGACAGCGGTGAGGTCACCACCGTGCACGAGCCGGTAGACGGTCATCTTGGAGACGCGCATCAGCGTGGCCACCTCGGCCACGGTCAGGAACCGTACCTCCGAGAGGCGTTCCTCGGTCTGGGCTGGACCCGTCATCTCGTCGCACCGATCCTTTCGCAGGCACGCTCCGCCTGGCGAACGTGCGTGTCTTCAGAACCGTATCGATGCGGCTGTGACCAGGGCGTCGCGTTCCGTAATTTGCCCACAAAAAGTCAAGTGCGACACGCCAGATCTGGGGCCGATTCGCCCGAAAGGTCGTCTTCGGCCGAAAGGTCAGCGCGACGAGACCGCGCGCGCGAAGAACGCGACGTTGGCGGGACGCTCGGCGAGGCGGCGCATCAGGTAGCCGTACCACTGCCGGCCGTACGGCAGGTACACCCGCACCGCCTGCCCACCGGCCGCGAGCCGGGCCTGCTCCTCCGGGCGCACGCCGAGGAGCAGCTGGAACTCGTACTCCCCGGTGGAACGGTCGAACCAGCGGGCCCGGTCCTCGGCGATGGCGATCAGCCGCGGGTCGTGCGTGGCGATCATCGGGTAGCCCTCGCCCGACATCAGGATGTTCAGGCAGCGTACGTACGACTTGTCGACATCCAGCGACGACTGGAACGCCACCGACTCGGGCTCCGCGTACGCCCCCTTGCAGAGCCGCACCCGCGATCCGGCGGTGGCCAGCTCCCGGCAGTCGCCCTCGGTGCGCCGCAGGTACGCCTGGAGCACCGCCCCCGTCGACGGGAAATCCCGCCGCAGCTCGAGCAGCGTCTCCAGAGTGGCGTCGGTGGTGGTGTGGTCCTCGGCGTCCAGGGTCACCATGGTGCCCGCCTCGGCCGCCGCCGCGCAGATGGCCCGCACGTTCTCGTACGCCGCCTTCTCGTCGATCCGCTGCCCGAGCGCGGACAGCTTCACGCTCACCTCGGCCGCCGGGGTCAGGCCGGACTCGCGCAGCCGGCGCAGCAGCGTCACATACTCGTCGCGGACCGCCTGCGCCCGCTCCAGCGTCCCGGTGTCCTCGCCCAGGTGGTCCAGGGTGATGGTCAGCCCGTCGTCGGCCAGCCCCCGGGTGGTCCGCAACGCCTCCTCGACGCCGCCGCCCCCGACGAACCGCCGGATCACCTCTTCGCTGCCGGGTGCCGACTCGACCAGCCGCTCCAGCCGGGCGGAGCCGGCCGCGGCGAGAAACAGGGAACGGAGCATGAGCCCTACGTTAACCGGCGGGCCCGGCGCCGGCTCGGCGGCGCCGCGTGAGAGCCGCGGGCCGGCGAGCAATCGCACCTCATGGCCGGTTGCGGCTACCGTGGTCGGGTGAACTTCGATGCGTACGCCCGGACGGCGGTCGACCTCGTCAACGCCGTCCTGGACGATCTCGCCGGGCTGCGGGCGCTGTTCGCCCACGACCTGGAGTACATGCGCGACCAGCTGGTGGAGAAGGACCTGGCGGCGTTCCGCCGGGCCCAGCGCCGCCTGCGCGAGGTCTTCGAGTACGGGACGGCCGGCCGCGACACCGACGCGGTGCGCGAGCTGAACGCGCTGCTCGAGGCGTACCCGGTGCAGCCACGCATCTCCGGCCACGACGCCGGCGACTGGCACATGCACGCGACCAGCCGCGGCTCGTCGGTCAGCGCGGAATATCTGGCCGGCGCCGTGTGGGGCCTGGCCGTCTGGCTCTGCGAGTACGGCAGCGCCCGCTTCGGCATCTGCGCCGACGAGCGCTGCGGCAACGTGTACCTGGACACCTCGTCGAACAACTGCCGCCGGTTCTGCTCGGAGCGCTGCGCCACGCGCTCCCACGTGGCGGCGCACCGCGCCCGCAAGCGTGCGGCGCAGACCCCCGAGGCCGCCACTCCGGCGCCGGCCGGCAGCACCCTCACCCCAGCCTGATCGCCGGGTGTGGCCGAGGCCCGCCCCGACGATCTCCCACACCACACGCTCCGGCCCGGTGAAGTCCCGCCCGAGCGCTCCGGCCCGAGCTCTTCCGGCACGCACCCCAGCCGCGCTCCGGGCCGCGCGCTCCCGGCCGAGCGGCCACCCTCCACTCAGGCCCGACGCCCCGGGTTCACGCCCACGCGAGCCGGTCCCGGTCCAATCCGAGGCGCGCCGAGTGCCACCCGGTTGGCCCCGAGATGCCCCTACGGGCGCACGACACACCCCTGCCGGCCAACCCGGCTGGCGCTGAGAGGTCCCGCCGGGACCGCGAGACACCCCCTGTGGGCCGGGCCGGGAGCCGGCGGCTCCTGGCTGGTTGGAGTGGTCACGCGCCGCGGCGGCGAGGAGAGGGGCGCGGGATCAGGCCGACGTCGTGGCGGGGCGGGGCGAGCCGGCTGGCGCCAGGTGACGGCGGGCGAACTCCAGGGACTCGCGGAGGTCGGCCTCCCGCACGGCCCGGCTGGCCGCCTTCCGGGTGTTGATCTCCAGGGCCACCGAGCCGGTGAAGGCCCGGCCGGCCAGCGAGCGCAGCACCTCGGCGCAGGGCTGGTTGCCACGCCCCGGGACCAGATGCTCGTCGCGCGCCTCCCCGGTGCCGTCGCCCAGGTGCACGTGCTTGAGGCCGGCGCCCATCTTGGCGGCCATCTCGAGCGCGTCCGTGCGGGAGGCGGCGCAGTGCGAGAGATCCAGCGTGTACGCCTCGAAGCCGGTCTCGGTGGGATCCCAGCCCGGCGTGTACGGCACGAACCAGCGGCCGGCCATCTTGACCGGGAACATGTTCTCCACCGCGAAGGTGAGATCAGGGTGCCGGGCCTGGATCCGGGCGAGACCGGGAGCGAAGTTCTTCGCATAGTCGCGCTGCCAGCTGAACGGCGGGTGGACCACCACCGTGGGGGCGCCCAGCGACTCGGCGAGCTGGGCCGCCCGGCTGAGCCGCTCCCAGGGGTCGGAGCTCCACACCCGCTGGGTGACCAGCAGGCACGGCGCGTGCACCGAGAGGACGGGCACGCCGTAGTGCCCGGCCAGGCCCTTGAGAGCGCCGGCGTCCTGGCTGACCGCGTCGGTCCAGACCATGACCTCGAGTCCGTCGTAGCCCACCGTGGCCGCCATCTCGAACGCGGCCGCCGTCGGCTCCGGGAAGACCGAGGAGCTGGAGAGAAGCACCGGAACTCGAGAACTCACGCCCTCAAGCGTAGCCACGTCCGGCGCGCCCGGATATATCCGTGCCAAACGGTCATGATCCATAGGAGCGCGTAGTCTGAGCGGGATGAGCCGCACGCGACGCCCTACGGAAGTCCCGCTGGACTTCCCTCGGGAATGGATCGAATTCCTCGACCCGGCCGACGAGCAGCACCTGGTGCGCGCCGACCTGACCTGGCTGCTCTCCCGCTGGACCTGCGTCTTCGGCTCGGCCTGCCGGGGCATCCTGCCCGGTCGCGCCGAGGACGGCTGCTGTTCGCACGGCGCGTTCTTCACCGACGCCGACGACGAGAACCGGGTGAAGGCGGCGGCCGCCCGGCTCACCCCGCAGACCTGGCAGCACCACCGGCGCGGGTTCAAGAACTGGACCGAGATGGACACCGTGGACGGCACCAAGCCGGCCCGGCGCACCGCCACCCGATCCGGTGACGGGCCGTGCGTGTTCCTCAACGACGCGGACTTCGCCGGGGGCGGTGGCTGCGCGCTGCACGCCCAGGCGCTGCGGGACGGGGAGCACCCGCTGAAGTACAAGCCGGACGTCTGCTGGCAGCTGCCGATCCGCCGGGAGCAGGACTGGATCACCCGGGCCGACGGCACGAAACTGTTGCAGTCCACGCTGACCGAGTTCGACAGGCGTGGCTGGGGGCCGGGCGGGCACGATCTGGCCTGGTGGTGCACCTCCTCCCCGGAGGCGCACGTGGGCAGCGAGCCGATGTACGTGTCCTACGCGCCGGAGCTGACCGAGCTGATCGGCGAATCGGCGTACACGAAGCTCGCCGAGCTCTGCGCGGCCCGCGTCAAGTCGGGCCTGATCGCCGTCCACCCGGCCACCACCGCCGCCGGCGCACCGACGAGAAGAGGCGGGCGCGAACCCGCCTCCCCTCGCGCTCCGCGGGACTAAGGCTCGAACTTGTAGCCCAGGCCGCGGACCGTGACGATGTAGCGCGGGGCACTCGGCTCCGGCTCGACCTTGGAGCGCAGCCGCTTCACGTGCACGTCAAGCGTCTTGGTGTCACCGACGTAGTCGGCGCCCCAGACCCGGTCGATCAGCTGGCCGCGGGTCAGCACCCGCCCGGCGTTGCGCAGGAGCAGTTCGAGCAGTTCGAACTCCTTGAGCGGCAGTTGCACGCCGGCGCCGCCGACTGTCACCACGTGACGTTCGACGTCCATCCGGACCGGGCCCGCGGCGAGCGTCGGGGTGCTCACCTCGGCCGCCTCGCCACTCTGGCGGCGCAGCACGGCACGGATCCGGGCGACCAGCTCGCGCGGCGAGTACGGCTTGGTGACGTAGTCGTCCGCGCCGATCTCCAGACCGACCACCTTGTCGATCTCGCTGTCCCGGGCGGTGACCATGATGATCGGGACGGCGGAGCGCTGCCGGAGCTGGCGGCACACCTCGGTACCCGACATCTCGGGCAACATGAGGTCGAGCAGCACGATGTCGGCACCGGTCCGGTCGAACTGCGTCAGCGCCGAGGTGCCGGTCGCGGCGACAGACACCTCGAAGCCCTCCTTACGCAGCATGTACGACAGGGCGTCGGAGAACGACTCCTCGTCCTCGACCACGAGCACGCGGGCCAATGAAGTTCCTTCCGTCGTCGGTGACCGGATCAGCGCCCGGTCACACCGGACTCGATCTCAATTGCCGTCGGTGACGGCGAGGGGGATTCGGGCGGGCGCGCCGGGAGGCGCAGGGTGAACGTGGATCCTTCGCCGAGAGCGCTGGTGACGTCCACTCGACCACCGTGGTTGGTGGCGATGTGCTTGACGATGGCGAGGCCGAGGCCGGTCCCGCCGGTCGCCCGGGACCTGGCTTGATCGGCTCGGTAGAACCTCTCGAAAATCCGGTCGACGTCCTGCGGTGAGATGCCGATGCCCTGGTCGGCCACATCGATCTCGATCCAGTCGGCGTCCTGCCGCATGGTCAGTTCGACCTTGGTGTCCGGGCCGGAGTACGCGATCGCGTTCTCCACCAGGTTCGTCACAGCGGTGGCGAACTGGCTGTCGCTGCCGTACGCCATCAGGCCTTTCGGTCCGGAGTAGGCGATCTCGATGTTCTTGGCCGACGAGGTGGTCCGGGTGCGGTCCAGCACCTCCGCGATCACCCAGTCCAGCGCGACCGGCTCGGGGTGGGGCAGCGGCTCGGCGCCCTGCAGCCGGCTCAGCTCGAGCAGCTCGCTCACCAGCCGGCCCATCCGGGCCGACTCGTGGTGGATCCGCTCGGCGAACCGGCGGGCGGCCAGCAGGTCCTCGGACTGCGCCTCGGGCGCCGACTCGGGCAGCTGGGTGGCGTCCAGCAGCGCCTCGGCGAGCAGTTGCAGCGCGCCGATCGGGGTCTTCAGCTCGTGGCTCACGTTGGCCACGAAGTCCCGCCGGACCCGGGCCAGGCGGTGCGACTCGGTCACGTCGGCCGCCTCGACGGCGACGTGCGTCGAGTTCAGCGCGACGGCCCGCAGGTGCAGACCGAGCGGCGCCTGGGCCCCGCCGGCCCGACCGCGGGGCAGGTCCAGCTCGACCTCGCGGCGCACCCCGGTACGGCGCACCTGGCCGGCCAGCGTGCGCAGGATCGGATGCGCGGCGATGGTGCCCGGGGCGCCGCCGGAGCGCAGCAGGCCCATGGCCCGCGCGGCCGGGTTGACCAGCACCGGGTAGTCGTCCGCGTCGAGGACGACGACGCCCACGCGCAGCGAGTCGAGGCTCTTGCGGCCCAGCCCCTTCAGGCCGTGCGTGCCTGCCGGGCGATCGTCGTCCGGTTCGATGGCGGCTCTCCCCTCCGGCGAACCGGCTTGAGCCACGTCCTCCGCCGACGATCGGCGGAAACGGGCGAGCGCCAGCCCGGCACCGACACCGACGGCCAGCGCGGCTGAGACCAAGCCGACGGCGTATCCCCACTCCACGCTGCGATCGTAGGGGCATTGTTTACCTGGACCACAAGGCCAAAGGGGCGAAACGGGCGCGCGTCGAGCAATGTTCACCGCCGGGTCCGGCGTCGTTCACCGGTGTTCACGTCCGGGAAGCCCCGCTGACCTAGCGTGAGCCGCACACATCGGCCGTGTCCCGGAAGGCGGGACGGCCCCGACGACCGGGACTACAGAACATGCGTGAGGAGTTCCAGGCCGAACTCACCGAAGTGACTCGGCTGCTGGTGACCATGGCAGAGTCGGTGCGTGCCGCGCTCCGCAAGGCGACGACCGCGCTGCTGACCGCCGATCTGGAGGCGGCCCAGGCCGTCATCAGGCGTGACGCCGACGTGGACGCGATCTTCCAGCAGGTCGAGGCGAAGGTGGCGGACATCATCGTCCGGCAGGCGCCGGTCGCGGTGGACCTGCGCCGGGCGATCACCGCCCTGCACATCTCGGCGGACCTGGAGCGGATGGGCGACCTGGCCGAGCACGTGGCCAAGACCGCCGCCCGCCGGCACCCGTCCCCGGCCGTGCCGGCCGAGCTGCGTCAGGTCTTCAAGGGCATGGCGGAGATCGCCGACCAGATGGCCGAGAAGATCACCGACGTGCTCACCCACACCGACGCCGGCCTGGCGGCCGAGCTGGAGAAGGACGACGACGCGATCGACGACCTGGAGCGCCGGCTCTTCAAGATCATGCTGGCCGACGACTGGCCGTACGGGGCGGAGACCGCGATCGACGGCGCCCTGCTCGGCCGGTTCTACGAGCGGTACGCGGACCACGCCGTGAACATCGGCGAGCACACGATCTACCTGGTCACCGGGGAGCCGGTCACCAGTCAGGACTGACCGCCCGCAGGGCCGGGACATCACGGGGGTATCCCGGCCCTGCCCTGCGTCAGCGGCCCTGGTTGGCGACCGCGGCGGCGGCCTCCTTGGCGGCCTCCGGGTCCAGGTACGTCCCGCCCGCGGTGACCGGGCGCAGGTTCTCGTCCAGGTCGTAGCGCAGCGGGATGCCGGTCGGGATGTTCAGCTTGGCGATCGCCTCGTCGGAGATCTGGTCGAGGTGCTTGACGATCGCGCGCAGCGAGTTGCCGTGCGCGGCGACCAGCACCGTCTTGCCGGCCAGCAGGTCCGGCACGATCGCGTCGTACCAGTACGGCAGGGCCCGCTCCAGCACGTCCTTCAGGCACTCCGCCTTCGGGCGCAGCTCCGGCGGCAGCGACGCGTAACGGGCGTCGTGGGCCTGGGAGAACTCCGAGTCGTCCTCGATCGGCGGCGGGGGGACGTCGTACGACCGGCGCCAGAGCATGAACTGCTCCTCGCCGTACGTCTCCAGCGTCTGCTTCTTGTCCTTGCCCTGCAGAGCGCCGTAGTGCCGCTCGTTGAGCCGCCACGAGCGCTTCACCGGGATCCAGTGCCGGTCGGCGATGTGCAGGGCGATCTCGCTGGTCCGGATCGCGCGCCGCAGCAGGCTGGTGTGCACGACATCGGGCAGCACGTGCTGTTCCTTGAGCAGCTCTCCACCGCGGCGGGCCTCGTCCTCGCCCTTGGCGTCCAGGTCCACGTCGACCCAGCCGGTGAAGAGGTTCTTGGCGTTCCACTCGCTGTTGCCATGCCGCAACAGCACCAGGGTTCCAGTCATGACCACATCTTGCCCCGCGGCCCCGGGACCGGTCAGCGCCACCCGGCAGGTGGCGGTCGCCACAGGTTAATCGGGTTGCGGCCGACCCCGCTTTGTAAGGGAATAGAGGCTGCTGGCTACTTACCGGGAGGCCGGCCGCTGCTGATCGGGAGGCGCTGTGCGAGGTTGGTTACGGGAGGCCGCCGGTGGGCTGCCCAGGCAATTCTGGTTCCTCTGGACCGGCACCCTGATCAACCGTCTCGGCTCGTTCGTGGTGCTCTTCCTGAGCATCTACCTGACCAGCGAAAGGCATTTCACGCAGAGCCAGGCCGGTTTCGTGATCGGTCTCTACGGCGTGGGCGGCGCGATCGGCACGATGACCGGCGGCGTGCTGACCGACCGCTGGGGCCGCCGCCCGACCATGCTCACCTCCCAGTTCGGCACGGCCGCGCTGATGCTGACCCTGGGCTTCGCCGACACGTACCCGCAGATCCTGCTCGTCACCGGACTGCTCGGGTTCTTCTCGGAGGGCGTGCGGCCGGCGTTCTCGGCGATGATGGTGGACGTCGTGCCGGAACGGGACCGGGTCCGGGCGTTCTCGCTGAACTACTGGGCGATCAACCTCGGTTTCGCGCTGGCCGCGATCGCCGCCGGTTTCGCGGCCCAGTTCGACTACCTGCTGCTGTTCGTCGTCGACGCGGCCACCACGCTGGTCACCGCGACGATCACGCTGTTCTTCCTGCGGGAGACCCGGCCGGCACGCCGCCCGGCCGCGACCGGAGCCGCCCCGGCCGGTGGCCTGCTGACCGCGCTGAGGGACCGGGTCTTCCTGGTCTTCCTGGTGATCAACCTGCTCTCCGTGCTGGTCATCCTGCAGCACGCGTCGACGCTGCCGATCGCGATGCTGGCCGACGGCTTGTCGGCGGCCACCTACGGCTGGGTGATCGCGGTCAACGGCATCCTGATCGTGTCCGGTCAGCTCTTCGTGCCACGGCTGATCGAGGGGCACCGCCCGCACCAGGTTCTGGCCGTCGCCTCGGTGATCGTCGGCGTGGGCTTCGGGCTGGTCGCGTTCGCGCACACGGCCTGGGTCTACGCGCTGACCGTGGTGATCTGGACCCTCGGCGAGATGCTGCAGTCGCCGAGCAACGCGGCGACCGTGGCGGCGCTGTCGCCGGCCGCGCTGCGCGGGCGTTACCAGGGGCTCAACTCGTTGTCCTGGTCGCTCGGGACGGCCCTGGCGCCGGTTCTGGGCGGCCTGGTCCTGCAGGGCCTCGGCTCGGTGGTGCTCTGGGTGGGCTGTTTCGGGCTCTGCGTCCTGGCCGGCGTCGGCCATCTGCTGGCCGGCCCGGCCCGCGAGAGACAGACCGCTTTCCGCCGTACGACGGATGTCCCCGCACCCGCGGCGCCCGCGCCCCCGGCGCCGGATCTCGCCCCGGCCTCCGCACCCAACAGCTGACCAGCCGCGCGTCGCTGCTGGCCGGCGCGCTGGCCCGGTGGAGCTACCCGGTCCTGTTCCTGCTCGACGCCACCAGCACCCTCATCACCGCCCTGGTGATCGCCGGGAAGGTGCCGGAGACACTGGCCCCGGTACGCCGGCACGACGCCCCGGCCGGCGGGATGCGCACGGTCCTGGCCGACCGGATCTTCCTGGCCTTCGTCGGGCTCACCATCCTGCAGGCGCTGCTGAACACCCAGACGAACACCATCGTGCCGCTCGCGATGCACGGCGACGGGCTCGGACCCGGAGACTACGGCCTGGTGACGGCGCTCGGCGGGGCGCTGATCGTGATCGGGCAGCTGTTCGTGCCGGGGTTCATCGACGGGCGGCGCAAGGACCGGGTGCTGGCGCTGTCGCTGGTGGTGATGGCGGCCGGCTTCGCGGTGCTGACGGTCGCCGACAGCCTGCCCGCCTATCTGACCGCCGCGGTGATCTGGACGACCGGCGGGATGCTCGCCGCGCCGCCGAACGCCGCGATCAAACTCGGAGCTGGCGCCGCCGCTGCTGCGCGCACCCGGAGAACACATCGGACGGACGCGCATAACGACCTGCGAATGCGCACTACGGAATTCGATGAACGAAAGATCCTGAGGGTACGGAACGGTGTCACGCCCGCAAACAAAAGCGCCGGCGGCGGCGGGCGACCCCCATCCCCATAGGCGTCGCCCGCACTAACCGCCGGTCTCGGGTCGCGCCGTCCCCCAACGGCTTATGCCACCCGTCCCCAAACGTCGATCCGCGGAGATCATTACTGATCGTCCCGTTCCCCGAACTGACGGCTCGACGTCCATCGACCACGCTAGTTGGGCCAGTCAAGCCTCACAACCCGTATTCGTGTCGACATCTGTCTCAGGCGTCACAATCACCAACAACCAGCCGATCGGACGAGCCGGCAATCACTCGTCCGGACTCCGGCGCACCGGCGGAAATAACGACTACTAAATGATGGGTGTCGAATCAGCCGCCGGGCCGCGGCGATCTTGCCAACGGGTGACCATGGGGTGAATTCCGGTTATGAAGATCGCGTTTCCGCAGGTCGTGGCGCAGGCGCCGGTCAGCCCGCAGCGCGCTGCTCCGATGTGGACCCACCGGAGCCGTCCGAAGTGGACGCTGCGGGCGCGGCGAAGTGCCGGAACGCTTGGAGGTTCGCCAGGGACTCACCGCGCTTGACGCGCCACTCCCACTCGCGCCGGATCGACGTACCGAATCCGATCTCCAGCATCGTGTCGAACGACTCGTCGGCATAGGTCAGCACCGCGCCCAGCAGCCGGTCCAGTTCGTCCTCGTCCAGGCCCTTCAGCGAGACGCGCCCGGTCAGGTAGACGTCGCCGGCCGCGTCGATGGAGAAGGCCACCCCGTACATCCGGGCGTTGCGCCGCAGCAGCCAGGCCCACAACTCCTCGCGGCGCTCGTCGGGCTGGCGCATCACGAACGCCTCGATCCGCAACGCGTGCTCGCCGGCGATCAGGTTGCACGCCGTCTTGAGCTTGTGCGAGCCGGGGAGGGTGACCACCCACGACGAGTCGCCGGTCGCTTCCCACTCCAGCTCGCGCTCGTCGAGAGCCCGCTCGATCAGGTCCTTCACCATGCGCAGGACGCCCCCTCCACCCGGGCCGCGATCAGCGCCCGGTGCTCGCTCACCGCGTCACGGTAGACCCGCAACAGCCGCTCCACGGTCCGGTCCCAGGAGAACTGCGAGGCGTGGGCGACCGCGCCGCCCGACAGGCGGCGGCGCAGGCCCGGCGCGGCGAGCAACCGGTCCAGCACCCGCGCCCAGTCGGTCGGGTCGTGGCCGTCGACCAGCACGCCGCTCTCGCCGTCGCGGACCGCGGTGACCAGGCCGCCGACCGCGGCCGCCACCACCGGCGTGCCGCAGGCCTGGGCCTCCAGCGCGACCAGCCCGAACGACTCGTTGTAGGACGGCACCGCGACCAGGTCGGCGGCGCGGTAGAGGGCGGCCAGGCCGGCGCCGGTCTGCGGTGGCAGGAACACCACCGAGTCGGCGACGCCGAGCGAGGCGGCCAGGTCGATCAGCGCGGTGGGCCGCTCCAGGCCGCTGCCGCTGGGGCCGCCGCAGATCACCAGGGTGACGTCCCCGGCGCCGCGGGCACGCAACCCGGCGAGCGCGGAAATCAGCACGTCCGGGGCCTTGAGCGGCTGGATCCGGCCGACGAACGCGACGATCCGGTCCCGCTCGCGCAGCCCGAACCGGGCCCGGTCGGCCGGACCGGGCCGGAACCGCTCCAGGTCGACCCCCGGCTGCACGACGCTGACCCGGGCCGGATCGGCCTGATAATGCGTGATCAGATCCTGTGCCTCGAACCGGGTGTTGGCGACCAGCCGGTCGGACTCGGCGACCACCTGCTCCTCGCCGATCACCCGGGCCTTCGGCTCCGGGCGGTCGCCCGTGGCGATCAGCCGGTTCTTCACCTTGGCCAGGGTGTGCGCGGTGTGCACGTGCGGCACGCCCCAGCGCTCCCGGGCCAGCCAGCCGACCTGGCCGGAGAGCCAGTAGTGCGAGTGGATCAGGTCGTAGTGGCCCGGCGGATGCGCCGCCTCGGCCCGCAGCACACCCGTGGTGAACGCGCACAGCTGGGAGGAGAGCTCCTCCTTGTTCAGTCCCTCGTAGGGCCCCGCGGTGACGTGCCGCACGTGCACCCCCGGCGCCATCTCCACCATCGGCGGCAGGTCGCTGGAGGTGGCCCGGGTGAAGATCTCCACCTCGACGCCGGCGGCGGCGAGCCGCTTGGACACCTCGACGATGTAGACGTTCATCCCGCCGGCGTCGCCGGTGCCCGGTTGTTCCAGGGGTGACGTGTGCACCGAGAGGGTGGCGATGCGCCGCGGGGTGGGCCAGCAGACCTCGGCCACGTTCCGGCCCTCCAATCGGGTTCGCCAGACGACGGAGTCGTTGCCTACTTGTCATCTTCCCCATCGGCGTGCGCTGAACCACTACGCAGCCGGGCAGGGGTGACTCAGGTCATGAGGCAGGATCTGAGCATGCAGAGAATCGCAGTGGTCACCGGGGCGTCCAGCGGAATCGGCGAGGCGACCGCCCGCCGCCTGGCCGGCGAGGGGTTTCACGTGGTCGCCGCGGCCCGCCGGGCGGACCGGCTGGACGCGCTGGCCAAGGAGATCGGGACGAACGCGACAGCTGTCACGTGCGACATCACCTCGGACGAGTCGGTGGCCGGGCTGGCCGCCACGGTGGCCGGCTTGGACGGGACGTTGGCCCTGCTGGTCAACAACGCCGGCGGGGCGATCGGGCTGGACCCGGTGGCGAACAGCTCGGCCGGCGACTGGCAGGCGATGTTCGACGTGAACGTGCTGGGCACCCTGCGGGTCACCAAGGCGCTGCTGCCGGCGCTGGAGGCGAGCGGGGCCGGGACGATCGTGACGGTCGGGTCGACGGCGGCCTTCACGCCGTACGAAGGCGGTGGGGGTTATGTCGCGGCGAAGCACGCGCAAACCGCCCTGGTCGGGACGCTGCGGCTGGAGCTGTCCGGCAAGCCGGTCCGGGTGATCGAGATCGACCCGGGCATGGTGCGCACCGACGAGTTCTCGCTCAACCGCTTCGGCGGCGACCGGGACCGGGCCGACGCCGTCTACGCCGGCGTCAAGGAGCCGCTGCTGGCCGACGACATCGCGGACGTGATCGCGTTCGCGGCGACCCGGCCGCAACACGTGAACATCGACCGGCTGGTGGTCCGCCCGATCGCCCAGGCCGCTCAGCACAAGGTGCACCGGGAGCTGTAGGTCAGGTGAAGCCGGTCGGCGCGATCACCCGGGGCACCACCAACCCGAACCGTCTACGGCGGGTGGACAACTTCATCGCGTACCGGTGCCGGGATCTACTGACGGCGGCAGCCGTGCCCCTGGTCGTCGACCTGGGGTACGGCGCCACGCCGGTCACGGCCGTCGAGCTCCGGAGCCGGCTGGCGGCCGCGGTCCGGAGCGACGTCACGGTGGTCGGTCTGGAGATCGATCCGGACCGGGTGTCGGCCGCCCAGCCGCACGCGGACCCGCCCCGCCTGGAGTTCCGCCGCGGCGGCTTCGAGCTGGCCGGGCTCGCGCCGGTGGTGGTGCGCGCGTTCAACGTGCTCCGGCAGTACGGCGAGGACGAGGTGACCGCGGCCTGGCGGCAGATGACCGGCACCGGCGCGCTGCTCGTCGAGGGCACCTGTGACGAGCTGGGCCGGATCGCCACCTGGGTGGTGGTCGACGGCGGCCTGCCGTCGACGCTCACGCTGTCCGCGCGGTTGCCCGTCCTGGAACACCCCCTGGTCTTCGCCGAGCGGCTGCCGAAGGCGCTGATCCACCACAACGTGCCCGGTCATCCGGTGCACGACCTGCTGCGCGCGCTGCGCAGGGCGTGGGACACCGAGGCGACGCCGTTCGGGCCACGGCAGCGGTGGCTGGCCACGGTGCGTCGGATGCGCGCCGAGGGCTGGCCGGTGCTCGACGGGCCGGCGCGCTGGCGGTTGGGTGAGCTGAGTGTTCCCTACGGTTGCGTCTCGGCTTGATCGCTGGGCTTGATCGCGTCGCCTTCGGCGCCGTGGCGTTCCGCCCCTTCTGGTCGATGACGGGAGCGCTGGAACCGACCCCACTCCGTTAGCCGTTTTGCGGCTCTCGTCATCGACGGGCGAGACGCGTGTTGGCTGCGGCTAGTCCGCTTTTCCGTTGTTCAGTACTGTTCGAAGGGCGCTCAGCAGCGCGTCGGCGGTGAAGGGCTTCTTGACCAGGAGGGCGTCCTCACCGACCAGGCCCTTGGTGACGGCGATGTCCTTGGGCAGGCCGGAGATGAAGACCACGCCGGTCTCCGGGCGCATCTGGATGACCGTGCCGGCCAGTTCGCCGCCGGACTTCCCGCCCGGCAGGGTCAGGTCGGTGACCAGGACGTCGATGTCGCCCGGGTGCTCCCGGCAGACCGAGATGGCCTCGTCCGGGTCACCGGCCACCAGGGCCGCGTACCCTTTGCGCTCCAGCATGCGGCGCATGATGTCGCGGAGATCTTCTTCGTCGTCGACGACCAGGATGGTCGGCGTTTCGGCGACCGGCGCCTCGGACATGGGTCCTCCTCGCGGGCTGGGGTCGATCTCACGCTAGCCGCCGCGAGGCGTCGAGTTGGGCAGTTTGCCGAGCAGCGGCCGGACGGGACACGCCCGCCACGAAGGGTCGCGACGGGCGTGTCCGGTTCGGCCCATCCGGGTAGGCAGCGGTGAATCGCACCACCAGCGCCGGCTCGCCACGGAAACCGCGCATCTCCCGGTGGCGCCGGGTCCGGGTCAGTGTGACCGGGTGGTGGCCACCAGCTGCCTCGCGGCCCGCGCCGTACCGGCGGCCGTCGTGGCGTGGTTGAGGTAGCCGGTGTAGAGCACCTTGTTCGGCGAGCCGATGCCCCGGTTCCGGATCAGTCCCGTGCCGGAGTGCCCGACCAGGTCGTCGCGGACCTGCTGCGGGCTCCAAGCCGGGTGGGCGCCGAGCACCAGGGCGGCCGCGCCGGCCACGTGCGGGCTGGCCATCGAGGTGCCGCTCATCACCGAGGTGCCGGTGTCCGAGGTGCTGCCGGCCGACTTGATGGTGACGCCGGGCGCGAACAGGTCGACGCAGGAACCGAAGTTGGAGAAGGACGCGCGCTTGTCGGCGCTGTCCACGGCGCCCACCGTGATCGCGTTGCCGGCGTCGGACGGCGAGAACCTGCAGGCGTTCTCGTTGTCGTTGCCGGCCGCGATCGCGTACGTGACGCCCTTGGCGATCGACCGGTCCACCGCGTCGTCGAGCGCCTTGCTGCGCGGGCCGCCGATGCTCATGTTGGCGACCGCGGGCAGCTTGGCGTTCCTGGTGACCCAGTCGACGCCGGCGATGAAGTCGGAGTACGAGCCCGAGCCGTCGCAGCCCAGCACCTTGACGCCGACCAGCTTGACGTCCTTGGCCACGCCGTAGGTGGCGCCGCCGATGGTGCCGGCCACGTGCGTGCCGTGCCCGTTGCAGTCGTCCGCGGTGCGGTCGTCGCCGACGAAGTCCCAGCCGCTGCTGGCCCGGCCGCCGAAGTCGCGGTGCGAGGTGCGGATGCCGGTGTCGATGACGTACGCGGTGACGTTCCCGGCCGACCGGTACGAGTACTTCTTGTCCAGGGTGCGGACGTGCTGGTCGATGCGGTCCAGGCCCCAGGTGGCGCCGGTCTGGGTGGTGGACGCGGCGCCGATCACGGCGTCCTGCTCGACGTACTCGACGGCCGGATCGGCGGCCAGCCGGGACGCCCGCTCCTGGGACATCCGGGCGTGGAAGCCGCGAACGGTGGCGTGGTAGCTGTTCAGGACCTTTCCGCCGTACCGGGTGACGAGCCGCGGGGAGACCGGCACGCCGGCCTTGAGCACGACGATGTAGCTGTCCTGGATCGCGCCGGCGGCGCCGGCCTCCAGGATGGTTCCGGTCCGCGGAGCGGCCGGCGCCGCGGCGGCCGGGACCGGACCGGTGAAACCGCAGAGGACGGCGGTGGCGGCGCTCGCGACGGCCGCGAAGCGGACGGCCAGGCGACGGGCGGCGGAACCGGGCATCGAATGTCTCCCTCAGTCAGGTGCACCGGCCCCAGGGGGCATGCCGGAGCGGCTTGCGGGAATGTTGGAGACGGAGAGGTGCTGGTCCGGGTCGCGGTCCGGTGCATCGGCGTTGCACCGGTCACAAGGGGTCCGAACCGCTAAGGCCATCTGGCCCTGGGCCGATCTAGTCCGCTGTCAGGACGCTGCACACCGCCGTTGAGCGCCGCTTCATTCGGCCATGAGCAAGGAGAGCGATATGACCACCCTGCTGTCGCCCGAGATCGACACCGTCGGCGAGCTCACCGAGCGCTGCGACCGTTGTGGCGCGGCCGCCAAACTCGAAGTGACCCTGAGCAGCGGCGGTGACCTGGCCTTCTGCGGCCATCACGCGAACCGGATGCATGCTCAGATCGCCCGCGTGGGTAGCAAGGTCCGCCTGGAGAAAGGGTTCTTCTGGGCGGGTAAGTGACGACGGGTAATCAGTCGATCGCGCCGCGATATGCTCATTTCCTCACGTCATGGGGGTATGTGTGCATATCGCGGCGCGCGGCGTGGGCGATCTGTCCCGGGTGATCGCCGGATGCGCCGGGGCCACGGTGGCCGTCATCGGCTTCCTGGAAGTTGGCGGCGCCACACCCGCTCCGGCGGCCGGCCTGATCGTGGCCGGACTTGCCCTGCTGATCTACGCCGTCCGTGGCGGGCGGAAGCGGTCGGCGATCTGGGGCGTCACCGTCGCCCTGATCGCCGCGGCCGCGGTCGCCTCCGGATCGGCCCTCTTCCTCGGCGGCATCACCGTGGTGACGGTGCTCGCCGCCCTGGTGTACCGCCTCGACGCGCCCCCGCCCCCGCCCGCGCCCCCCGGGCCCGCTGCCGAACCGCGCCTGCGGCCGGACTTCGCCGAGACCCTGTGGCAGTCGATGAACGAGGCGGTGATGGTGCTCGACGCCAACTACCGGGTCATCGACGTGAACCGCCGCTGGCGTGAGCTGACCGGTTACGACACCGTCGCCGAGGCACCCGCGCCACCCCTGCCCGGCGCCGGCGGCGACTGGCTGCTGCCCCGCGCCGACGGCACCACCGTCCCGGTGCTGGCCACCGTGGCCACCATCGCCGACGAGGCTGGCGCCCCGCGCGGGTACGTGGCCACCTACGTCGACATCGCCGAGCGCAAGCGCGCCGAGGAGGCGCTCAGCCGGCACGCCGACGAGCTGGAGCGCGGCAACGCCCAGCTGGCCTCGGCGCTCGCCTTCAAGAACGACCTCACCTCGATGCTCACCCACGACATGGCGCAGCCGATCAGCTCGATCGCCAGCCTCGCCGAGCTGCTCTGCGCGGACTGGGGGGATCTGCCCGACGACATCCGGCTGGAGCTGGCCCGGAAGGTCGACAAGAACACCCGGCGGCTGGTCAAGATGATGAACGACCTGCAGCTGCTGTTCCGGCTGGACACCGGCGCGGTCACCGCGCGGCGGGTGCCGGTGCCGCTGCGCGAGGTCGCCGAGGCGGCCACCAGGGTCACCGGCGGCGCGGACCAGGTGAAGATCACCATCGACGACGGCCTCTCCGCGCTGGCCGACCGCGGCCACCTGATCGCGGTGGTGGAGAACCTGCTGAAGAACGCGCTGGCGCACGGCGCGGCCCCGGTCGAGGTCCGGGCCGATCGGGAGGGCCCGGAGACGGTGTTGCTGGAGGTCCGGGACAGCGGTCCGGGCATTCCGGATGACCTGCTGCCCAATCTCTTCGGCAGGTTCATCCGGGGCGCCGGGTTGGGCCTGTTCATCGCCCGGCACCTGGTGGAGGCGAACGGCGGCTCGCTGCGTTACGAACACGCGAAGCCGCGGGGCGCCCGCCTGCTGATCACCCTGGAGACCGCGCCCCGGGCGCCGGGCGAGACGCCCTCCCCGACGTTGCCGTAGCCGCGCGCGACACAAGGGCCGCTCCCGTGCGGGAGCGGCCCTGTCCGGTCGGGATCGGCCCGGTCAGCCGATGCCGCGATCCTCTTCGTTGATCATCCCGCTGCCCCAGTTGTCGCCGGCCGCGGTGTTCCCGCCCATCCGGGCGGTCCCGGACATGCCGCCCATCGGTCCGGCACCACGCCTGGTCGTCTGCTCTCCGCCGCCCGGCAGGTTCCCCGGGCCGGCCGGGTGGTGCAGCGGGTTGTCGGTGAGCCCGGTGCCGGTCGGGTCGGCGTTGCCCAGGTCGGCGGCGCCGGTGTCCCAGCCCGCGCCCGGCTCCGGCGCGGGCTGCGTGGCCGGTGGGTGCTTGTGCACCCGAGCGGCCACCGAGGCCGGTGAGGCGAAGTCGCGGGAGGTGCCGAACAGCGTGTGCGACGGGCTGGCCAGGCGCTTGCTGCTGGCCCCGGTGGGCATCGGTCGACCGCCCAGGACCCCGCTCTCGACCAGGCCCTTGAACGTGGTCAGATCGGCTTTGAGACGGCGGTTCAGCGATTCCTGTCCGTGCCTGTCGCTGGGCATGAGGAAGGCGATGTCGGCCTCGAGCTGAGCGACGATCTGGGTCTTCGTCTCCCCCATCGGGCGCAGCGTGATGGTCTCGGCGAGGAGCGGGCCCTCCATGGTGGACCAGGAGACCCGCTCGTCCGGGGTCCGCTCGATGATCTGCGCGTCGAATTCCCGGCGCTTGCCGTCGACGTCCATGATCCAGTGCGTCTGGTCGCCTCCGGTCGGGGTGACCTGACGGACCCCGGTCATGAACCGCGGGTAGTTCTCGAACGCGGCGAGTTGTTCGTACACCGTGTGCAGCGGCGCACTCACCTCGATGGCCTGCTGAACCATACTCATCGCATCTCTCCCATGCTGAAGTGCTGGCATCACAGAGAGTACGGAGGCGACCGCGACCCGTGTTCACTTTCGCGGAGACAGTGGTCAGACTCGTCGCAGGTACTGCCAGCCGCCCACCTCGGCGGCGTACCGGGCGTCACTCGCGGGCACCAGCGTCACACCGGCGTCCCGCAGCATCGCCACCAGGCGCGGGGACGGGCTGCGCCAGGCCTCGCTGATCTCCACCACGGTGCCGGTGGCCCGGCACGCGGCGGCCAGCTCGCCGATCAGCGAGGGCGACACCGCGGCGTCGTCGACACCGGCCTGGGTCAGCAGCACGAGCGGGCGGGCAAGCTGGGTGGGCACATACCGGGAGGCCCGCTCCAGACCGCGCACGGTGGCCGTGACCAGATCCTCCGCCACCCGCTCGACTGTCGTCTCGCCGGCCGCGAGCCGGGCCCGGACCGACCGGACGTCCAGCAACTCGTCGCCGAGCGGCAGGGCGGAGATCGCCACCGACAGGGCGTCCAGCTGGGTCAGGTCGGGCGGGAGGGCCAGCCAGCCGTCCGGGCGGACCACCTCCACCTCGACGGCCACCCGCAGCGTCATCTCGGTGCGGTGCCGGGCCCGGCGCACGGCGTCCGCGTACGCGGTCAGCCAGGTGGTGTCCGGCCCGGCCTGGTCGGCGAAGGTGAGCGCGGTCAGGCCGGCGCGGTCGGCGGCCGAGACCACCACGCCGACGGCGTCCCGCCCGGCCGAGAAACCGGTGTGCACGTGTGCGTCCACCGTCAGGTCAAGCGCGCACGCGGTGCCGATCGCACCGCCGCCGATGACTGATTCCCGCTCTGCGACCACTGTCCGCTCCCCGACCGAAGTTCTCTGTCGTGGAGAAGAATGCCGACCATACGTTGTCCCCGGGGTCAGCCGCCGGTGCAGGTGAGGTGCGCCCGTCACGGTCAGCGGCGGGCGCGGCTCTCACTCGGCCGGCTTCTCCCGCATCATCCGGGCGATCGCGTCCACGGCCTCGTCGCTCGGCGACGCGGCCTCCCGGTTCGCCTCCTGCAGCTCCCGGTACACCTCCTCGCGGTGCACCTGCACGTCGCGCGGAGCCTGGATGCCCAGCCGGATGACGTCGCCCCGGGCCTCGAGCACGGTGATCACGACATCGTCGCCGATCATCACGCTCTCTCCGGCTCGCCTGGTCAGCACAAGCATCGACGCCCTCCTCCAGCCATGGAACGGACAGCATGGCAAAGGCGCGGCCGCAAGGGTTCGCGACCGCGCCTGCACGGGAGGTTCAGAACGCCCGATTCATGATCGCCCGGACCGGGTAACCCGAGCCGGTCAGGATCGTCTGCATGGCGCGCATGCTGTCGCGGTCCACCACGATCGGTGCGAGAAGGTTCGCGGTGGTCTCCTCCTTGCTCGCGGTGATGACGGTCAGCAGCAGCACGCGGTCCGGGTCCTTGGTGTTCAGCGCCGCGAACACCGCGTCGTCGATCTCCGGGGCGTATTCCGGGAAGAACGGCTCCGGAGGGGCCACCAGGAAGCGCAGCTCCGGGTTGTCGAGCGAGGTGAGAGCGTAGAGCAGACCGTCGTCGTTCAGTCGCACCAGGACGAATTCCTTGTGCGCCGGGAACCCAGGCATGGGGACCGCCATCGAGATGGTCGGCAGGCCCAGCGACGGGTCGGTCATGGTGGCCTCGATCGGTCGGGACATGGTGCGAGTAGTCATGGTCACCTCAGGAAATCGATGAGCGAGGGCTGGATCACCTTGGCCGTGGCGGCCAGGGCGGCCTGATACGAGGTCTGCTGGAGCTGCAATTCCATGATCGCCTTGGGCAGGTCGACATCCTCGATATCGGACAGCTGCGACGACACGGACATCAAGCGGTCCTCAGCGGACTGCTTCATCTGGGTAACCCGATTGTATCGGGCACCTACGTCCGAAAGAGTGGATTTCACGAGATCGGACGCTTTGTCGAGGTTCTGTAGTCCGGTGTCCAGCGCGTCCACATCTCCGGACTTCATCGCGTCGATGATGTTGTCCAACACCCGGAACATCTGGGTGGGATTGTCCGTGCCGTCCGCGGCCTGGTCGGGGCCGAACACCTCGGGACCACGGACGTCGACCCGGACCTTCGCGTTCGGCCCGATCGCCCGGAACGTCTGGCCGGCCGCCTCCCCCGCGTACTTGCCCGAGCTGTCGTAGGCCTCGGCGTCCGGCGTCGAGCCGCCGAAGACCGGCCGGTCCAGGTACTTGGAGTTGGCGAACTGGACCAGGTTCGCCTTGATCTGTCCGAGCTGCTCGGCCCGGGCCCGGTTGGCCTCGGGCGTGCCCTGTCCGCCGGTGCTCTTCGCCTCCAGAGTCAGGTTGCGGGCCACGGTCAGCAGCTCCACCGACGACTGCAGGTTGTCCTGCACGACACCGAGCCGGCCGACCGCGTCGTCGGCGTTGGCCGAGTACTTCCGGTTCGCCCGCACCTCCCCGCGCAGCTGCAGAGCGGTGACCGTGCCGGTCGGCGAGTCCGACGGGCGGTTCAGCTGCTTGCCGCTGGAGATCTGGTCCTGCGCCTGCTGGGTCCGGTTCAGGTTGCGTTGCAGGCTGGCCATGGTGCGGGTGCGCACGCTGCTTTCGGTGACCCTCGGGCTGCTGCTCATGACGGGCTCCCTTACCTACCGACCATGCCGGTGCGGTTGATCAATTGGTCGAGCATCGAGTCGATCGTGGTGAGCACCCGGCTGGCCGCCTCGTACCCACGCTGGTAGGTGAGCAGGTTCGTCATCTCCTCGTCGAGATTCACCCCGGATTCCGCGTCCCGGGCCGCGTCCACCTGGTCGGTCACCGCGTTCTGCACGTCCCGCCGGCGGAGCGCGGACTGCGCCGAGACGCCCAGCTCGCCGATCATCGACTGGTACTCGGCGTCGGCGTCGGTCTTCGAGTCGGCCAGGTCGGAGATCCGGTCCGCGATGTTGCCGTCCAGGATCCTGGGCGTCCCGGTCGGGTCGCCGCTGGAGATCTGCACCTTCGCCGGGTCGGTGACCGCCACCCTGATCTGCGCGGCGGTGATACCGGTGGCCGAGCCGTTGTCGTTGCGGACGAAGAACGGCTCACCGGTCGTACCGTCGGTGGCGAAGCCCTCCGCATGGATCCGGTTGACCGAGTCGGCGAGCTTGCCCGCCACCGTGTCGAGTCGCTTGGTGATGCTGTCCAGCGTGCCGCCCCTGGCGAGCAGCTCCATCGAGGCGCCCATGCTCCCGCCGGCGCCTACCGCGGCCTTGGTGTCCTTGAAACGCAGGTTGACCTCGCTGGTGGCCAGGTCCTCCAGGCGGGCGGCGCCGCCCGGCTCGATCTCGATCTCCCGGGTGCTGAATCCGGCGACCAGCGGCGCGGTGCCAACGAACACGCTGATCGCGCCGTTCGGCGTCTCGACGGCGCTCGCGCCGATCAGCTCGGACAGTTTGAGGATCTGCTGGGCCCGCTGGTCCTGCAGCTCGTTCGCCTGCAGACCGGCCTGGGTGGCGATGACGATCTGGTTGTTCAGCTTGGCCACCGCGTCGGCCGCCTTGTTGACGTCGCCGACATAGGTGTCCAGACCGGTGCGGGCCGCCTCGTACTGGTTGTTCAGCGAGGAGGCCGCGTCGTTCAGCGTGGCGGCCACCGTGTTCGCCTGCTCCAGCACCGCCGACTTGCCGGCCAGCTGGTCCGGGTTGGTGGTGATCGCGTTCCAGCCGTCCCACATGTCGGCGAGCCGGGCCTGCAGGGCGGTGTCGCTGGGTTCCGCGAAGACGTCCTCGATCAGGTTGTACGACCCGGCCCGCGCGTTGTGGTACGCCGAGCTCGCGTGCTCGGCGTAACTGCGCTGGTCCAGGGCCGCGTTGCGAAGCCGCTCCACCGAGGAGACGGTGACGCCGTTGCCGACCGCGGTGGTGGTGGCGTAGACGCCGGGCACCAGGTTCGCGTTCTGCGACTGCATCACCACGCGCTGCCGGGTGTACCCCTCGGTGCTCGCGTTGGCGATGTTCTGGCCGGTGACGTCCAGGCCGCGCCGCTGCGCGTACAGGGAGGTCAGTGCCGTGTTGAGTCCACTGAAAGTGCTGCCCATCAGATCGCCTCATCAACGAGGGTGGGGCGGCGGACGCCGCCGGTGACGGTCTGGCCCTGCGGCCCGTACGTTTCCACAGTCTCGGCGAACACGAGCATGGTTTCGCGAGCCGCGCGCTGACCCGCGGTGAGCAGGTCGCGATTGACGTCGGCCAGGGCCCGGATCTCCGACGTCAGCAGCAGGAACGCCTTGCGGTGCTGGTGCAGCAGGTCCGACCAGGGATCCGGGACGGCGTCGGCCAGCTCGCCCAGCGAGGCCTCCGGGGCCAGGCCGAGCTCGGCGGCGACCTCCTGGGCGTACGCGGCGCGGATGACCTCGGTCTGCCGGATCTGGTCGAGCACCACCTCCACCTCACGGGTGGCGTGGCTGAGCCAGCGCGATCGGTTCGCCGCGAGGAGCAGCTGCTCCTCCTCTAGCTTGAACAGCAGCATCTCCAGCAGCTCGCGAGAGCGCCACAGGACGCTGGCCAGGTCGGTCAGGCTCACCCTGGTCCTCCGTCGTTCGCTGGTCGGGCCGCACCCCGTTGGCAACCCGCTCATTCGGACAGGTCGGCATGTTCGCGGTGCCGCTGAGCGGTTTCCCCCAATCGGCATTTCTCCGCGTTAGCCCGAAAAGCCCGAAGAATTCTCGGAGAATCCTCAGGGCCCTTCGACGCACCGCCGAAGGGAAACACGCAGCACCGGCTCATGGATGGGCCGCACAAGACCCCAGTCAAGGAGGAATCACCCAATGGGTCTTCGCATCAACCAGAACATCGCCGCGCAGAACGCCTACCGGAACCTGTCGGTCACCGACAACCAGATGCAGAAGTCGCTGGAGAAGCTGTCCAGCGGTTTCCGGATCAACCGGGCCGCGGACGACGCGGCCGGTCTCTCGATCTCCGAGGGCCTGCGCGCGCAGACCGGTGGCCTCAAGGTCGCCGTCCGCAACGCCCAGGACGCGATCAGCGTCGTGCAGACCGCTGAGGGTGCTCTCAACGAGACCACCAGCATGCTGCAGCGCATGCGTGACCTGGCGGTCCAGGCCAACAACGCGTCCCTCGACGACGAGGCGAAGAAGGCCGCGAACGCCGAGTTCACGCAGCTCGCCTCGGAGATCGACCGGGTCAGCGACACCACCGCGTTCGGCAAGTCGAAGCTGCTCGACGGCTCCTTCGGCATGTCGGCCAAGACGACCGGCACCCCGATCCCGGGCACCGCCGCCACCCCGCCGGCCACCGGCAACATCCCGACCATGCCGGCCGGCACGACCGACCTGCAGATCACCGACCTCGGCGGCAAGACCCTGAGCCCGCCGATCAGCGTCGCCAACGTCGACTTCAGCAACGGCTCCGGCGGCACGATCAGCCCGCAGGCCGCCGCCGCGAAGGTCAACGACGCGATCGCCACCGCCCTGAAGGACGCCGGGCACGGCGACGTGACGCTGGAGGTCGCCGCCGAGGTCGACAAGACCACCGGCAACATCACCTTCAGCGCGTCCGGCACCACCGGCTTCACGATGACCTCGACCGAGCTGGGGCTCAGCGCGCCGGCCACCGCCCAGTCGTCGACCCCGGGCGCCTTCCAGATCGGCGCGAACTCCGGCGAGACGCTGAGCGTCGGCATCGGGGCCATCAACTCGAAGACCCTCGGCCTGGCGAACCTGGACCTGACCAAGGCCGCCGACCCGGTCGCCGGCACCAAGTCGGGTGCCTCCGAGGCGATGGACGCGCTGGACACGGCCATCCAGTCGGTCTCCGACAAGCGGGCCAAGCTCGGTGCGCACCAGAACCGCTTCGAGCACACCATCAACAACCTCAACGTGGCGGTGGAGAACCTGTCCGCCTCGGAGTCCCGGATCCGGGACACCGACATGGCCCAGGAGATGGTCTCCTTCACCCGGAGCCAGATCCTCACCCAGGCCGGCACCTCGATGCTGTCGCAGGCCAACCAGTCCGCGCAGAACGTGCTGTCGCTGCTCCGCTGACCGCGGACCGCAACCGGATAACCACCGGTAGCGGCTGAATTCGCGCAAGGAACGACCGAAGAGTCGGGGGTAGCCGGCAAGCCCAGCCGGCTGCCCCCGCTCCGCACTCGTCCCCGGTACGAAGATCCTCGGTACGAAAGGCAGGCTCCCGTGACCAGCTCCGTCGACGGCCTCGTCAGTGGCCTCAGCACCTCCTCCCTGATCAGCTCGCTGATGCAGGTCGAGTCGGCCCCGCAGACCAAGCTCAAGACCAAGGTCGAGACGGCACAGACCGCGGTGGCCTCCTACCTCTCGGTCAACGCCAAGGTCAAGTCGGTGAAGTCGGCTGCCGAGTCGCTGGCCGGGCTCGGCTCCTGGCGGGCCCTCACCGCCACGTCCAGCTCGACGGGCGTCACCGCCACCGCGACCGGCGGCCTGACCGGCATGGCCGGCACCGCCAAGTTCGACGTCACCTCGGTGGCCCGGTCGCAGACCACCGTGCTCACCGCTGACGACACCACCGCCCAGGGCGTCTACCCGTCCCAGATCACCGTGCAGCCCGGCAGCTGGGCCAAGGACGCCAACGGCTACGACGAGTTCACCGCCGTGGGCTCCCCGGTGGTCATCGACGTCCCGGAGCCGCGCACCGCGGCGAGCCTCTCCACCGCCGTCAACAACCAGTCCGGCACGCTCGGCATCCGCGCCTCGGTGGTCAACACCTCGGGCAACCAGGGTGTCATCCAGTTCACCTCGATGAAGAGCGGCGCCGCCAACGGCTTCCAGATCGCCGGCCTGGAGAACCACGGTTCCGGCAGCTCCAGCCCGACGACCACGGCCGCCAAGGACGCCGAGCTGACCATGAACCCGGGCACCGCGTCGGAGTACAAGGTCACCAGCTCCTCGAACACGTTCAGCGGGCTGATGCCCGGCGTGACGCTGACCGTGTCGAAGGAGGAGAACGACGTCACGGTCGACGCCACCAACGACACCAAGGCCATCGCCGGCAAGATGCAGGCGCTGGTGGACGGCGTCAACGCGGCGCTCGCCGAGATCAAGACGCAGACCGCGTACGACACCGACACCAAGAAGGGCTCTCCGCTGACCGGTGACTTCACCGTCCGGCAGATGAGCTCGGCGCTGCTCAGCGCGGTCAGCAACGGGCTGTCGTACACCCGGTCCGGAACCGACGCGAACGGCAACGAGACCAGCACGACCGTGGACTTCGGCTCGCTCAAGCAGCTCGGTGTCACGCTGAACAAGGACGGGACGCTCGCGTTCGACGAGGGCGCCTTCACCGACGCGTACAACACCAACCCGAGCAAGGTGCAGGAAGCCGGCATCGCGCTCGGCAACAAGTTCAAGAAGCTCACCGAAACGCAGTCCAACGCCATCACCGGCGTGATGACCGGCCGGAAGAGCGAGATCGCCTCGCTCAACGACCAGATCGACAACTGGGACGTGCGCCTCGCCGCGAAGAAGGAAGCGCTGCAGCGGACGTATACCGCCCTGGAGACCTCGCTCGGCAACCTGAAGAGCCAGTCCAGTTGGCTCTCCGGGCAGCTGGCCAGCCTGGGCTGACCCGCGACCGACGTACCGACCGACGACCCGCCCGCCGCCGGCCCTGACCGAGGAGACCCATGACCGCGCCCAACCTTCGTGACCGCTACCTGCAGGACTCCATCAACACGGCTTCCCCCGCGAAGCTGCTGACGATGCTCTACGACCGGCTCATCCTGGACCTGACACACGGTGAGGACGCGCTGGTCAAGGGCGACCTCGCGACTGCCAACGACAAGCTGAACCACGCGCAGGAGATCATCCTGGAGCTGCGGGTCACGCTGGACGTGAACGCCTGGGAGGGCGCTCCCGGCCTGGCGAACCTCTACGGCTACCTGCTCTCCGAGCTGATCGGGGCGAACATCGCCAAGAGTCCGGAGCGTGTTGCCGTCTGCCGGCAGCTGCTCGAGCCGCTGCGCGACGCGTGGCGCGAGGCGGCCGTCGCGTCCGCGGCGGGTTGAGCACGGCGATGACCCAGGACTGGCGGGGCGCCTGGACGGCGGCGCTCGACGAGCTGGAAATGGACGTCGCGGCGGTCGAGGCGATGCTCGCCGACGAGCGCCGCCACGCGGAGACGCCGCCGGCCGACATCTGGAAGCCGCCCACCGAGCTGGGCGCTCTGCCGCTGGAGCTCAAGCCCCGGGCCGACGAGATCCTCACCCGGCAGTTGGCCGCGGCGCAGGAGATCGCCCGGCGGCTCACCGCGAACCGGCAGCAGGCGGCGGCGACCGCCCGGATCGAGACCGGCGAGGCGGTCAAGCGACCGGTCTACCTGGATTGCGCCATGTGAGCAGGACCCCGAACGTCCCGGACCCCCGATGGGGGTCCGGGACGTTTTCGCGTGCAACCTCGCAGCAACCGTCTGACGCTCAGCGGATCGCCTGGCACGCCGAACTGCATGGTACGAGCACGGATCGCTCACGGAACAGCCATGGATCGGCGGCCGAACGGATCGATCAGGAGCTGCGAAATTGTTCGACGACGTCTCCACGTCTGCACTGCGTGTCGCTGTCACCGGCCTGTCGGCCCGGCAGAACGCCATCGCCAACAACATCGCCAACGTCGAGACCCCGGGCTTCAAGGCCCGTAAGGTCAAATTCGAGGAGGCGCTCCAGGGCGCCGTCGCCCGCGGCGAGTCGCCGCTGGGCATCAGCCCGAGTGTGCAGGAGTCGCTGGAGCCCACCCGGCTCAACGGCAACAACGTGAACCTCGACGAGGAGACGTTGTCGCACATCGACACCACGATGCGCTACCAGCTCACCCTGCGCGCCATCGACAGCAAGTACGGCCTGCTGCGCGACGCCATCAAGGGAGCCTGAGGATGAGCATCTTCAACGCCATCGGGGTCGCGGGCACCGGCGTCACGGTCTACCGCAAGTGGCTCGACGCGGTCTCCGACAACATCGCGAACATGAACAACACCAGTCGTACGTCCGAGAACGCGTTCCAGGCCCGCTACGTGCAGGCCCGGGCAGCGCAGGACGGCAACGGCGCCGAGGTGGCCGGCGTGCAGCTCGGCAGCGCCCAGGGGATCCTGGCCTACGAGCCGGACAACCCGCTGGCCGACAACCAGGGGTACGTCCGCCGGCCGGACATCGACATGGGCAGCCAGATGGCCCAGATGATCATGGCGCAGCGCTCGTACCAGGCAAACCTTTCAGTAGTGGACCGGGCGCGGGACGCCTACGCCGCCGCCATCAACCTCGGGAAGTAGTCATGAGCGCGATCAATCCCATCGGCGCGATCTCCGGCTTCAACGGAATCTCCGGCATCTCGGGCAAACTCGGAATGTCTGGTATTTCGGATGAGTTGAACCTGGACGAGACGGCCAAGACACCCAGTCCGAACGCCGACTTCGCCCGGATGCTGTCCAAGGGCTTGGAGAGCGTCCAAGCCTCCCAGGACAAGGCGAGCGACCTCGCCGTCCAGGTCGCCAACGGAACGCTGCAGGACCCGGCCCAGTACACGATGGCCGCGAACGAGGCGTCCCTCGGGCTCCAGATGACTCTCGCCGTTCGTAACAAGGCCGTCGAGGCCTTCCAGGAAATCATGAGGATGCAGGCCTGACATGACTGACCGCCTTCCCGCACCGGTACGCCGCATCACGGACACCTTCAAGTCCTTCACGCCGGGACAGAAGGCTGTCACGATCTTCGCGGTGCTGGCCATCGTCGTCGGTGGGTACTTCTTCGCGACGTGGGCGGCCAAACCGTCGTACGCCATCCTGTTCAACAACCTGTCGACCAAGGACGCCGGCGCCATCGTCGAGTCGCTGCAGAAGGCCGGCACCAAGTACGAACTGGCCAACGACGGCCAGACCATCATGGTGCCGCAGGACCAGGTGAACACCCTGCGTCTCCAGCTCTCCGGCGAGGGCCTGCCCAACGACGAGGGCACCGGCTATTCGCTGCTGGACCAGCAGGGCATCACCACCAGCGACTTCATGCAGCACGCCAACTACCAGCGGGCGCTGGAGGGCGAGCTGGCCAAGACGATCAAGTCGATCGACGGCGTCGAGGCGGCCACCGTGCACCTCGTGCTGCCGAAGAAGGACGTCTTCGCCGACAACAGCGCCAAACCGACCGCCTCGGTGCTGGTCGCCTCGAAGTCCACCGCACCGCTCAACGGCGACCAGGTCCAGGCCATCGTGCACCTGGTCGCGTCCAGCGTCGAAGGCCTCGACCCGACCCAGGTCACCGTCGCCGGCGCGGACGGCAAGATCCTCTCCACGGGCGGCGGCGCCGCCATCGCCACCGGCGGGGACAGCGGCTCGGAGGCACAGACCGTCGAATTCCAGAACCGGATGAACGCCTCGCTGCAGGGCATGCTGGACCGGCTGGTCGGGCCCTCGCACTCGGTCGTCACCGTCACCGCCGACCTGGACTTCGACTCGACCGAGACGAGCAGCAAGAAGTACAGCTCCGACCCCTCCCTCCCGTCGCTCTCCGAGACCAACAGCTCCGAGACCTACAGCGGCAACGGCGTCGGCAACGGCGGCGTGCTGGGCCCGGACAACATCCAGGTCCCGAACGGCGCCGGCTCCAACGGGCAGTACGCCAACAAGAACGAGGCCCGGCAGAACGCCGTCAACGAGGTGCGCGAGGTCCGCCGGAAGGCGCCGGGCAGCATCCGCCGGCTCAGCGTCGCGGTCCTGCTGGACAGCACCACCGCGGCCGCCATCGACCCGACCCAGGTGCAGCAGCTGATCAGCTCGGCCGCCGGGGTGGACTCCACCCGCGGCGACACCATCGCGGTCAGCGCCATGCCGTTCGACACCTCGGCCCAGCAGTCGGCCAAGGACGAACTGGCCGCCGCGGCCGCCGCGGAGAAGCAGAACAAGCAGCTCACCCTGATCAAGACCGGCGCGCTCGCCTCCGTGGTGCTGCTGCTGATCTTCCTGGCCTGGCGGGCCAGCCGGCGGGCCCAGCGCCGCCAGCAGCTCAGCGCCGAGGAGAAGGCGCACCTGGAGCAGATGCAGGCCGCGCTGGACGCGCAGCGCCAGGCCGAGCTGGAGGCCACCCAGGCCATGCACGCGGCCGGGATGCTGGAGAGCGGCGTGCCCGTGGAGGAGCACGACGAGGCTCGCGAGGAACGGCACCGCGAGATCGAGGAGATGGTCAAGGAGAAGCCGGACGAGATGGCGACTCTGTTGCGCGGCTGGATGTCCGCCGACGCGACGCACCACTGACACCCCCAGAAGGCAAGAAAGACGGTTCTAGGAGTACGCGTTGACCACACCCGCGCTCACCACGCTCTCCATGACGGGCGTCCGCAAAGCCGCGATCATGCTGATCCAGTTCGGCAAGGAGCAATCCGCGCAGGTGCTCGCGAACATGTCGGAGAAGGAGGTCGAGATGCTCTCCGCGGAAGTCGCGCGGCTGGGCAAGCTCGACCCCGTCCAGGTCGACGACGTGCTGGACGAGTTCTATGCCATGGCGACCACCCGGTTCGCCGGGTCCGGTGGCATGGACTACGCCCGTGAGCTGCTGGAGGCGTCCCTCGGCAAGGAACGCGCGGCGCTGATCCTGGACCGGCTCGAAGCGTCGATGAACGACATCCCGTTCAACTTCCTGAGCCACGCCGACCCGCGGCAGCTGCTCTCCTACGTCCAGTACGAGCACCCGCAGACGATCGCCCTGGTGCTCGCGCACATCCCGGCGGCGCTGGCCTCGTCGATCCTGGCCGGCCTGCCGCTGGAGGTGCAGACCGAGGTTGCCCACCGCATCGCGATCATGGACCGTACCTCGCCGGACATCATCCGCCAGGTGGAGAGCGCCCTGCAGCGCAAGCTGTCCAGCGTGCTGCAGCCGGACGAGCTCTCCACGGTCGGCGGCCTGCAGCCGCTGGTCGACATCATCAACCGTGCCGACCGCACCACCGAGCGGCTCATCCTGGAGGCCCTCGACGCCCGCAGCCCGGAGCTGGCCGAGGAGATCCGGCGCCGGATGTTCATGTTCGAGGACATCGTGAACCTCGAGGAGCGCGCGGTGCAGCTGATCCTGCGCCAGGTGGAGCCGGCCGACCTGGCCACCGCCCTCAAGGGCGTCCCGGAGAGCGTGCGCGACAAGGTCACCAAGAACCTCTCCGAGCGCGGCCGGGAGAACCTCCTGGAGGAGATGGACCTGCTCGGCCCGGTCAAGGTCAAGATGGTCGAGGAGGCACAGGCCAAGATCGTCGGTGTCATCCGCACCCTGGAGGACTCCGGCCAGATCGAGATCCAGCGTGGTGGCGAGGCCGATGAGCTCATCGCCTGACGGCCCGGTCATCCGCGGCGCGGTGGCGCAGAGCGCCGCCGCCGCCCGGTTCGCCACCGACCTGCGGATGCCCGACCCGAACGACCCGAAGTTGCTGGAGGAGGCCCGTCAGCAGGCCCGGACCACCGGCTACGCGGAAGGCTGGGCGCAGGGCAAACGCGATGCCGCGGCCGCCGCCGAGGAGGCCGCGGCTCGCGCGCGGGCCGCCGAGGAACACCACGAGCAGCGGCGGTCGGCGGCCCTGGCGCAGGCCGTGAACGCGCTCGGCCGGGCCGTCACCGAGCTGGAGAACCAGCTCATGCCGACCTTCACCGAGCTGCAGGAAGTCGTGCTGAGCAGCGCGTTCGAGCTGGCCGAGGCGATCGTCGGGCGCACCCTGCACGACGACGAGGGACGCGGGCGGGACGCGCTGCGGCGGGCGATGACCGCGGCGCCGGAACACGGCGACATGCTGGTCCGCCTGCACCCCGACGACTACGCCCACCTGGTCGACGACGAGGACGGCACCTTCGAGTACCAGGGCCGTCCAATCAAACTGCACGCCGACCCGACCCTCCGGCCCGGCGACGCGGTCGCCGAGACCGGCACCGCGACCGTCGACGCGACCATCGCGGCCGCGGTGCAACGGGCGCGGGAAGCCCTCCGAATCTGAAGAAGTCCACCATGACCGATGTCTTCCAGCACCGCATGCGCAGCGCGATCGCCGCGGCCCGGCCCTCGGTCAGCGGCCGGGTCACCGGGGCCGTGGGCCTGCGGGTGACGGTGAGCGGGCTGGAGGCCCGCGTCGGCGAGCTGCTGCAGATCGGCGAGGGGCCGGACGCGGTGCTCGCCGAGGTCGCGGCCCTGGACGGGCAACAGCTGAACTGCCTGCCGCTCGGCCCGATCGCCGGGATCGGCGCCGGCACCCCGGCCAAGAGCACCGGCGGGCCGCTGCGCATCGCCGTCGGACCCGACCTGCGCGGCCGGATCCTGGACGGCCTGGGCCGTCCGATGGACGGCGGGCCCCCGCTGCGCGGCGAGCTGGTCTCGATCGATCAGGCCCCGCCCTCGGCGATGGAGCGCCAGCTCGTCGACCGGCCGATGTCCCTGGGCGTACGGGTGCTGGACACCCTCGTCCCGTGCGGCCGCGGCCAGCGGATCGGCATCTTCGCCGGCTCCGGCGTCGGCAAGTCCACCCTGATGAGCATGATCACCCGGGGCACCTCGGCGGAGCTGAACGTGGTCGCCCTGGTCGGCGAGCGGGGCCGCGAGGTGCGCGAGTTCATCGAGCACGACCTCGGCGAGGAGGGCCTGGCCCGGTCCGTGGTGGTGATCGCCACCTCGGACACGCCCCCGCTGGTCCGGCTCCGGGCCGGCTCGGTGGCCACCCGGATCGCCGAGTACTACCGGGACGAGGGTTCCGACGTGCTGCTGATGATGGACAGCGTGACGCGCGCGGCGATGGCCCAGCGCGAGGTCGGCCTCTCGGTCGGCGAGCCGCCGGCCACCCGCGGCTACCCGCCGTCGGTCTTCGCGATGCTGGCCTCGCTGCTGGAACGCGCCGGGCCGGGTGCCCGGGGCAGCATCACCGGCCTCTACACGGTCCTGGTCGAGGGCGACGACCACAACGAGCCGATCGCGGACGCGGCCCGCTCGATCCTGGACGGCCACATCGTGCTGGACCGCAAGCTGGCCACCGCCGGCCACTTCCCCAGCATCCAGGCCCTCGACTCGATCTCCCGGGTGGCCAACAAGATCACCACGCGCGAGCAGCGCGCGGACGCCGCCGAGCTGCGCCGGCTGATGGCCGCCCACCGGGAGGTCCGCGAGCTGGTGGAGATCGGCGCGTACGTCCCGGGCACCAACCCGGAGGCCGACCGCGCCAATGCGGCGTGGCCGCGGATCAGCGCCTTCCTGCGCCAGGACCTCGACGAGCGGGTCACGGCCGAAGGCGCCTGGGCCGCGCTGCGGGCCCTGCTCGCCACCACCTGACCTCCGCCGGCTCACCGCGGCGCCGGCCGCACTGCCGCCGGCCACCTCGCGCACGCTCACGGCTGGCACCCAGAGGGGTCTCGACCGCCCGGACACACCCATCACGCCCAGCCGGACACCGGCTGCGCGTGGTGAGCGCTGCGCGTGGTGAGCGGTGCGCGCGGCTGGGCCGTATGTGGTGCGGGGCCCGGTGTGGCGGTGCGGGGCGTTGCGGGTTGGGTGCAGGGGCTCAGCGGATCCCGACGCGGGCCGAACCGGGAGTGTGAGGGCCCGTCGCCCCGCCGCTAGGAGGCCAACGTGAACCGCATCTTCCGACTCACCCCCGTGCTGCGTGCGCGCAAGGCACAGGAGGACGCCGCGCGCGGGGAACTGTTCCAGTCGCGAGCGGAGATCCGGGAGGCGCAGGCCCTGGTCAAACGCCGAAGGCTGGATCTGGTCGGCGCCGACGCGCCGACCGAGGGGTCCGCCCGGGCCATGGTCGCCGCGCTGGTGGCGCGGCAGTCGCTGGCCGCCGGCGTGTTCGGCGCGCAGCGGATGGTCACCGACGCCGAAGAGGCCGAGCGGGAGAAGATGGCCGCCCTCACCGACGCCGCGAAGCGCAGACGCGCCGTGGAGATGTTGGCCGAGCGGCACGCCGCCACGGTCCAGGCCCACGATCTGCGCACCGATCAGGCCAACCTCGACGAGTTGGCGGTCACCGCGAAGGCACGGAATGCCGCCCGTGGCGTGGAGACGCCGAGTTCCGCCGAGAAGAACGGGAGCAATGCATGAGCCTGGGTGTCAGCGGAGTGCTGTCCCGCGTCGCCGAGTTGCAGGAGCAGCTCGGTCTGAACTCGCCGCCCCCGGCGGTGACCGGCACGTCCGGAGGCAAGTTCGCGTCGGCGCTGGCCCAGGCGACCGGGACCGGCCAGGGCAAGGCCGCGGCGGCCGGCCCGTCCGGGGACGACGTGGTCACCGCCGCGCGCGGGTACCTGGGTACGCCGTACGTCTTCGGCGGCACCGACCCGAAGAAGGGCCTGGACTGTTCCGGCCTGGTCCAGCAGGTCTACGGAGACCTGGGGATCAAGCTGCCGCGCAACTCCTGGCAGCAGGCGACCGCGGGCCGCCCGGTGGCGAGCCTGGCCGACGCCAAGCCGGGTGACGTGCTCGCGTTCGACTCGCCGGTGGACCACGTGGCCATCTACATCGGCGACAACAAGATGATCGCGGCGCCGAAGCCCGGCGACCACGTCAAGATCCAGTCGGTGTACGAGCGTCCGACGCACATCCGGCGCATCCTCGACGACGTGCCGGCCGTCGCGGTGCAGGACATGTCGTCGCTGCGGCCAGCCGGGCTGCGTGGGTCGGCGGCCGGTGGCGGGCTGCCCGGGGTGCCGTACGCGGACCTGTTCGTCAAGGCCGGCGCGCGCTACGACGTCTCGCCGAAGCTGCTGGCCGCGGTCGCGAAGGTGGAGTCCGGGTACAACCCCAGGGCGGTCAGCAAGGCCGGCGCGCAGGGTCTGATGCAGCTGATGCCGGGCACCGCGAAGGGGCTGGGGGTGACCGACGCGTTCGACCCGGAGCAGGCGGTGAACGGCGCCGCGAAGATGCTGCGCGGGCTGTTGAAGGAGTTCAAGTCGGTGCCGCTGGCGCTGGCCGCGTACAACGCGGGCGGCGGCGCGGTGCACCGGTACGGCGGCATCCCGCCGTTCAGCGAGACCCAGGCATACGTGCCGAAGGTCCAGAAGGCACTGGCCGCGCTCGGCGGCTGAGACCTCCACTTCCAGCGGTGAGGAGTCAGATGATCATGCCGAGTTCTGTGACGGGCCCGGACCACCAGCGGCCCGCTGCCGACACCGGTCGGCGACCCGCCGGCCGGCGCGAGGAGGGGCTGGACTTCGGTTCGGCGCTCTCCGCCGAGCTGGGCCGCGAGGACCGGGACGAGACGGCCGGGGAGGCCGCGCGGCTGCGGTCGGCGCGTGCCGCCGCGGACCGGGCCACCGCCGGCCGGGCCACCGCCGGCCGGGAGGCCGCGGACCGCGCCGCGACGGACCGTGCGGCCGCCGCGCGGGCCGCCGTGGACCGGGCCGCCGACCTGCGGGCGGCCACCAACCGTGCCGCCGCCGAACGGGCGGACCTGGACCGGGCGAAGCTGGACCGGAACGAGGCGCAGCGGTCGAACCTGAACCGCGCCGCCACGAGCCGGGCGGCCGCCGACCGGGCCGCCGACGACCGCGCGACCGCGAGCCGGGCGAGCACCGACCGGCCGGCGAACGAGCCGGACGAGGTCTCCGGCACCCGGGACGACCAGGACACCACCGCGAAGTCACCCGCTCCGGACCGCGCCCACCGCGCCCGGGGGGCCAGGACCAGGACCGACGCGGCGGGTCCCAAGGACACCGCGGGGACCGGCCCGGCGGAGCGGACGGCCGGCGCCGAGAAGAGCGCCGAGCAGCCCACTGAGCAGGCGGCGCCGGCGACCACCGCGGCGACCTTGACCGCCTCCGCGCTCTCCGTGGCCAGCCCGGCTCCGGCGGCGACCACGGAGGCCGCCGCCTCGGACGCCGCCGGCTCCGCACCGGTCACCGGTGTGGCCGGGACCGGCGGCACGACGACCCCGGGCAGCACCCGGCCCAGCGCTGTCCCGACCGGGGCGGCGCGGGCAGGCGGCCCGGACGCAACCGGCCAGGCGCTCGCGGCCGGACCGGACCGGGCCGGCGTCGCGGCCGGCGCGCCCGCCGCCACGGGTGCCGGGACCGCGCCCGGCACGGCTCAGCCCGGCGGTGTGGGCGTCCCCGGCAACGGCGGCCAGGGCGGCACGCCGCAGGCCGGAACCACCCCGGCCGGCCCGGTGCAGGCCGACCCGAATCAGCGGGGTGTCGACCTCGCCGGCACTCCGGCCCGCCCGGCCTGGGCGAACCCGGCAGCCACCGCCCGCACCGAGGGCACCGCCACCGGACCGGAGACCCAGGCCACCGCCACCACCGGACCGGACGTCACCGGCCCCGCCCCCGCGGCGCCCGGTGACGCGACCCAGCCGGCCGTGGTTCCGGCTCCGGCCACCGCCGCCGACCCCGGCAACGGTCCGGGCGCCGGCTCCGGCAACGGTCCGGGCGCCGGCTCCGGGGGCGACGGCTCGGACAGTTCCGCGGGGCGCGGGGCGGACACGTTTGGTACCCGGGAGATCGATCCGGAGGCCGCGACCGCACCGCCCGCCGTGCCCACCACGATCCCGGCGGCGCAGCCCGACGGCGCCGACGCCGGACTTCCGCCCGGTGCGCCGCTGCCCGGGGTGACCGGCCCGCAGGCCGCCGCACCCGCCGCGGCGGCCACCCCGGCCGCGTCGGTGGCGGAGAACAGCACGCCGGTGCCGACCGGCCCGCCGGCCGAGCAGATCGCGATGCGGATCGCGCCGCTGCGGCTGGACCCGGACGGCGTGCACCGGCTCACCGTGCACCTGCACCCGGTCGACCTGGGCCCGGTGCAGGTGGTCGCGGAGATCCGCAACGGCGACATCAGCGTGCAGCTCACCGGCGGCACCGACGCCGGCACCGAGGCGCTCCGCTCGGGTCTCGACGACCTGCGGCGCGACCTGCAGGAGTCCGGCTTCGGGAACTGCTCGCTGGACCTGCGCCAGGGTTCGCCGCAGCAGGACCAGGCGCGGCAGCAGTTCGAGGCGGGCGGCGGCTTCGGCGGCCGGCGCGGCACGGGCGGCGAGACCGGCGGCGGCGCCGATCGACCGGCCGAGCCGGCCCCGGTGGCGACCCGGCGGGTCACCCCCGGGCGGCTGGACATCCACGCCTGACACGGATCGGTGCCGCCCCTCGCGAGGGGCGGCACCGGATCACTCGGCGTCCATCGGTTTCGGCTCGACCGGCGTCGCCGGGGTCTCCTCGGTCACGCCGTAACCGGAGGTGAGGAGGCGGAACGCGGCCAGCAGGAGGGCCGCGATCGGCACCGCGATCAGGAACCGGATCAGCACCTGGGTGAGCTCCAGCTGATCGACGAGCAGGCGGTACCACGCCGGCAGGCTGATCAGCAGCGCGAAGACCAGGACGGCCGGCCGGATCATCGCCGGGCGGTACGGGTGGCCCGGCGCGGCGAGGCGGCGGCCGGCATCAACTCGGCGGCGATCCGCGCACACAGCATCGCGGCCCACGCGTGCGGGGTGGCCGGCTTGCCGTCCAGCGAGAAGATCGGCACGTCCAGCCCGAGCACCGACGCCGGGTCCGAGGTGAGCTCCACGCTGTGCACCACGAGCGCCTCGACCTCGCCGAGGTTACGCAGGTGGCGCGCGGTGTCCGCGGTCTTGCGGGTGGCGTCCACGACGGCCCAGAGCGCTGTCGCGCCGAGCGCGTCGCACATCTCGTTGACCCAGAACTCGTCGGTGCCGCCGACCGGCGCGTCGATCACCACGATCCACGGGTGGTCCGAGGCCTGCAGCTTGTCGGCGCGGGACTCGGCAGCGGTCGGGCTGGAGATCAGCCGGGACGAGTGCAGCCCGGTGCCGGCCGTGGACGGCGCCGCCAGCAGCAGGTGCGTCTGGTCCACGTGGATCTGTTCCAGCAGGTGCTTGGCGATCGGCACCGCCGTGTGCACCTCGCCGGCCAGCACCAGGATCTCGCCGGGGCCGTCCGGGATGCCTGGCGCGGCCGGGCGGGACGCCAGCACGCTCAGCACCCCGGCGTAGGTGTCACCCCCGGTGATCTGCCGGGCCATCTCCTCGGGCATGCCGACGGCTATCAGGTTGCGCTGTACCGGGTCCAGGTCGCCGGCCTTGGCGGCGGCCGGAACGGGAACGGGCTTGAGCTCGGGCGGCGGTGGCGGGGCCGCGGCCGGCGAGACCGGGGCCGGCTCCTCCTGCAGGCCGTAAACCTCGGCGGCGGACCGGATCGGGGGCGTCGGCGCGGTCTGGAACGCGGCCCGGGGCGGCGCCGACGCGGGCTCCGCGGGCCGGATCGGCGCGGGGGCCGCGCTGTGCGGGACGGCCCGGCGGGCCGAATGCGGCGCCGGTGGCGGCTCCTCGGTGGCCGAGGCGGCGGCCGGCGCCGGTGAGACCGGGCCGGCGGGCGCCGGCGTGGCGGGACGCGCCGGGAGCGCGGCCGGCAGACTCGGCCGGCTGCCCACGTTGACCGGAGCCTCGCTCGCGGTGGCCGGGGTGAACGGTCGTACCGCCGGATCCGCCGGCTGCCGGACCCGGTGACCGGTCCGGGCCGTCTCACCGAGATGGCTGGCCACGTCGAGGCCGGCCATCAGCTCGGCGAAGGCCGCGCCGGTGTCCCCGATGCCGGCTTCCCGGCCCTCCTGCTGGCCCAGCCGGTCGCCGAGCCCGGGCGCCGGGCCGAGCCGGGGCGCGGAGGGCCGTCCCGGCGGCGCGGCAGTTCCCGGGTCGGTGCCGAACCGGTCCCGGGACTCGGCCTGTTCCAGCAGGCGTTCCAGTGGATTTGCGCCGGTCTCGGCGACTGTCTGTTGCGGCATGTCCTCACTGTCCTCCTGTGCGTCCGGTACCTCGACGGAGAGCTCGTAGTGCTGCTTCGCGAAGAAGCCTCCGATGCCACCGCTTCGTACCTTGTCGGCGGAGATGATCCGGACGCGCGAGCCGAACTCGTCACGTACCTGAGCCAGTAGCGGCTCGATGGCCGGTCCCTCAAGCAGCACCCGCGTAGGCACCGTTCACCACCCCTATCGTCTCGATCTGTGCGGTGGAACCAGAGATCTCGCTGTACGACAGCACCTGCACCCGGCGGGAACCGGCTCGCAGCAGTCGCATCAGCGGCAACCGCAGTTGCGGCGAGCAGGCCAGGACCGGGTTGAGGCCCTGCTGCTCGGCGGCCTCGGCGAGCCGGCTGGCCTCGCTGACGATCGCCTCGGCACGCATGCCGTCGATCGCCATGAAAGCGCCGTTCTCGCTGGGCCGCAGTGATTCGAGCAGGCTCTGCTCGAGCATCGGGTCGAGCGTGATCACGGTGAGCCGGCCGGCCGTCGCGTACTGGGCGGCGATGGCCGGTCCCAGCGCGCTGCGCGCGGCCTCGACCAGGCCGTCGTGGTCCACCGAGAGCTTGGCGCGCAGCGACAGCGCCTCGAAGATCCGCACCAGGTCGCGGATCGGCACGCCCTCGTCGAGCATCGCCTGCAGCACCTTCTGGATCTGGCCCAGGCTGAGCAGGCCCGGGGTCAGCTCCTCGACCACCACCGGGTGGGTGCGCTTGACCATCTCGGTCAGGGCGCGGACGTCCTCCCGGCCGAGCAGCCGGCTGGCGTTGCCGCGGACCACCTCGGCGAGATGCGTGATGATCACCGACGCCCGGTCCACCACCGTCGCGCCGGAGAGCTCCGCCTGGTAGTGCAGCTCGGCCGGGACCCACTTGCCGGCCAGGCCGAAGACCGGTTCGACGCCGGCCCTGCCGGGCAGCGCCTGCAGTCCCTCGCCGATCGCCAGGACGGTGCCCGGCGGCGCCTGCCCGGAGCCGGCGTCGACGCCGGAGATCCGGATGGCGTACGACGACAGCGGCAGGTCCAGGTCGTCCCGGGTCCGCACCGGTGGCATGATCACGCCCAACTCCAGTGCCATCTTGCGGCGCAGCGCGCGCACCCGGTCGAGCAGGTCGCCGCTGCCCGGGTCGACCAGGTCCACCAGGTCCGGCGCGAGCGCCAGCTCCAGCGGGTCGATCCGCATCTCGCCGAGCAGTTGCTCGGGCGAGTCGGCGGCGGGCATCTCGACCGCCTCGGCGACCGGCGCGGCGTCCTCCGGGATCGGCTCCTTGACGCGCTGGGCGATCACCAGCACCACCACGCCGACCAGCAGGAACGGCACCTTGGGCAGGCCCGGGATGACGCAGAGCGCCAGGGCCGCGGCGCCGCCGATGCGCAGTGCCAGCCGGTTCTGCGCGAGTTGCGTGGTGACGCTGGAGCCCATGTCCCCGGAGGTGGCCGAACGGGTCACGATCAGACCGGTGGCCACCGAGAGCAGCAGCGCCGGCACCTGGGAGACCAGGCCGTCACCGATGCTCAGCATGCTGAACTGGTTCATCGCGTCGGCCGGCGCCAGGCCGTGCTGCAGGATGCCGACCGCGAAGCCGCCGATCAGGTTGATCAGCGTGATGATGATGGCCGCGATGGCGTCGCCCTTGACGAACTTGGAGCCGCCGTCCATCGCCCCGTAGAAATCGGCCTCGGCGGCCACCTCGGCGCGGCGCTTCCTCGCCGTGGCCTCGTCGATCAGGCCGGCGTTCAGGTCGGCGTCGATAGCCATCTGCTTGCCGGGCATCGCGTCGAGGGTGAACCGGGCGCCGACCTCGGCGACCCGCTCCGCGCCCTTGGTCACCACGATCATCTGGACGATCACCAGGATCGAGAAGATCACCAGGCCGATGACCAGGTTGCCCCCGACGACGAAGCTGCCGAACGCGTGGATCACCTTGCCGGCGTCGCCGTCGCGCAGCACCAGCCGGGTGGCGCTGATGTTGAGCGCCAGCCGGAACAGCGTCATCACCAGCAGCAGCGCCGGGAACACCGCGAAGTCCAGTGGCCTCTGGACGAACATGCTGGTCAGCAGGACCAGCAGAGCGACAGTGATGTTGAGTGCGATGAACAGGTCGAGCAGGAAGGTCGGCAGCGGGACGACCATCATGATGATGATGCCGATGACCCCGATGGGCACGGCGAGTTTGCTGAGGTTCCGGTTTTTCACGACACCTCCGCTCGGCGTTCCGTCGCCGTCACTGGGACCCCTGTGGCACCGCCACGCCCCGATCTTCCCTGCTAACCACCCACGATGTGAGGAAATCTCCCGAATTTTCGGTTACGTCATAGGTGAGGCCGCCGACACGCCGTCGCCGCAGGCCGGCGTGGCGCCTCAGACCGGCGGCCGCGCAAGCCGGCGTTGCTGCTCAGACCGGCCGCGGCACGGGCCGGCGTGGCTGCTCAGACCGGCCGCGGCACGGGCCGGCGTGGCTGCTCAGACGGGCCACGGCACGGGCTGGCGTGGCTGCTCGAGCCGGCGGCGCAAGCCGGCCCGACCACTCGAGCCGGCGGCGACTCGGACCGGCGTGGTGGCTCAGACCGGCGTGGGGCTGGGGTTGCGGTGCAGTCCCGCCGCCGACCCGCGCGCCTTGAGGCTCATCACGAACGCCAGCACCCGTGCCACCGCCCCGAAGAACTCCGCCGGGATCTCCTGCCCGACCTGGCACCCGGAGTCGAGCGCCCGGGCCAGCGCCACGTCCTGCACCATCGGTACCCGGTTCTCGGTGGCCAGCTCGCGGATCTTGGCGGCCAGCGGCCCCTTGCCCTTGGCGACCACCCGCGGAGCGCCCTTCTCCGGCTCGTAGCGCAACGCCACCGCGACGTGCACCGGGTTCACCACCACCACGTCCGCGGTCGGCACGTCGGCCATCTGCCGGTTGCGTGACATGGCCATCTGCCGGGCCCGGATCTGCGCCTTGATCAGCGGATCGCCCTCGGTGTTCTTGTTCTCCTGCTTGACCTCTTCCTTGGTCATCCGCAGTTGCTTCTGGGTCCGCCGACGCACCACGAAGTAGTCCGCGGCGGCCATCGCGATGCCGGCGATCGCGGCGGCCCGGATCAGCGAGATCACCGCGTCCGTGACGATCCCGAGCAGCGCGGTCAGCGGCAGCCGGCCCGCGGTCATCAGCCGCGGCACGATGTCCTTCAGCGTCATGTAGAGCACCGCGCCCAGCACCACGGTCTTGAACAGCGACTTGGTGAGCTCCCAGAGGGCCTGCGGGCCGACCATCTTCTTCAGGCCGGTGAACGGGTTGAGCCGGTTGAACTTCGGGATGAACAGCTTGGTCGCGACCCGGATGCCACCCTGCGCGGCGGCCGCCGCGATGCCGACCGCCATCATCGTGAGCGCCAGCGGCGCCACCGCCCAGGCCGCGCCGAACAACCCCTCCTTGAGGATGGCCAGGGCCTTGGCCGGCTCCGGGCGGGTGATGACGTCCGGCACCTTGCCGATCAGCTCCTCGGCGTGCTCCATCGCCTGCCCCAGGGTGCGGGGCAGCAGCATGCTGGCGGCCAGCATGCCGAACCAGGCGCCGAGGTCGGGCGTACGCCCGATCTGCCCTTCCTGTTTCGCCTTCTTGAGCCGTTGCTGTGTCGGTTGCTCGGTCTTCTCCCCGGACACCTACACCCCCCTTGCGCCCCGCGCCTGGACCACCACCGAGCCGGACCACCACGACGACCGCGGCCTGGTCCCTCGACCACCACCGAGCCGGACCACCACGACCACCGCAACCGGCGCCTCAACCGCCACTGAGCCGCACCACCGCGGCGACCGCCCGCTCGACGAGGGTGTGCAGCACACCCGGGAGCATCGCGATGGCCAGGCCGGAAAGGGTGACCAACAGGAAGATCTTGACCGGGAAGCCGAGCTGGAACGCGTTCAGCGCGGGCGCCACCCGGTTCAACAGGCCGAGCGCCACGTCGGCGAGGAACAGCACGCAGATCAGCGGCCCGGCGATCTGCAGCGCGGCCAGGAACATCTCGCCCAGCCCGCTGACCAGCAACCGGCTGAACGTCTCCATCGAGAACGAGCTGTTCAGCGGCAACGTGCGGAAACTCTGCATGAACCCGCGCAGGATCAGCTGGTGCCCGTCGCTGGCGAAGAGCAGGGTGACCGCGATCAGGTTGTAGAAGCGTCCGAAGATCGAGCTCTGACTGAAACCCAACGGGTCGTACGCGGTCGCCAGCGTGAACCCGCCGAACAGGTCGAGCAGGTCACCGGCGGCCTGCAGGGCGGCGAACAGCAGCGCGGTGAGGAACCCGAGGCCGAACCCGACGAAGAGCTGTAGCACGATGCTGGCGATCAGCGCCGGGGTCTCCAGCGGCGGCAGGGAGCTCTGCAGGTAGGGCGCCATCGGCAGCGCTATCGCCACCGAGAACAGCGCCTTCACCTGCACCGGGATGAGCCGCGAGCTGAACGGCGGGCAGATCGCCATCCACGCGCCGGTCCGGCAGGCGCCCAGCATGATCGCCAGGAGCTCGGCGATCGGTACGTGGTAGTTCATGCCTGGTACGAGCCGACCAGCGCCGTGATGATCAAACTCCATCCGTTGACCAGCACGAACAGCAGCAGTTTGAACGGCAGGGAGACGGTCACCGGGGGCAGCATCATCATGCCCAGCGACATCAGCGAGGCCGAGACCACCAGGTCGATGATCAGGAACGGGATGAAGATGACGAACCCGATGATGAACGCGGCGCGCAGCTCGGAGAGCACGAACGCGGGCACCAGCGTGGTCAGCGGCACCTCGTCCTTGTTCGCCGGCTGGGGCTGGCCGGACACCTTGATCAGCAGGGCGAGCTCTTCCTCCCGGGTGGTGGTGTACATGAACTCGCGCAGCGGCTGGACGCCGTCGTGGAACGCCTGCGACTGGGTCTTCTCACCCTTGAGGTAGGGCTGCACGCCTGCCTGGTTCATCGCGGAGACGGTCGGGGCCATGATGAAAAGGCTCAGGAACAGCGCCAGGCCGGCGATCACCTGGTTGGGCGGCATCGTGGTCAGGCCCAGCGCGTTGCGGGTGATCCCGAGGACCATGAAGACCTTCGTGAAGCTCGTGCAGAGCAGCAGCACGGCCGGCGCCACCGTGAGCAGTGTGAGACCGAGAAGGATCACCAGGCTCGCGGCCGGGCGGCTGCCGTCCGGATTCGTGCCGTTGACGTTGACGTTGATGCTCGGCGGCGAGGGCGCGGGCGCCTCCGGCACCAGCCTGGGTGCTCGCGGCAGGAACTTCGCCGCCGGGCGCGCGGGCGCCTCCGGCGCGATCTGCGGTACGCCCGCGGGCGCGCGAGCCCCCGCCTCGGGCGCCGCCGTCGCCGGTGCGGACAGCGCCAGAGCCAGGCCCGCCGCCACGAAGAGCAGGACGATCACGCGTCGCAGCGCCGGCCCGGCCAGGCCTCTCCGACCCTCGTCCGGGTCGCCGCGACGCTCGGTGCAGTCAGTCATGGCACTATCGCCTCGTCGTTCGCTCGCGCAGGAACTCCAGGGTCGAGTTCCAGGTCTTCGGCGACAGGATCGAGCCGTGCCGCACCGGCCCGCCCGTCGCGGGGTGCCGCACCGGCAGGGCCGTCCCGCCCAGCTCGATCACCTCGACCGGCTCGACCACCAGGCGGTCCCGGTGCTCGGGCGGCTCGGGCTCGAACAGCTCCAACTCGGCCTCGCCCAGGTAACTGATCTGCTGGTCGGTGACACCGAGGACGACCGCCCGGTCGGCGACCCGGACCACGGCCACCGCCGCGTTCCGGCTCAGTTGCTGCCGGTTGAGCACCGCCAGCGGGCCGTGCCCGCGACCACCGAACGGGCGCCGCAGCGCCCGGGCCAGCCCCCACATCATGAACAGCACGATGAACAGGGAGAAGGCGACCTGGAGGAGGACCCGGAACAAGGTGGTGACTCCTACTCGGCACCGGGCGAGACGATCTCGGTGATCCGGATGCCGAAGTTCTCGTCCACCACGACCACCTCGCCGCGGGCGATCAGCCGGCCGTTGACCAGCAGATCGGCCGGGCTGCCGGCGGCCCGGTCCAGCTCGACGATCGCGCCCGGGGTCAGCGAGAGCAGTTCCCGGACGCTCATCCTGGTCCGGCCCAGCTCGGCGGAGACCTCCATCTCCACGTCGTGGAGCATGTCCAGGCCGCCACCGCGGGACGGCGCCGCGGGCGCCCGCTGGGCCACCCCTCCCCCGCCTGCGGCCGCGGCCACCAGCGGATCCTCGCCGGGCCACGGGCTCAGCGCCAGCGCGAGCACCGCCCGTACGTCCTCGTCGTCGCGCAGCGGGATGGCGACCGCGCCCTCCTTGGCGGCCAGTGCGCTGATCGCGACCTGCGGGTCCATCACCTGGCCCGGGTCGAGGACCACCGGCCCGAAGACCCGGGAGGCCGCCTCCAGGGCGGGCCGGACGGCCGCGGTCAGGTCCAGCTCGCCGAGCGGGCTCTCCTTGAGCGCGTCCGCGAGGTCCTGGCCGACCACCACGACGACCTCGCCGCTGGCCGCGCCGGTAAAGCGCGCGGTGACCGCCTGTCCCGCGATCGCCGTCCCGGCGTCGGGCGCCACCGGATCGCCGGCGACCAGGGCACGGCTGGTCGGCAGGACGGCCAGCGCGGCGTCGGCGGCGCTGCGGGCGAGGATCATCTGCGGCGCGGTGATGGTGGGGGCGGTCATGAGCGGCCAGACTCCTTGGACGAGTTCTCGTTGGGCGACGGCACGACGAGACAGGCCAGCCGCGCGCCCTGATTGCCGGGAACGGCATGCGCGAAGACGGTGTCGTTCACGGTTACCTCAAGCGGCCGACTGGTCATGTGCCCGAGCGGCACGACGTCACCCGGACGTAGATCCACGATGTCATCGGTACGCATCCGAATGGGGTGGAATCGCACTGCTACGTCGATCGGAGCGGCGGAAAGTCCGGCGGTGAGGTTGCGCAGCGCCTTGTCCTTGGCCTGCCGCTCGGCAGCGCTCAGCACGATCGTCTCCTGCCTGGAGAGCACCGGCAGGATGGTGTTGAACGGCAGGCAGATCGTGGCGATGCACTCCTCGGCGCCGATCTTGGTCTCGAACGAGGCGACCACTACCGCGTCGCCGGGCGCGTGCGCGCGCAGGAACTGCGCGTTGTACTCGATCTCCTTGAGGTGCGGCTGGATGTCCACCAGGCTCTCGAAGCCGTAGCGCAGCTCGCCGAGCATCCGCTCCATCAGGCCGCGCAGCAGCGGCATCTCCACCTCGGTGAGCGGCCGCTCGGGCTGGGCGCCGCCGGGGCCGCCGAGCATGTGGTCGATGGCGGTCATCACCGCGGACTGGGCGATCTCCAGCAGTACCGTGCCCGGCAGCGGGTCGAGGGCGACCACCCCGATGATCGTGGGATTGGCCAGCGAGGCCACGTACTCGTCGTAGTTGAGCTGCTCGATCGAGATGAGCGAGACGTTGCTGACCGCGCGCAGGCGGGTGGTCAGCAGGGTCCCACAGCTGCGGGCGTACGTCTCGAAGGCGATCTGCAGAGTGCGGACGTGCTCACGGGAGAGTTTGATCGGCCGCCGGAAGTCGTACGCCGTCGGCCCTCCGCTTTGGCCACGACGCGACATCTTGCCAGGGGTGCGTGCGGTGGTGGTCACGTCGTCCTGATCGGCGGGCTTCGCGAACCGCTGAGTCATGGGGCCGTTTTCTGCCCCCGATACACGTCTGGGCGGGCCTCCCCGAAGAGACCCGCCCAGACCGCCGCCCGGCCGTTACTGCGTCACGAAGGAGGTGTAGTAGATGTCCATGACCTCCTGCGTGCCGTCCACCGTGTAGGCCTTGACCAGCTTGGCCACCAGCTCCGCCTTGATCTTCGCGCGGCCCTCGTCGGTGGAGAGCTCGGCCACCGTCCTGCCGGTGTACTCGTCGATCGCCAGCTCGTACGCCTCGCTCAGGTCGACCGCCTCCGAGCCGGTGTCCTTGGTCTGCAGCAGGGCGAATCCGAGCTTGAGGTAGTGCCCGTCGGCGAGGTTCACCGTGATGGTGTTCTCCGCCGCGGTGACGATGCCCTTCTCCGGCGTCTTCGCCTCGGCCTTGTCGCCCTTGAGCATGAAGAACGCCCCGGCTCCACCGCCGCCCAGCACCACCAGTGCCAGGGCGATGACGATCATCATCATCTTGTTCGACTTCTTCGGCGCTTCCGCGGCCGCGTCCTTCTCGTCTGCCATCAGAACTCCCCCCGGTCAGTTGTGCGTGTCAGCGGTGATCAGCGTGCTGTTGGTGCCGGTCGCCGGGTCCGACGTGCCGGTCGTGCCGGTGCTCCCGGAGGCGTTGTCCGCCTCCGCCTTCTTGGCCGCGGCCTCCGCGGCGGCCTTGGCCTGCGCGGTGGTCTGGCCGGTGTGCAGCTTGCCGTCCTGGCCGGCCGCCGCGGGCAGCAGCGCCGCCTGGTCGGCGGTGAGCATGGTCAGCACGACCACGTCCACCCGGCGGTTCATCGTGATCGACCGTGGGTCCTTCGGGTCGATCAGCGGCTTGGTGTCGGAGAAGCCGACCGCGCTGAGCCGCTTCTTCGGGATGCCGTGCGAGGTGAAGTACCGGACCGTGGTGGAGGCCCGCGCCGAGGAGAGCTCCCAGCCGCTCGGGTAGTACTTGGTCTTCGTGTTCAGCTGGTTGGTGTTGCCGTCCACCTCGATCTTGTTCGGCAGCTTCGCCAGCGTCGGAGCGATCGCGCCGAGGATCTTCGCGCCGGTCGGGCGGAGGTCCGCCCGGTCGCCGGCGAAGACGACCTCGTTGGTCACCACGGTGATGATCAGACCGCGCTGGTCGATCGTGAACTTCACGTTGTTGAGCAGCTTCGCGGCGGCCAGGGCGTCCGAGATCTTGTTCTCGATCGCCTTCATGTTGTCGGCTTCCGCGGCCGCCTTCTCGGCGTTCGCGGAGGCCTTCTTGCGGTCCTCGGCCCGCACCGCCCGCTCGACCGCCTCCTTCTGCTTCTGGTTCAGGCCCTCGGTCCCGGAGGAGCCGTCACCCGGGTTGGAGCCCGGGTCGATCTGCACGATCTGGGCGTTGTTCGAAGCGCCGTCCAGCGGTGCGTAGTTGCCGGTGAAAGCGGCGCTCTTGGCACCGAAGCCCGCCGAGAGGCCCTGCGCCAGCTGGGCGAACTTCTTCTGGTTGACGTCACTCATCGAGAACAGGACGACGAAGAGGACGAACAGCAGGGTGAGCATGTCCGCGTACGACACGAGCCAGCGCTCGTGGTTGACGTGCTCCTCGTGCTCCTCATGGCCCTTCTTCTTGCGCTTGGCGCCCCCGCCACCGGAACTCATCTGATCAGGCCGCCTTCTTCGAGGAGGCCGCGGCCTCAGCCTTCTTCATCTCGTCCGGCGGAAGCAGGCTGCGCAGCTTCTGGGCCACCAGACGCGGGTTCGAGCCGGCCTGGATCGCCAGGACACCGTCGATCACCAGCTCCATCTCCTCGGCCTCGACCGCGCTGAGCCGCGTCAGGCGAGCCGCCATCGGGAGCCAGATGATGTTCGCGCTCAGCACGCCCCACAGGGTGGCGACGAACGCCGCGGAGATCGAGTGGCCCAGGGTCTCGGGCTTGTCGAGGTTCTCCAGCACGTGCACCAGGCCCATGACCGTGCCGATGATGCCGATCGTCGGGGCGTAGCCGCCCATGTTCTCGAAGAACTTCTTGGCCGCGTTGTCGGCCTTCTTCTTCGCGGCGACCTCGGCGTGCAGGATGTCGTGCAGCTCGTCCGGGTCGGTGCCGTCGATGGCCAGCTGCAGACCGCGCTTGAGGAACGGGTGATCGACCGTCTTGACCGCGTCCTCGAGGGCCAGCAGGCCCTCGCGGCGGGCCCGCTCGGCCAGCTTCACGACGTTGTCGAGCAGCTGGGTCGGCGGCGTCACCTTGGCGGTGAAGGCCTTCTTCAGCACCCCGACGAACCCGGTCGCGTCCTTGAGGACACCGCCGGCCATGGCGGCCGCGAAGGCGCCGCCGAAGACCAGCAGCATCGACGGGATCAGCAGGATGGAGGCCGGCGAGCCACCTTCCAGGATCTGGACGGTGAAGACGATCGCCAGGCCGGCGAGCACTCCGACGATGGTTGAGATGTCCATCAGCGTTCCTTCCGGTGCAGCGGGAGCACCTTGGCGTCGAGCTCGTCGTCATCCGACGAGGAGTGGGCAGCCGTGGGCTCGGGCTCCATACGGCTCGCCTGGGCGATGAGCGAGGCGCGGTAGTGACGCACCGAGTCGATGAATTCGGGCACCGACTCGGCGATGACGTACTTGGTGCCGTCCACCAGGGTGACGACCGTGTCGGGCGTGCAGTCCACACGCTCGACCAGGTCCGGGTTCAGCGCGAACACGGCACCGTTGATGCGAGTTACGAGGATCAAGACTGTTCCGTCCTTGGGTCGTCCTGGGCTGGTGTCGGGCCCTCCGTGGCCCTACGCCTAGTACTTCGGCCCGACCTCGGTTGCCGATGAGATCGAGGTGGTCGCTTTCCGGGTGCGAGCTGCCGCGCTCCGGCGCGCACACGACAGCGGCCGGGGCGGGCACGGATGCCCGCCCCGGCCGCCGGCCGAGAGACTGCTGCTACGACTAACGCTTCATGCTGACGAGCTCCTGGAGCAGCTCGTCGGAGGTCGTGATGATTTTGGAGTTGGCCTGGAAGCCGCGTTGGGCCACGACGAGGTTCGTGAACTCCTGGGCGAGGTCGACGTTCGACATCTCCAGGGAGCCGCTGATCACCTGGCCCATGCCGGCGCTGCCGGGCTGGCCCACCTGGGCGTACCCGGAGTTGACACTGCTGCGGTACAGCGAGTTGCCGACCTTCTCCAGGCCGTTGACGTTCTTGAAGGTGGCCATGGCGACCTGCCCGAGCGTCTGCTTCAGGCCGTTGCTGTAGACGCCGACGATCTCACCGGTGTCCGAGACGGTGTACGCCAGCGAGGTGAGCGCGCCGGCGGTCTGGCCGTCGGTGGAGAACACCCGCGCGTCGGTCGCGCCCGAGTACATGGTGACATCTGCCAGGTTGAGCTTGTAGTCACCGATGATCAGGTCGCCGTCCTTGTTCAGCGCGCCGCCGCTGGACGTGTCGGAGTTCGCGACGATCGCCTTTCCGCTGGTCAGGTCGAGGCCGTCGGCGACCTTGGCGAGCGAGTTGTTCTCCTCGTCGAAGAGCTCGACGTCCCACGTCGTGTCCGGGACCGTGTTCCTGTCCCGCTGCGGGTCGACGGTACGGGTGAACTTGGCGGTCACCGTGTGCGTCGCGCCCTTCTCGTCGAAGACCTTCACCGGAACCGAGATCACGGCCTCGGCGGCCAGCTTGTTCTCCGGGTAGTCGCTGGTCAGGTTGCCCTTCAGCATGATCGAGCTGGTCTTCGCCGGCGGGATGGTGGCGCCGATCGGCATCTTGATGTCGCCCGGCTGGCCCTGGGTGTTGACCACGCCGTCGACAGCGGTCCAGCCCTGCACCGGCTCACCGGTGGTGCTGACCAGCGTGCCGTTGGCGTCGAAGAAGAACGATCCGGCCCGGGTGTAGAGCTGCTCGTTGCCGCTGCGGGTGATGAAGAAGCCGTCGCCCTGGATCATCATGTCGCCGGACTTGCCGGTGGTCTGGGCGGAGCCCTGGCTGAAGTTCGAGGTGATGCCGGCGACCCGGACACCGAGACCGACCTGCGCCGGGTTGGTGCCGCCCATGCCGCCCTGCGGCGAGCCGGCCGCGCCGATCATCTGGCTCAGGGTGTCCTCGAACTGGACCGAGGAGGCCTTGTAGCCAACCGTGTTGACGTTCGCGATGTTGTTACCGGTGACGTCCATCATCTGCTGGTGCGCGTGCAGGCCACTGATACCGGAGTAGAGAGAACGCAGCATAAAAGATCGTCCTTAAAGATCGGGGAAACGGAACTACGAATCGGGCGGTCTTATCAGGCGGTCTGCTGAATCTCCGTGACCTTGGACAGCTCCACATCCGTGTTCCCGACCTTGAGGGTCGGTTCGCTGTCTCCGTTGAGCTTCGCCGCGGACACGACCCCGGTCTGCGTCTGACCGAGCGCGTCCTGGTACGTGACGGTCTTGCCGACCAGCATGCTGGCGCTGGTCATCCGCTGGCCCTTCATCATGCTGATCATGTCTTCCAGCTTCTCGACCTGGGTGAACTGCGCGGTCTGCGCGAGGAACTGGGTCGAGTCCGCCGGGTTCGACGGGTCCTGGTACTTCAACTGGGCCACCAGCAGCTTCAAGAAGGTGTCCTTGTCACCCAGGTCCTTGCTCTTGGCCTGCTGCTTCGCGGCTTCCGCCTTGAGTGCGGCGGCCGCCTGCGCGGCTTCCGAAGAGGCGCCGTTGGCGCCGATTCCAGAGGTCGGGGAGGTCATTGGCTTCTCCTGTCCCTTGGCGAGCTCAACCTAAGCTTCGGCCCGGTCCAGGATTTGCTTAGCCACAAAAAAGCGGGCCCACCGGGAAGGTGGGCCCGCTACCGGAGATCTTCAGATGGTCCGCGCCGGCGGGCGCGGTCGTGCCGCGGCCTCAGGGCGCCAGCGACAGGCTGAGCTTGCCCTTGCCGTACCGGCTCACCTCGACCATCAGGTCCAGCCGGCGGCCCAGCGCGAGCAGCACCGCACGGGCGTCGCCCGGCAGCTCCATGCCCGGGTAGATCACCTGGTAGAGCTTGACGTGCGGCGCGCCCTCCCGGTTGAGCAGGCTGGTGAAGATGTTGCACAACTCGAAGACGTTCTCCGCCAGGTTCGGGAAGAGCTGCTTCTCGTCGATGCTGTCCTCGGCGGCGCCGGCCGGCAGCAGGCCGAGCGCGGCGCCGGCATTGGCCGCCAGGCTCAGCTGCATGCCCATGGTCGCGTAGATCTTCTGGTTGGCGTCGGTGAAGATGGCGACCGTGGCGGTCCGGACCTCTTCCGCGCTGAGCGGTTCACCGGGGCTGACCGTGACCTCACGGCCGAGGAGGTCCTCGAACAGATTTCGTACGGCTAAAGAGCCGGGAAGAACCGAGACGTCTGACATGTCGCAATCATCCCAAAATAGGAGCGAAGACTTCGTCGAATCGCTCAGCGGTGAAGGGTTTGACGATGAAGAAGGCGGAACCGGCGGCCTCCGCGGCGGTCTTCATCTCGGGCGTGCACTCCGAGGTGACGAAGCCGAACTTGACGTTGTTGCCGGCCGCCCGGAGCTGCCGCAGGACCTCGATGCCCGTCATGTGCGGCATGTTCCAGTCGGAGATGACCAGATCCGGCTGCTCGGCCGTGGTCTTGTCGAAGGCCTCCTGGCCGTCGGCTGCCTCAACCAGGTCGTGGTCGCCGAAACCGGCCTGCCGCAGGGTACGTACGACGATCTGCCGCATCACCCGGCTGTCATCGGCGATGAGGATCTTCATGCACCCTCCTCCTTCGTGTCGGTGCTGCTCTGCCACATCGAAATGGACACCGGCTCGCCTTCCCAGAGTCCATAGACGCCGCTGATGCGTTCGGTGTTCGGGAAACGCGCCGAGGCCTCCGGCGCGAGCACAACTTGCGGGAGCGACAGCTGCGCCCCCGGCGGGAGCATCGCCTTGACGTTGCCGCCGACGATGTTCGCCAGTTCGCCGAGCGTGTCGGAGATGTCCTCCTCGCTGACCTCGTCCAGCTCCATGGCCAGGAAGGCGGCCGCGGCACGCTGGGCGGCGGCCCGGGAGGACGCGTACACGACGTGCCCGTTCCAGGATCCGGTGATCGAGACCGAGGAGTGCACCTCGGAGGGCTGGTTCTCGTCGTACGTCTGCATCAGCGGGCTCACGCCCTCCGGGTCCAGGTACGACTCCCAGACCTGTTCCACCATCTCAGCGAGGTCGTTCTCGTCTACCTCGACTTCGACGCTCATGAGTTCGCTCCGGTCGGGACGAGGCCCAGCAGGGCCAGCTTTTCGATCATGGCGCCCTCGGTGAAGGGCTTGATCACGTACTCGTGGGCGCCCGCGGCGAGCGCCCGTACGATCTGGCTCTGTTCGCTCTCGGTGGTGACCATCACCAGCGTCATCTCACGCAGCCGCGGATCGGCCCGGACCTTCGTGACGAACTCGAGCCCGTTCATGTTCGGCATGTTCCAGTCGATGAGGGCCACTTCCGGCACCTCCGTCATGTCGGCGAGCAGGTCGAGCGCCTCCTTGCCGTCGCCGGCCTCCACCGCCTCGAAGTTGAGCTTCGTGACGATGCGCTTGAGGATCATGCGCATCGCGCGCGAGTCGTCGATCACCATGGCGCGCATCGGCGTCATCCCCTTCTCCCGGCGCCCGCGGGCACCGCATTACGGATTCGGTAGGCGGATGTGCGGCCGGCGGCCACCCGCTCGTAGTTGTCGTCGATCCCGATCGTGGTCTCGGCCGCGCCGAGGAACAGCCAGCCGTCCGGGCGGAGCAGCTTGGCGGCGTTCTGCAGCACCTGCCGTTTGGTCGCGACGTCGAAGTAGATGAGGACGTTGCGCAGGAAGATCACGTCGAACGGCTGCATCGGCGGGAACGGCGCGGTCAGGCTCATGTGCTTGAACGAGACGTTGCGGCGCAACGCCGGGATGATCCGCCAGTGCGCGCCGGCCCGCTCGAAGTACTGCACCAACTGGGTGGCCGGCAGGCCACGGTTGACCTCGACCTGGCTGTACTCGCCCTTCTCGGCGCGCTCGATCATCGCGGTGGAGATGTCGGTGCCCTGGATCTCGTAGGACCAGCCGGCCGGCAACGCCTCCTGCAGCGTGATCGCCAGGCTGTACGCCTCCTGGCCACTGGAACTGGCCGCAGACCAGAACCGCAGCTTGCGCCCGGCCGAGCGGGACTTCACCAGCTCGGGCAGCACCACGTCGGTGAGCGCGGTGAACGGCTCCCGGTCCCGGAACCAGGACGTCTCGTTGGTGGTCAGCGCGTCGATGATCTTGCGTTGGAACTGGGGGTTCGGCCGGCGCTGCAGGTCGGCCAGGAACTCGTTGACGTTGGCCGCCCCGATCGCCCGCGCCACCGGGATCAGCCGAGCCTCGACCAGGTATTCCTTGCCGGGAGCCAGGACGATCGAGGCCTCCCGGCGGACCATGTTGGAGACGAACGCGAAATCCGACTGGGAGAGCGTCATCGCGCCACCGCCGGGGAACGCCCGACCCGGACCCGGTTGAGCAGGGCGCCCGCGATCCGGTCGAGGGGCAGGATCTCGTCCGCCAGCCCGGCGCCGGCCACGGCGCCGGGCATGCCCCAGACCACCGAGCTCGCCTCGTCCTGTGCCAAGATCTCGGCGCCCGCGTCGCGTAGCACTTTCGCACCACCCCGTCCGTCTTGTCCCATTCCTGTGAGCACGGCGGCGAATGCCGTGCCGCCGTACAGAGCCGCCACCGACCGGAACATCACGTCCACGGCCGGCCGGCAGGAGTTCTCCTGTGGTGCGTTGCTGAGCTGGGTGAGCGTCGCGGTGCCCCGGCGGTTGAAGATCAGGTGCCGGTCGCCCGGGGCGATGTAGACCGTGCCGGCCGCGAGCTCCATGCCGTCGCCGGCCTCCACCACCCTCAGCGGGGTGCTGCGGTCCAGGCGCTCGGCGAACATCTTGGTGAAGACGGGGGGCATGTGCTGGGTGATCACCACCGGCACCGGCAGGTCGGCCGGGAGGCCGAGCAGCACCTTGGTGAGCGCGTCCGGTCCGCCGGTGGAGGAGCCGATGGCCAGGATGTCGATCCGGCCCTGCGTGCCGCGGCGGGTGGCCGGGCGGACCGGGGCCGGGCCCACGGTCGCCGGGCGGGCCGCGCTGGCCGGGGGCAGGCCGGGCCGCGCCGGCAGGGCGCCGGGCCGGGCGCCGGCGGCCGGGACCGGGCCGCGCGGCGGCGCCGCGGCCGGTGGCCGGCGTCGGCCGCCGAGTGCTTGGATCTTCGGTACGAGCTGCTCCCGCACCGCCGCGATGGACTCCTTCACCGAACCCACGTTGCTGGGCTTGGTGACGTAGTCGGTGGCACCCGCGGAGAGCGCCTCCAGCGTGGCGCTGGCACCCGCCGCGGACAGCGTGCTGAACATGATCACGGGCAGTACGGCGTGCCGTTTTCGCAGTTCACGCACGGCTTCGATGCCGTTCATCTCCGGCATCTCGATGTCCATGGTGACCACGTCGGGTTTGAGCTGATCGATCTTGGCCTGGGCCAGCAGGCCGTTCGCCGCGGTGCCGACCACCTGGATGCCCGGCGCCTCCCCGAGAGCGTCGACGATCAGCCGACGGACCACCACGGAATCGTCGACGACGAGAACCGAGATCATTCGACCACTCCCTTCAAGCGAGCCAGGCCGGACCGAGCGCCGCGACGACCGGTGCGAGCAGCCGGTGCGCCGTTGCGGTGTCCAGCAGATCGCGGACCACCAGCGCCTGGACGGCGCCGCTGAGCATGTTCCAGACCCCGCCGGCCCGGTCGGCCAGCGAGATGCCGGCTGTGTCCACCGCCTGCACCAGCAGCATCTGTGCTGCCGCCGCGGTGCGGACCCGGTCCGAGAGGTAAGCCGCCCAGGACGCCGAGTGCACGGCGGGCGACCAGCCCGCGGTGTTGCGCCGGGCGTCGTCGGCAGCAGTCGCGACCCGCTCCCGGTCCTCCGGTCGCAGCGTGCGCAACCGGTCCAGCAACGCCGAGACGACGTAGTGATGCGGCCCCAGGTCGATCGGGGCGCCCGCGGGCAGCTTCCGCAGAGCCGACACCCAGCCGGCGCCGAGCCGGCGGCGGCTGTCGTCGTCCAGCACCTCGCGCAGGTAGCTGGCCACCGCGGCGTCACAGAGCAGCGCTGTCGCCGAGGCCGCCTCCTCGCTCTGCCGGGCGGCCCGGCCGGTGCCCTCCCAGGTCCACGACATCACGTCGTAGCGAAGGCAGGTCAGCAGCGAGTCCACCGAGCCGATCGGCGCCCGCTCGACCAGAGCGAGGTTGCCCGCCGGATCGTCCTTCGACATGCCCTTGAGGCTGGGCATCCGGCGGGCAGCGCTCTCCACCTCGACCCAGAGCGGGCCCCGGACGCCCTCGTCCGGGAGCCGCTCGGCGAGCACCGGCAGGTCGGCGCGCTGTAGGCGCAGCGCGCGCAACACCACGTCGGCCGCCGCCGACCCGCCCGGCAGGCGGGTCAAGTCGAAGCCCAGGACGGGGGCGCTGACCAGGCTGTACATCAGTTGGTGGCGCGGTACGTGTCGACCGCCTGATTGACGTCGAGGGCCAGCATCAGCCGCCCGTCCAGCTTGAACGTGCCCACCACCAGCTCCCGGGTGGGTCCGCTGAGCGTGTCCGGCGGCGGCTCGAAGGTCTCGTCGTCCAGGTCGACCACCTCACCGATCTTGTCCACCAGCAGGCTCACCGGCTCGCCGTCACCGCGCAGGATCACGTTCATCACCGGACCCTGCAGCGCCTGCCGGGCCAGCCCCAGCTGGACCCGCAGGTCGACCGCCGCGATCACCTGGCCACGCAGGTTGAACAGGCCGCCGACGGCCGGCGGGGCGAGCGGCACCGGGGTGTACTCGTTGTACGAGAGCACCTCCTGCACCGTGTGCACCTCGACGCCGAAGAGCTGGCCGTCCACCTCGAAGGTGGCAAACTGACGACTCGCCATGTCAGACCTCCACCAGCATCTCGCCGCCGGCCTCGCTGTAGAAGTTCGGGTCGGCCGCGAGGATCGCGCGACGCACGTCGAGCAGCTCGGTGACCCGTTGCTGGATCACCGCGGTGCCGACCAGGCCGTCCTCGTCGGCGTCCCGGCGGGCCGTCGTCGAGTTCTCGGCGATGTCCACGATCCGGTCGACCACCAGCGCCACGCTCCGTCCGCCCTCGCTGTAGACGACCACCGACACGGTGTCGCCCTCCGGCTCCTCGCCGTACGCCCCGAGCAGATGCGACAACCGCACCAGCGGCAGGATCTGGCCGCGGTACTGGACCACCTCGCGGGAGCCGGCGTGCTCCAGCCGGTCGCGCGGGAACTCCTCGAGCCGGGTGACGGTGTCCAGCGGGATCGCCACGCGACGCTCGCCGACAGCGGTGACCAGCAGGCGCTCGGTGCCACCGCCGCCCGAGGTGCGCTTCTCGACGACGTTCTCCCGCTCCGAGTCGACGGCCAGGTGCGACCGGCGGGCCAGCGACGAGACGTCCAGGATCAGGCCGACCTTGCCGTCGCCGAGGATGGTGGCGCCGGCGTACATGCCGATGTCCTTCAGGCGTGTGTTGAGCGCCTTGACCACGACCTCCTCGGTGTTCAGCACCCGATCCACGACCAGGCCGAACCTCCTGCCGTCGGCCTGCAGCACCATGATGTAGACGCCCTGGTCGCCGCCGACCTCGAAGCCGAGCGCGCGGTCCAGCCGGACCAGCGGGAGCAGCTTGCCGCGCAGGCGGTAGACCGGCGCGCCGGAGGCGTACTCGACCTTTGTGGTCTTGCCGTCGACGAAGACCAGTTCGAGGACCGCGACCTGGGGCACCACGTAGCGCTGGTCGCCGCAGTCGACGGTGAGCGCCTGGATGATGGCCAGGGTCAGCGGGATGGTGAGCCGCCAGACCGTGCCCTCGCCCGGGGTCGAGTCGACGCTGACCGCGCCGCCGATGTTCTCGATGTTGGTCTTCACCACGTCCATGCCGACACCCCGGCCGGAGACGTTGGTGACCTTCGCCGCGGTGGAGAAGCCCGGCTGGAAGACCATCGCCATGATGTCGCGCTTGTCCATGTTCGGGATCTGCTCGGGCCGGAGCAACCCGTTCTCCACGGCCTTCTGCGCGATCCGCTCCACGTTCAGGCCCGCGCCGTCGTCGGCGACCTCCACCGCCACGTGCCCACCCTCGTGGTACGCGCGCAGGGTCAGCGTGCCCTCCGGATTCTTGCCCGCCGCGATCCGGCGCTCCGGGTCCTCGATGCCGTGGTCGACCGCGTTGCGCACCAGGTGGGTCAGCGGGTCCTTGACCGCTTCCAGCAGGCTCCGGTCGAGCTCGGTCTCCTTGCCCTCCATGACCAGCTGGACCTGCTTGCCGAGCGAGTTGCTCAGGTCCCGGACGACTCGGGGCAGCTTGGACCAGATGTGCTCGATGGGCTGCATCCGGGTCTTCATGATGCCCTCTTGCAGCTCACTGGTGATCATGCCGAGCCGCTGCGCGCTGCGTACCAGGCCGGAATCGCCGATCTCCATCACGCCGCGGACCAGCTGGTTACGGGCCAGCACCAGCTCGCCGACCATGTTCATCAGGGTGTCCAGCAGGTCGACGTCGACCCGGATGGCGCTGTCCGCGATGCTGCGCTTGGGAGCCTGGGACTGCAGCGCCTCGTTCACCGCGGCCGGCTGCGTCTTTCCCTCCTCCAGCAGGATCGTGCCCAGCTTGCGCTCGTCGCCCTCGATCTGCTGCTGCAGCGCCGAGGTGACGTCGGTGGGCTGGGCCGCGCCGGCGTCGACCAGGATCTGGCCGATCGGCTGGCGCTGCTCGGCGATCGGCTCGGGGGCCGGTCGGGTGGCCGCCGGCGCCTCCTCCACCGAGACCGGCGCCTCCTCGGCCGGGGCCGCGGGCGCCGCGGCGGCGGGCGCCGCCGGAGCCGCCGCGTCGGTCGGCGCGTCCATCTGCGCCTTGATCCGGACGATCATGCTCTCGACGTCGACCTCGTCCTCGGTGCCCTTCTCCTCGATCGAGGAGAGCAGCGACCGGACGCCGTCGATGCAGAGCAACAAGACGGTGATGGTCTCCGGGGTGACCGGCTGGACGCCGTCACGCAGCCGGGACAACAGTGACTCACCCGCGTGCGCCAGCTTCTCCAAGCGGGAGAACGCCAGGAACCCGCTCGTGCCTTTGATGGTGTGGATCGCCCGGAAGATGCGGGAGATCAGGTCACGCGAGTCCGGTTCCTGCTCAAGGCTCACGAGGTCCCGGTCGATCTGGTCCAGGTTCTCGTGCGACTCCATCAGGAATTCGCCGACGATCTCGCCAAGGTCTTCCACGTCAACTCCTCCTGCTCGGCTTCACAGCCCTCATCGACGCCTGCGGGCGCCAACTGAGGAGACTCGCCCGGTACGCCGCGATGAACCCGTTCCGCATCCGGCCTCGCGTCGGGGCTCAGGACTCCCCGCCCGGGCGGCGGTAGCGATAGCCGAACCCGCGAACCGACTCGATGGGCGATTCGTCCGGGTCGGACCAGCCGAGTTTGCGTCGGAGCCGCAGTACCGCGAACTTGACCCGCTCCTGGCCGATGCCTGTCGGGTCGTCCCAGGCCTGGGTCAGCAGCTGGTTCGGCGAGAGCACCGCGCCGGCATGCCGGACCAAAGCGTTGAGCAGGCGGAACTCGGTCGGCGTGAGCCGCTTCTCCTCCCCCTTGACGTAGACCCGCCGTTTGGTCGGGTCCAGGTGCACCAGCCCGTCGTCGTAGATCTGGCTGGCCCAGTTGTTCTGCCCGCTGGACGAGCGCCGCAGCAGCGCCTCGACCCGCGCCAGCAGCTCGTTGTTCGCGAACGGCTTGGTCAGGTAGTCGTCGGCGCCGCCGCGCAGCCCACGGACCTTCTCCGCCTCCTGGCCGTGTGCGGTGAGCACCAGCACCGGCACGTCCGAGACGTCACGCAACCGCTCCAGCACCTGCCAGCCGTCCATCTCCGGCAGCCCGACGTCGAGCACCACCAGATCCGGGTGTTCGGCGTAGGCCTCCTTGAGACCGGAACGGCCGTCCGCGGCGTGGGCGACCTCGTACCCCGCACGGCTGAAAAGCAGCCGGAGAGCGAGTGCGATGTCCGGGTCGTCCTCGACCACGAGTAGGCGACTCATCGTGTGTTCACCCTGCCCCCAACCCGCGCTCGCGCCCGTTTTCGGGCACGGCCGATCCCCGGGCGCTCAGTCCCCGGGGAGTCGGTGTCTTGCCTGGCACCGCCCACGCGACCGCGGGCGGGAGATATTCAGAGGCGCAGAAACACCATAGCGTGATGTCACCGCCTATTTACGGACAGTGACAGTTTAGCGGGAGACGGCCCGGTATCCATGATGATCCAGGAGACCGGCGACCGGGCGCCGGCGCGGGCGCGGGGAACGGCCACCGGCACGGCCATCCCCTCAGGATTTCATACCGAGTACGACATTTCTGCCATTCCGCGAAAGATGTGACAACTGGCCAAGTCCGGGGTCGGATATCCCTGGTGGACGAATCGCGTCCACGGATCCGGGAGGAAAGCCCGTGTTCGACAAGGTGGTACGCCGCGCCTCCACGCTCGCGGCCGCGCCCGCACTGATCGCCCTGCCCGTCGTACTCCTCGCGCTGCCGCACGCCGTGCGCGCCCAGGGACCGGTGGTCCCGGCCCGCCCGCCGAGCACGCCCCGCCCGGTGACGGCCCGCCCCGAACCGGTGGCCCCGCCGGTGTCACCCGGACCGGCGACAACCACGGGCACCCCCGCCGCGCCGATCACGCCGAACATCGCCGCCGCACCGGCCGGCGCGGCCACCCCGGATCCCGAGAAGGCCCGCGCCCGCACCCTGATGCACCAGGTCATCCGCCTGACCAACCGGGAACGGGCGGCGGCCGGCTGCCCGCGCCTCGAAGTGGACCACGAATTGATCGTGGCCTCGGTGGCACAGAGTTACTACATGGCCCGGACCCGGCTGTTCAGCCACGTCTGGCGGGACGGCTCCACCTTCGCGATGCGCGCCCAGCGGGCCGGTTACCGCGCGCCGGCCGGGGAGAACATCGCCTGGGGATATCCGACCGCGGCCGAGGTGATGAAAGCGTGGATGGCCAGCCCGGGACATCGGGCCAACATCCTCAACTGCGGCGCCAAGTCCATCGGCGCGGCCATCGTCTACGCCTCGGACGGGACGCCTTATTACACGCAGGCGTTCGGGTGGCGCTAGATCTGGCAGTTCACCAGCACCGGCTCGGGGTGCAGCTCGACGCCGAACCGGTCGCGCACCCCGTCCCGGATCGTCCGGGCCAGGTCCAGCAGCGCCGCGGTGTCCCCGGCGCCACGGTTGGTCAGCGCCAGCGTGTGCTTGGTGGAGATCGAGACGCCCACGCCGGCGAACCCCTTCGGGAAGCCGGCGTGCTCGATCAGCCACGCCGCCGGGATCTTCACCGTGCCGTCCGCGCCGGGCCAGTGCGGCATCTCGCCGCGCTCGGCGGTCAGCTCCGCGAAGAAGCCGGCCGGGACCACCGGGTTGGTGAAGAAGGAGCCCACCGACCAGGTGTCCCGGTCCTCCGGATCGAGCACCATGCCCTTGCCGGCGCGCAGCTTGAGCACCGTCTGCCGGGCCTGCTCCAGCGGCACCCGGTCACCGGCCTCGACACCCAGCTGGCGGGCCAGCTCCGCGTACCGGATGGGGCTGGAGAGATCCTGCCTGGTCAGCCGGAAGTCGACGGCGGTGACCAGGTAGCGGTCGTTGTGCTTGAACACACTCGACCGATATCCGAAACCGCACTGCTCCGGGGCCATCCCCAGCTGCCGGTCCTCGATCCGGTCGTAGGCGTGCACCGCCGCGATGGTGTGCGCGACCTCGGAGCCGTAGGCCCCCACGTTCTGGATCGGGGTGGCGCCGGCCGAACCGGGGATGCCGGACAGGCACTCGACACCGGACCAGCCGGAGCTCACCGCGTACGCCACCAGATCGTCCCAGGGCTCGCCGGAGGCGACCCGGACGACCACCTCGCCGGCGCCCTCCGAGATCACCTCGACCCCGCGGTTACGCAGCAGGATCACCTCTCCGGCGAAGCCGGCGTCGCCGACCACCACGTTGCTGCCGCCGGCCAGGACCAGCACGGGGCGTCCCTCGACCGTGGCCCGGCGCACCGCTTCGACCGCCTCGGCGGTGTCGGCCGCCGTGGTCAGCGTGCCGGCCGGGCCGCCGAGGCGTAGCGTCGTGTACGCCGCCAGAACTCGGTCCGTAGCCGGGGTGGTGTCAGCCGGGGTGGTGTCAGGTGGGGTGGTGTCAGTGAGGTGATCGGCGAATGCGTCGGGCACGAGGTTCACCCTAAGCTCACAGGGGGAAGTGATTCACCGGCGGTCCGGCCGAGCGGGAGACGACTTCGATGAACAGGTTGCACGCGACCAAGGATTTCTGGCTGGCGGCCCTGCGGGCCGACGGCCCGGCACTGTGGGAGGCGGTCGCTGAGACCGGCCCCGACGTCCCGGTGCCCGGCATCCCCGACTGGACCACCGGCGACCTGGCCGCCCACCTGACCGACCTGCTGCGCTGGGTGCGGGCCACGGTCGCCCGCGGGGTCACCGACCGCCCGGATCCCTATCCCGCGCCCGGCCCTCGGCCGGCCTGGGACGAGTCGCTCGACCAGCTGCGGCGTGAGCTGACCGGCGCCATCGAGACGCTGGAGGCACTCGATCCGGACTTCCCCGCGTGGAACTGGGCGCCGCAGCCGAAACGGGCGGCGTTCTGGGACCGGCGGATGGCGCACGAGATCTCGGTGCACCGCTGGGACGCCGAGGCGGCGGCCGGGCGGCCGACCCCGATCGAGACCAAGCTGGCCACCGACGGGGTGGCCGAGATCCTGGACACCTGGCTGCCGGCCGGCAAGCGGCAGGGCCCGACCGACCTGCACGGCGTGGTGCACCTGGTCGGGACGGACGCCGAGCAGGAGTGGTTCGTCCGGCTGCGCGGAGCGGGAATCGCCCTGCTGGACACCGGGACGATCCTGGACACCGACGATCACCACGCCCGCGCCAAGGCGATCGGCACGGCGAGCGACCTGCAGCTGACCCTGATGGGCCGCAAACGCCCGGATCAGCTCGCCATCAGCGGCGACCCCCGGTTGTTCCAGGCGCTCCGGGCAGGCTGAACTCCGCTTCCGGCAGGTGACGTCCCGGTATCGGTTCCGTCTCGTAAGATGAACCGGTTAAGTTGAGCGGACTGATCATGCGGAACAGGAAGCGGTGAAGACATGACGGCAACCGTCACGTCCACGTCGGCGCAGCCGGCGCGTGCGGGGATCACCTTCCCCGACGGCTTCGTCTGGGGCGCGGCCACGGCCTCGTACCAGATCGAGGGCGCGGCGCGGGAGGACGGTCGCGGCCCGTCCATCTGGGACACCTTCAGCCGTACCCCGGGAAAGGTGTACGCCGGTCACACCGGTGACATCGCCTGCGACCACTACCACAGGTACGCCGACGACGTGGCGCTGATGGCCGACCTGGGCCTCGCGTCGTACCGGTTCTCGGTCGCCTGGCCCCGGGTCCGCCCGGACGGCACCGGCCCGGTCAACCCGAAGGGTCTCGACTTCTACGACCGGCTCACCGACGAGCTGCTCGGCAAGGGCATCGAGCCGGTCGTCACGCTCTACCACTGGGACCTCCCGCAGACGCTTGAGGACCGGGGCGGCTGGGCCAACCGGGAGACCGCCGAGGCGTTCGGCGACTACGCCGAGGTGGTCTACCGCAAGCTCGGCGACCGGGTGGGCACCTGGACCACCCTGAACGAGCCGTGGTGTTCGGCCTACCTCGGCTACGGCTCCGGCATCCACGCCCCCGGCGTGCAGGACCCGGCCAAGGCCCTGGCCGCCGTGCACCACCTGCTGCTCGGCCACGGCCTGGCGGCGCAGGCGCTGCGGGCCGCCGGCGCGCAGAAGATCAGCATCACGCTGAACCCGTGCGAGGTCTCCCCGCTCGACCCGGAGAGCGCCGCCGACCGGGACGCGGCCCGCCTGATCGACGGGCTGGCCAACCGGATCTTCCTGGACCCGCTGCTGCGCGGTGAGTACCCGGCCGACATCCTGCGGCACATCGCCCGGCTCACCGACCTGTCCTACCTCAAGGACGGCGACCTGGCGATCATCAACCAGCCGCTCGACGTGCTGGGCGTCAACTTCTACACCCCGTCGTACGTCTCGGCGAAGCCCGGCGCCCCCGGCGCGCTGGACTACCCGGGCAGCGGGGGCATCGCCTTCCGCCCGCCGGTCGGCCCGGTCACCGACATGAACTGGCAGATCGAGCCGGCCAGCCTGACCCGGCTGCTCACCCGCCTGCACAAGGACTACCCGGGCACCCCGCTGATGATCACCGAGAACGGCGCGGCGTACCCGGAGGGCCCGGACGAGAACGGCGAGGTCGCCGACCTGCGCCGGATCGAGTACGTGGACGGCCACCTGCGCGCCTGCCACGACGCGCTGGCCGCCGGCGTCGATCTGCGGGGATACTTCCTCTGGTCGTTGATGGACAACTTCGAATGGGCTGAGGGCTACCGGAAGCGCTTCGGTATCGTGCACGTCGACTACACGACGCAGCGGCGTGTGCTCAAGGACAGCGCGAAGTGGTACCGCGAGGTGATCCGGCGCAACGGCCTGGAGTGATCCGGCAGGAGGAGCTGTTCGTGACGACGCGGGAGCGGCCCACGCTGGAGGCGGTGGCCCGGCGTGCCGGGGTCTCCCGCGCGACCGTCTCCCGCGTCGTCAACGGCTCGACCACGGTGGCCGCCACCATCCGGGAGGCGGTCAACCGTGCGGTCGACGAGCTCGGCTACGTGCCGAACCAGGCGGCCCGCAGCCTGGTCACCCAGCGGACCGACTCGATCGCGCTGATCCTGCCGGAAACCGCGAACCGGGTCTTCTCCGACGACCTGTTCTTCCCGTCCGTCATCCGGGGCGTCGGCGTGGAGCTGGAGGCCGCCGACAAGCAACTGGTGCTGATGATGACCGGCTCCGAGGCCGGCCACCACCGGGTCGAGCGCTACGCGGTCGCCGGCCACGTCGACGGCGTCATGTTCGCCTCGATCCACGGCGCGGACCCGCTCCCCGGCACACTCGCCCGGCGCGGCATCCCGGTGATCTGCAGTGGACGTCCGATGACCGCCGAGACCCCGGTGCCGTACGTCGACGTCGACCACGCCGGCGGGGTGGCCGCCGCGGTCCGGCACCTGATCGACGGCGGTCGCCGGCGGATCGCCACCATCGCCGGCCCGCAGGACATGGTGGCCGGCGTCGAACGGCTGGCCGGTTACACCGGCACGCTCCGCGCGGCCGGTCTGCCGGAAACCGTGGTGACCGGCGACTTCACCCGGGAGTCCGGGCTCGAGGGGATGCGCGCGCTGCTCGCCGAGGACCCGGCGCTGGACGCCGTCTTCGTCGCCTCGGACCTGATGGCACACGGCGCGCTCACCGCGTTGCGGGAGGCCGGCCGCCGGGTGCCGGACGACGTCGCGGTGATCGGTTTCGACGACTTCGACATCAGCCGGTACAGCGATCCGCCACTCACCACCGTCCGCCAGCCGGTCGCCGAGATCGGCCAGACCCTCGCCCGCCAGATGCTCCGGCTGATCGGCGGAGAGTCCGGGGTACCGGAGTCGCTGGTCCTGCCCACCCGGTTGATCGTGCGCGACTCCGCGTGACCGGCTCCACTAAGCTCGCCAGGCGTGAAGGAAGATCCGAATCGGCCGTTCGCCACGGTCCGCCAGTTCGTCACCGGCGCGGGCCTGCTCGGCCGCGGCCTCGGCCTGATCCTGAGCAGCCCGCGGATGCTCGGCCTGGGCCTGCTCCCGGCCCTGATCTCCGGCGTCGTCTACACGATCGCGCTGGTCGTGCTGATCCGCTACCTCCCGGACCTCTCGGAGCACGCCACCTGGTTCGCCGACGACTGGTCCGGCTTCTGGCGCGATTTCGTCGAGGTCCTGGCCGGCGCCGGGGTGCTCGGCCTGGCCCTGCTCCTGGGCATCCTCACCTTCACAGCGGTCACCCTGCTGATCGGCGACCCGTTCTACGAGAAGATCTCGGAGATGGTCGAGAACCGCTACGGCGGCGTCCCGGACGCCGTCGAGGTCGGCCTCTGGAGCGGGTTGCGCCGCAGCCTGGCCGACTCGCTGCGCCTGATCGGCCTCTCCGTCCTGGCCGGAATCCCGCTGTTCCTGCTCGGCTTCCTCCCGGTGGTCGGCCAGACGGTGATCCCGGTCCTGGCCGGCGCGGTCGGCGGCTGGCTGCTGGCCCTGGAGCTCACCGGCGTCCCGTTCCAGCGCCGCGGCCAGCGCCTGCGCCACCGCCGGGTGGTGCTGGCCGGCAACGTGCCGCTCACGCTGGGCTTCGGCGTGGCGGTCTTCTGCGCCTTCCTGATCCCGCTGGGCGCGATCTTCCTGATGCCGGCCGCGATCGCCGGAGCCACGCTGCTCTCCCGCCGCGTCCTCGGCAGACCCACCGAGATCACCACAGCCAGCCCGCTGTAGTCCTTTCTCCCCCGAGGACTCCCAGGTCGCCGGCGCGTGCAGAACGATCGCCGCACCCCGCTTGCTCCGAGTGGGTGGTTGCGCCTTTCCGAGTGCATGGTTGTGCAGGAAACCTGTTGAGGAGTCACGCATGCAGATCGAGCTGATCGAGGGCGACATCACCACCCAGCAGGTCGACGCGATCGTCAACGCGGCGAACTCGTCCCTGCTGGGCGGCGGTGGGGTGGACGGGGTGATCCATACGGTCGGCCCGGTGCACAGCTCCACCGAGGACCGCACCGAGCTGCTGCGCTCCTGCTACACGAAATCCCTGCGAGTGGCCGACGAGCTGGGCGCGCGGTCGGTGGCGTTCCCGCTGATCTCAGCCGGCGTCTACCGGTGGCCCGTCGAGGACGCCGTCCGCCAGGCGCTGACCACCTTGCGCGGCGCCGCGCCGGTCCACGTCCGGACGGCCCGCCTGGTCCTCTTCGGCCCCGAAGCCGCCGGCACCGCCCAAAGGGTCGCCGCCGAACTCGGGTAACGGGTCTTCTCCCCATCCTGGTCGTCCGAGCCCGACAACCACCACGGACCCCAGCCGCAACCGCCGAGCTGGGGCCCAGCGTCGTCGTTCGTGCTGAATGACCACCAGCGCTACCGGGGGTGGTCCGCGAGGGCTCAGGGGCTGGGGGTGGCCGGGGAGGACGGGGCGGCCTCGGCGCTTTCCGAGGGGCTCTCCGACGGGGTGGGGGTCGGCTCGGGCGGGCCGGTGATCTGGGTCGGCGTCGGTACCGGCGGCATGCTCACGATCGGCGGGATCGTCGACGCCGGCGGGGCGGCCGGGGGAGGCGAGGCGGCCACCGTGACCGTCTTGGTGATCACCGTGCTGTTGACGACCACGATCGGGGAATGGTCGCCACCGGCCGGGCGGGGGGCGTGGGTCGCGTAGCCGCCGGTGGACGTCTCCGTGGGATCCGGGGATACGCCGAGGGCGCCACTGCCGCCGGCTCCACGGGTCTCCGGCGCGGCGACGGTACGCACGATGGGGGTGCCCAGAGCCCACCCGACCACGACGGCGAACGGCAACCCGATCAGCAGAACGCCGATAAACACGGATTTAGGGGACAAGCGCACGCTTGAACCATCGCTCGAAGGCGCGAAAAGTTACGGTTCGCCAGCGGGCAAGACCACCGAGACCCGTGCGCGGCGCACCACCCGGCGTTCTCGACGGCACCCCCGTCGGCGAGGACCGCAGGCGGAGGAGGGCGGCGAAGCGGCCCCGGGCCTGCGGACAGCAAAAGCCGAGCAGGCGAGCGGAAGGCGGCACGCGGGGTCGGGCCGGACCGGGCAAGGCGGCACGGAACGCCGGGCGGACCGGCGAGTGGGCCTGCGGGGTCAGGCGTTGAGAAAGGTGGAGACTCGGTCCCGCAGGTCGGCACGGTTGGTCCAGAGGACCGCGGGACGGTCGTAGATGTGCAGCTCCGCGTCGAGGAGCGCGGCCAGCCGCTCGGCCCAGGAGACCGGATGGATCTCGTCGTCGCGGCAGCCCAGCACCAGGGCCCGCCCTCGGAACGCCTTGAGCAGCGACTCGTCCGGAACGGCCGGCGCGGACCAGAGGCCGGCGAGTTCCGGAGCCAAGCCGTCCCGCTGGAGTTGCTCGACCCGCTGCCGCAGGTAGCCCCAGCCGACCGGAGTGTTGCGGACCGCGGCCGGCAGTTCCGGCTCGACGGCGTCGGCGATCATCGCGGCTTCACCGGACTCGACCGAGGCGAGCAGGCGATCCAGGCGCCGGACAGCTGCCCGCGGGCGGCGGCCGTCCAGCGGGGCCGGAAGGTAGAACACCACCCGCTCGAAACGGTCCGGGGTCTCGGCGAGCAGGCGGCACAGGGCCCCCGCAGCCATGCTGACCCCGAGCGCCCGGGTGGCGCCGGCCAGGTCGGCCACGCCGCGCAGGTCGGTGGCCAGGTCTCCGAAGGTCCACGGGCCGGGCGGGGTGTCCGAGCGGCCGTGCCCGCGGAACTGGAAGAACACCCGGCGGCCGGCCACCGCGCTGCCGAGCGGGCGGGTGCCGGAGATGTCCCCGGCCAGTCCGTGCGCGAAGACGGTGACCGGGTCGCCGGCGCCGGTGGTGAGCTGCTCCACACGTACACCCGAAGCAAGAGCGACCAGCTCGGTGGCCGGACCCGGCAGCGTGGGGCGACCAGATCGCGGCCCGGTCCGGTCGACGCGCTGAAGGCGCGGCCCGCCATCGGGCGGCGGCGGACCGAAACGCGCCCTCACCGCGAAGCCCGCACGCGCGGCGTGCGGGCCAGGGTCGACCGGCGCGACGCGGACGACTCAGCGGGGGAAGCGGAGATCGGGTGGAGCCGAGCGATCACCAGAAGCCCTTGCCGTCGGCGATGTCCCGGAGCCCCGGCCGCACATCGAGCAGATAGATCAGCGCGGCGGCGATGCCGATCAGGCCGAAGATGCCGAGCGCGCTGCTCCCCCAGTAGGTGAGCAGGGCGCAGATCCCGATGATCGCGGCCCACGCACCCTTGGGCAGGGTGCCGAGCGCCTGGAACGCCGCGCCGCGCTGGGTCAGGCAGTGCACGAAGGCGACCGTCTCCAGGATCAGGGCGATGAGCAGGATCAGGAGCTGGACGACCCGCAGGACGTCGTCGTAGAAGATCGGCGCGGAAGAGGCCATGCCGGAAAGTCTATGCCGCGGGCCCCGGCGTTGCCGGGGCCCGCGGATCATGTCGGGATGCTTACTCGGCCGGCTTGGGGGCCGGGGTGGCCTTGACCCGCTTGCGCGGCTTCGGCGCGGCGTCGGCGGACTCGACGGCCTTGGCCGCCTCGGCCACGGCCTCGACCGCCTTCGGCGCCTCGGTGGCCTCGATGTCCGCGTTGACCACCTCGGCGGACTCGACGATGCCGGTGCCGACGACCTTCTCGCCGCGGGCGACCAGAGCGGTGTACGCCGCGACGGCGCGCTCCTGGGCGATCTGCGCGAACGCGGCGGCCGCGGTGGTGGCGTTGGTGCGCAGCGCGTCGAAGTCCGTGCCGGCGGCCTTCTTCTGCAGCTCTCCGGCCTGCGCGTTGGCGGTGCGCAGCGAGGCCGCGGCGCGGTCGCTCAGCTCGGTGAGCACCGCCGGCAGCTTGCGCAGCTGCTGGTAGGCCAGGTCACCGGCGCCTGCGGCGGCGTACAGCGGGGCGGGAATCCTGGTCTTGGTCTGCTCTGTCATTTCGTCTCCTCGGCGATCGGGTTGGTCCGGGGCGCGCCGCTCTCCTCCGCGAGCACGGCCTGCTTCAGCAGGTCCTCCTCTTCCGAGGGGTCCGTGCCGGGCGTGGGCTCGTCGACAACGGGCGCGTTCCGAGCGTTCTCGTTGCGGAACGTCTCGTAGATCTGCGACAGGGACTGCTTCTGCGCGATCGTGAGCTCCGGGTCGACCGCGATGGCCGCCAGCACGCCCTGCTGGCCCTCGCCGTCGAGCAGTCCGGCCCGCAGGTACATCGCGGGCGTCGACACACGCAGGGCGCTGGCGATCTGCTGCAGCACCTCGGCGCTCGGCTTGCGCAGGCCACGCTCGATCTGGCTGAGGTAGGGGTTGCTCACCCCGGCCTTGTCGGCGAGCTGCCGCAGCGAGATCTTCGCGGTCTGCCTCAGGTCGCGGATGAACGTCCCGATGTCCTGCGGCAGGTCCTTGTTGGCCATGTCCCCAAGTTAGCTCGCCGTGCTAGCCGCTGCAAGCAAAATGCTTGCAGCAGCTAGCGTGAACCACGTCACCAGACGGAACGGACCTCGCCGACCGGACGACCGCCGCCCAGCACGACCTCCTCCAGCGCCGGCGGCGTGACGCCCACCCGGCGCAGCGCCTCCAGCAGCACCGGGACCCGGGCCCGGACCGCGCCGTCGGAGATCTTCACGGCGATCCCGGCGACACCCGGCACGGCGGCCGCGACCACGCCGTCCGCGCCCCGCTTCACCAGCAGGCCGGGCACCGCGCGCATCAGGACGGTGTCCGCCGAGCCGGTGCCCGCGACCAGCTCCGGATGGGCCCGCATCGCGTCCGCGACCCGCCGTTCCGGCGTGCCCGGAGCGGCCGACACCAGCCGCAGGAACGCCCGGGCCAGGCCGGTCGGCGAGACCGCCAGCACCGGGGCGCCGCAGCCGTCCACCCCGGCCGCCGCGATCGGCTCACCGGCCAGCTCGCTCACCGCGTCGGCGAGCGCGAGCTGCAGCGGATGCTTGGGATCCAGGTACGACTCCAGGTCCCAGCCGTTCGCCACACACGCCGCCAGCATCCCGGCGTGCTTGCCGGAGCAGTTCATCAGGATCGGTTGCGGCCGCCCGCCGGCCCGTAGGTGCGCCTCCCGTACCGAGTCGCCGAGCGGCAGGTCGGCCGGGCAGCGCAGCGCCTCGGGGCCGAGCCCCGCCGCGGCCAGCACGGCGGCGACCCGCTCCAGATGGAACGATTCGCCGTCGTGACTGGCGCTGATCAGGGCGAGATCGGCCGCCTCCCGCGGCACCAGGCCGCTGCGCAGCATGCCGACCGTCTGCAACGGCTTGTTCGACGAACGGGGGAAGAACGGGCTGTCCACGTCACCGACGCCGGGCCGGTCCGAGAACGCCACGACACCGTGGTGCACGCTCTCCACGAACCCGGAGCGGACCACCTCCGCGACGACTGTCATCGGGCCGGCACCCCCAGCAGCTCACGGGCCTGCGCCGGGGTGAGCGGCGGGCGCTGGGCCAGCTGGGCGAACCCGACGGCCCGAGCCACCAGCTGCATGTTCGACTCGACGGGGCGGCCCTTGGCGTACGTGATGGTGTCCTCCATGCCGACCCGCAGGTGCCCGCCGGCCGACAGCGAGGCCAGCATGACCGGGATCGTGCTGCGGCCGATGCCGGCCGCCGAGAACGTGGTGCCCGCCGGCAGATCGCGGATCGCCTGCTCGCAGGCGACCAGCGCGGCAGCGGTGCCGGGCATCCCGCCGGGCACGCCCATCACCAGGTCCAGGTGCACGTGGCCGCCGAACGGCAGGCCGTGCCTGCCGAGCAGCCGCTGCAGCGTGGTGAGCTGGCCCAGGTCGAAGATCTCGTACTCCGGGACGATGCCGCGCTCCTGCATGCGGGTGTGCAGGTCGACGATGAACTCCCAGCGGTTCAGGAAGACGTCGTCACCGAAGTTGACGGTGCCCATCGTGCACGAGGCCATCTCCGGCGCGGCGTCCAGCACCGCCAGCCGGTCCGCCTCCGGATCGGTCACCGCGCCGCCCGAGGAGAGCTGAACGATCAGCCCGGTCGACTCGCGCAGCGCGGCCACGGTCGCCCGCAGCCGGCCCTGGTCCAGGGTCGGCCGGGCGTCGTCGTCCCGGATGTGCACGTGGATGATGGCGGCGCCCAGCGCCTCGCACTCTTTCGCGGTCGCGACCAGCTCGTCCAGGGTCACTGGCAGAGCCGGCACGTCCGCCTTGCTGCTCTCCGCGCCGGTCGGGGCGACGGTGATCAAGGTCCCGGTCATGCCGGTCATCCTGCCATCGCCCTTCGGACCCGGAAAACAAAACCAAAACCCGATTCGGGGGTACGGCCGAAGCCCGCGACCGCCACGCGCGCCGCACTACGCGCCGAGCCGCGCCCACAGCGCACCGGATCGCACCCGCCGGGGGCGTCGGGCGGGGCACCCGCGCTCAGGCGTCGATCGCCGCCGCCGACTCGCCCACCGTCAGGCGCGCGTCGTCCGCCACGTTCCGCTTCAACACCGCGAGCGCGACCATCCCCAGCTCGTGATGGCGCACCGCGGTCCCGACGAACCCGACCGCCCGCCCGTCCAGCTCCACCGGGGTGCCTTGGACCGGCGGGTGGTCGGTGGCGATCCCGTCCAGGTGCAGCAGCACCAGCCGGCGCGGCGGCCGGCCGAGGTGATGCACCCGCGCGACGGTCTCCTGACCGCGGTAACACCCCTTGTCCAGATGCACCGCGGCGGCCACGAGATCAGCCTCGGCCGGGATCGTGCGGTGATCGGTCTCGTACCCCAGTCGCGGGATGCGGGCCGCGACCCGGATCGCCTCGTAGGCCCACAGCCCGACCTGCGGCACACCGAGTTTCTCGATCACCGCCGCCTTCGAGGCGCGTGGGATCAGCAGGTCCACTCCGAGCGGCACCCGACGGGCGAGACCGCCTTCGCACGGGCGTACCGCATAGCTGGAGGTCGCCGCGGGCGGAACGGACCCGGCGGCGAACTTCGGACCCGGCACCGCGCCCACCCGGGGTGCGGCCAGATCCGGGAAGAGATCGGCGGCGGCCGGCCCGACCAGCGACAGCACCGCGATCTCGGACGTCGCGTCGCGCGGCTCCACCTTCGTGAAGAAACGCATCATCTCCAGGTACTTCAGCAGCCCGGCGCCCGCGCCGGGCTCGGTGTCCAGCCAGGCGGTCGTGCCGTCCTCGGTGACGAACGCGTGCTGCTCGACGTGCCCGTGCGGGGAGAGCACCAGCAGCTCGGAGCCCTGCCCCGCGGCCAATCCGGACAGATGTTGCGTGGTCAGCGTGTGCAGCCAGCTCGCGCGTTCCTCGCCCGGCACCGCGATCACGTCCCGGTTGGAGCGGTCGACCAGGCCGACCGCCGACTCCAGGACGCGCTGCTCCTTCATCGGGTCGCCGAAGTGCGCGGGAACCCCGGCATCGGCGGAACTCGGGTCGAGATCCTCGACCAGCACGACGGTCACTTCGACTCCTCGACCAGCACGACGGTCACTCCGATCTTCCGACCAGCACGACGGTCACCCCGACTCCTCGACCAGCACGATCGTCACTCCGATTCCTTGCACTTGCCGCAGACCCCGAAGAGCGAGACGTGCCCCACGTCGACCCGGAACTCGCGCTCGTCGAGCAGCCGGTCACAGACCGGGCCGAGCACAGCCGGGTCCATCTCCTCGATCGACCCGCAGGAGCGGCAGACCAGGTGCACGTGCTGATCCTCGCCGGCCGCGTGGTAGGTCGGCGAGCCGTGCGAGAGATGGGTGTGATTGACCAGGCCGAGCTCTTCCAGCAGCTCCAGCGTCCGATACACCGTGGTGATGTTCACACCGGCGACCCGCTCGCGGACCGCGTTGTGCACCGACTCGGGGGTCGCGTGGCCCAGCTCGTGCACCGCTTCCAGGATGAGCTGACGCTGCGGGGTGAGCCGCAGGCCGCGCTCACGGAGCATGGCGGCTAGCGAAGTGGCGGACACCCCACGAGCATAGTTCGCCGACTTCCCGTTGCTGAGCGAGCAGATCCCGGTGTCGTCAGGCGATCAGCCCGGGGGCCGCCGGACCCTCGGCCGGCCATGAGCGGTGTCACCGGCGCCCCGAGACACCCCCAGCAACCAGTCGCAGGAAGGTGGCTGGGTCCCAGGGGCGCCTCCGGCACCCCGAGACGCCCCTGGGACCCAGCCACGGACCGACACCACCGCGGGCGGGGTCGGGCCCGTCGCCGAAACGGGCGGCCGGGTTCGCCATCAACGCGGGCGGATGGGACCGGGGAACAGCGGACAGCCGCCGGCCCGCGGGCGACCGTGAGCGCGGCGGGCGACCGCGGGCCCAACGGACGGCCGCGGACGCGGCGGTGGGCGGGTCAGCCGCCGATGCGGAGGAGCCGCGCGGACATGTGCGGCGTCAGTTTGCTGTTGTCGATCGAGATCTCGTGCGCGTAGAGCAGCGCCCCCTCGACCACCCCGAACAGCCGGTGCCCGCCGGTCACGTGCAGCCCGGACGGCGTGTAGGCGACCGCGTCGGTGCCCATCTCCAGCCGGGTGTTGGCGGCCTTGCCCAGATAGAGCTCGGCCACCCCGTCCGGCCGGATCATCGTGGCTTCCATCTCGTCGCCGGGCCGGCCGTCGACCAGCACGGGACGCCAGAAGCCGGACTCGTTGAGCGCCTGCCCGATCGGCTGCGACTCGTCGTCGAGCAGCCAGGCGCGCGACTCGTACCGCAGGAAGTCGCGCCCGTCGTGGCTGATCCGGATCTCCTGGGCGAAGTTGTAGTCCTCCTCCGCCGGGAATCCGCCCTGGCCGCGCCCGCGCCACAGCCCGATGAACGGCAGCAGGCCGAGCAACGACTGGTGCAGGTCGGGACCGACCCGCAGGTCGTGGGTGTCCTCATAGGGGTAGGGGTCGACCGGCGGGGCGTTCAGCCACGGCGGCGGTCCCAGTGGGTTTTCCGTCGCACTCTCGCCGCTCACCAGCGCCCCCTCGAAATACGCATCGCCAGATAGCCGAACCCGCCCGCCAGTGCGCCCATCCCGGCGACCAGCAGGCTCACGAACCCGATCTCCGTAACCATGACCGGCCCATCTTATGCTGGCCGGTATGGCACGTTTGCTGGTCGTCAAGGCCACCGCGGGAGCCGACGCCCCGGAACGCTGCAACCAGGCCTTCAACGTCGCCACCACGGCCGCGACCGCCGGCGTCGACGTGTCGTTCTGGCTGACCGGCGAGTCCACCTGGTTCGCCCTGCCGGGCCGCGCCGCCGAGTTCGAGCTGCCGCACGCCGCGCCGCTGCCCGATCTGCTCGAGGTGCTGCTCGCGGCCGGCCGTGTCACCGCCTGCACCCAGTGCGCCGCCCGCCGGGACATCGGCCCCGGCGACGTCGTTCCGGGCATCCGCATCGCCGGCGCCGCCGTCTTCGTCGAGGAGATCATGACCGAGGGCGCGCAGGCCCTCGTCTACTGACCGCAGGGGCGGGTCACGCTGACCAGCAGGTTCTCTCCGCCAGCGGCGACAACGACAGATTCCGGGCCTTGGCGGTACGCCCATCCGTCCGCCCCCGACCACACCGGCGTCGTCCCGTCCGGCAGCCCGCGCGGCCCGTCCCCGCTCGGTCCCGCGATGGCCTGGTAGGTGGCTGCCGTCCCGCCCCCGGGACACGCCACTGCCAGCGTGGAAACCTCGGCGTCGGCCCGCCCGCCGAGCGCCGCCACGGTCCCGGCCAGTGTCGCCGGTGGGGCGCCCGCCGCCGGGTCGCTCCCCGGATCGGGCGATCCCGGGCGGCACCCGGTCCGCGCGGACAGTGTCAGGACCTGGTCGTCCATCCGGGCCCGGGCCTCGATCGCGATGAAGTCGCCGGCGTCCGCGAAGAGCGACAGCTTCGTGCCTACCCGGGCGGACACCACCCCGGCCCGGTACTCCCGCGGGAGCGCGGCCGCGACCTGGTCGAACGCGTCCAGCGCGCGGCCCTGCGGGACGTAGAGGAACACCTCGCGAAAGGTGTTGACCCCGGCCCGGATCGGAGTCAGCTGGCACGTCTCGCTCCGCAACTCCCCCAGCCGCACCACCCACCGCTCGCTTCCGGCCGCGGCGCCGTTGGAGGCAGCGCCGAGGGCCGAGGCGCCGTTGGGCACCGCGCTGTGGGGTGTGGCGCCGCCGGACATGGTCCCGTTGGGCGCCGCGCTGTCGGGCGTGGCACTGCCGGACCCCACGTTGCCGAGCCCTCCGCTTCCCGACGCCGCGCTTCCGGCCGCCGCCAGCAGCGTTCCGCTCGCCCTGCGCAGCGCCGGCATCGCCTGCCCGACGTCCCGCTGCTCCGGCACGGTCGCCGGATCACCGCGGACGGACCACCACGACAGCCCGGCCAGCACCGCGGCCCAGAAGGCGACCACCCCGGCCACCCACCGCCGCCGGCGTCTGCGAGGAGCCGCCGGCGGCCCGAACCAGATCTTCGGCGCCGTCACGGCAGCCATGGTGACACGATCGGCCCAGACCATCCGGACCGCAGGCGCGGCGACACCGCGCCACGCGGATGGAGGACGGCCTTGACCAGGGCGGTCTGCGGGGGGATGCCCGGCGGCTCGCCGGCGGGCCCCGAAGCGTGGGCGCCGGGATGGTGCATGCGAGCCGCGCCGTCAGCTCCCGGCCAGCCGGGTGAGGGCGCCGATCGCGACGTCCGACCGGGTCGTGTACCAGAACGGGGGCAGGGAGTTGCGCAGGAACGTCCCGTAGCTGCGGGCCGTCTCCAGCCGGGAATCCAGCACCGCGACCACCCCCTTGTCGCCCGTCGAGCGGATCAGCCGGCCCACTCCCTGGGCCAGGCGGACCGCCGCGATCGGGACGCTCACCGAGGCGAAGCCCGAGGCGCCGGCCGCGTCGGCGGCGGCGGAGCGGGCGGCGGCCAGCGGCTCGTCCGGGCGCGGGAACGGCAACCGGTCGATCACCACCAGCTGGCAGGAGTCGCCGGGCACGTCCACGCCCTGCCAGAGCGACATCACGCCGAACAGGCAGCTGGACTTCTCCTCCCGGAACTTGCGGACCAGGATCGGCAGCGTCTCGTCGCCCTGCAGCAGGATCGGCAGGTCGGTCCGGGCGCGCAGCAGCTCGGCCGCCTGGGTGGCCGCCTTGCGTGAGGAGAACAGGCCCAGCGTGCGCCCGCCCAGCGCCTGCACCAGCTTGAGCAGCTCCTCCGCGGCGGCGTCGGGCAGGCCGGACGCCGCCGGCCGGGGCAGGTGCGCCGCGACGTACAGAATGCCCTGTTTCGGATAGTCGAACGGGGAGCCGACGTCCAGCGAGGTCCAGCCGTCGCCGGACTCCGCGGCGGTGTCCTTCACCGGGAGCCCGAGCGAGCGGGCGACGGTGTCGAACCGGCCGCCCAGGGTCAGCGTCGCCGAGGCGGCCACCACCGTGCGGTCCTCGTAGAGTGCTTGGGCCAGCGTGCCGTGCACGGAGAGCGGGGCCACCACGAGCGCCCGCCGGCCCGCGCCGATCTCCGACTTCTCCACCCAGGCGACGTCGAACTCGTCCGCCTCGAGCAGCCGCTGAGCCGTCGACGAGAGCTCGTCGAGCACCGCCTTGGCCTGCTGCTTGCGTACCGGATCGGGGTCGTCGCTCTTGACGTCGCCGATCGCGGTGAGCCCGGCCCGGGTCGCCGACTCCAACAGGGTGACGGCCTGCCGCAGGGTGTCCGGCAGGCCGCTGGTGAGCCGGCCCGGCGGCACGTCGGCGAGACCGACCGTGAGCGCGTCGGCAGCCTCGGCCAGCGACTCGGCGGCTGCCGGCGGGATCAGTGTGCGGGCCCGGCGACCGGCCCGCTCGACCGCCTCCGGGGTGAGCTCGGCCTGCGACGCCGAGGAGACCCGGTCGGCCAGCTCGTGCGCCTCGTCGACGACGAGCAGCTTGTGCGGCGGGATGATGTGCCGGTCGGAGAGCATGTCGACGGCGAGCAGGCTGTGGTTGGTGACCACGATGTCGGCCTCCCGGGCACGTGCCCGGGAGGCCTCGGCGAAGCACTCCTGGCCGTAGGGGCAACGGGCCGCGCCGACGCAGTCGCGGGCCGGCATCGAGACCGAGCGCCAGGCCGCGTCGTCGACGCCCGGGTCCAACTCGTCCCGGTCGCCGGTCTGGGTCTTGTCCGCCCACTTGCGGATCCGGACGACCTGCTTGCCGAGCCGGCCGGCCTCGCCCAGCCACTGACCGGCCTTGGGCGCCGGCGCGTCGTCGAAGAGCGTGTCGGTGGGCGCCTGCTCGTCGGCGTGCTCCAGCTTGGCCATGCACAGGTAGTGGTGCCGGCCCTTGAGCACGGCGAACGTCGGCTTGCGCCCGAGCACCGGCTCGACAGCCGTGGCCAGCCGGGGCAGGTCGTGCTCGACCAGCTGGTTCTGCAGGGCCAGGGTGGCCGTGGAGACCACCACCGGACCCTCCACGAGCAGCGCCGGCGTCAGGTAGCCCAGGCTCTTGCCGGTGCCCGTGCCGGCCTGCACCAGCAGGTGCTCACGGTCTTTGATGGCCTTGTCGATCGCGGCGACCATGGCCTGCTGGCCCGGGCGCGCGGACCCTCCGGGGACGGCGCCGACCGCGGCGGCGAGGAGTTGATCGGCGGTCGCCTTCTTCTTGGTTGCTGCGGGCACGCACGAACCGTACCCGGGACCACCGACATATCCGGGTCACCGTTAGGGTGCACCCATGCCGAGCGAGATGGTCCGGGTCATCTACACCAAGTACGACGGTTCGGCCCATCGCGACTATCCGGCCCGCCGGCTGGCCGAGGATGACCTGGGCACCTGGGTCGGCGTGACGCAGGGCACGGCGTCGGTCTACCACGGCCGCCCGTCCGTCGAGCAGATCCCGTTCGTCCTGCTCGTCCCGCACCACGCGTGGTGGACCGGGATGTTCAACCCGCCCCCGCGCACCAGCGAGGTCTACTGCGACATCACCACCCCGGCGCGCTGGGAGGGTGACACCGTCCACATCGTCGACCTCGACCTGGACGTGGTGCGGCGCCGCGAGACCGGGCTGGTGGAGCTGCGCGACGAGGACGAGTTCGAGGAGCACCGGACCCTGTTCGGCTACCCGGACGACCTGGTCGTCGAGGCGAACGCGGCCGCCGAGCTGCTGATGGGCCAGCTGGGCGACGGGACCGAGCCGTTCGCCACGCAGTACCGCAAGCACCTACTCGAGGTCACCCAGTAACACCTTCTCCGGGTTCTGCTGGGTGAAGAGCCCGGTGATGCGCCCGTCCTCGACGGCGACGGTGAGCACCACGAGCAGCCGGGAGCCGTCCGGCCACACGCCGCGCAGCAGCATCCCGGCGTCGCCCTCGACCAGCACCGGCTCCACCTTCAGGTCTGTCACGTCGCCGAGCCTGCGGGTGAACAGGCCGTGGAAGAACCGGCCCACCTTCTCCGCGCCGAGCACCGGACGCCGCGCGGCGCGGGCCACCCCGCCGCCGTCGCTGATCGCGACGACGTCCGGAGCCAGGACCGAGACGAGCGTACGGAGATCGCCGCTCTGCGCCGCGGTCAGGAACGCCGCCAGCACCCGACGCTGCTCGGCCACTCCCGCGGTGTGCCGGACGCCGCCCTCGGCCGCCGCCCGGCGCCCGCGGGAGGCGTGCTGCCGGGCGGCCGCGGGTGTGGTGTCCAGCACCGTGGCCACCTCCTCGAACGGCACCCCGAACGCGTCGTGCAGCACGAACGCCACCCGCTGCTCCGGGGTGAGCCGCTCCAGCACCACCAGCAGCGCGATGCTCACCTGATCGGCCCGTTCGGCGAGCACTGCCGGGTCGGCGTCCGGGTCGACGGCGAACGCGGGCAGCCACTCACCGGGGTACGACGTGCGCCGCACCCGGGCGGAGTTCAGCTGGTCCAGGCAGATGCGGCCGGTGACGGTGGTCAGCCAGCCGCGCGCGTCCCGTACGTCCTGTGCCTGCGCGAAGCGCAGCCAGGCCTCCTGCACCGCGTCCTCGGCCTCGGCGCGGTTGCCCAGCATCCGGAAGGCGACAGCGGTGAGGTACGCGCGGTGGGCCTCGAACTCGTTGGCGGTGGACGACGGCATGACGCAATTCTGCGCGGCTTGCCCAGCGCCGGGTATCACCTGTGCCACAGTTAGAAACGGTACATTTACTCTCAAATTGGATGGTGGGGTGCACGTGCAGGACATGGCGACTCTCGCGGGAAGCCTGGCCGGTCTCGCCGGTGCGGGCGGCGCCATGTCGATCGCCCTGGCCCGCCGGACCCGGAGCAGCCTGGCATGCGGCCACGCGCTGGTCCCGGACCGGCTCACCGACCCGCTGCCGGTGGTGCTGCGGCTGGGGCTGGCCGGGATGACGGTACGGGTGGTCCCCGGCCCGCACGGCGAGCTGTTCCTCGGCCCCGGCGACCCACAGCCCGGCCGCACCCTGCGCCGGCTCGTGCTGGCCCCGCTGTTCGCCCGGGCCCAGGCCACCGGCGGCCGGCTCTGGCCCGACCAGCATGCGCCGTTCCAGCTGGTGGTGGAGTTCACCGGACCGGTGCGGGACACCGACTCGCTGTTGCGCGCCTACCGGATGCTGGACCAGCAGCTGCGGGACCACGCGACGCTGCTCAGCCGCAGCGCCGGCGGGGAGGTGACACCGGGCGTGGTGACCGTCACGGTGGCCGGCATCGTGGACGCCCGGGACCTGCTCGCCGCCCAGCCGACGCGGTACGCGTTCGCCGACGGCGGCTTCGACGACCTGGGCTCCCGATCCACCCCGGCGGAGCTGGCGCCGGTGCTCAGCGAGCCGTGGGCACGGCGGTTCGGCTGGGACGGCCGGGAACCCATCGCGGCCGAGGAACGGCACCTGCTGCACGCGCTGATCCGGGCGGCCCACGAGGACGGCCGTACGGTGCGGATCAGCGGGTTGGCGGAGGGCTCCCGGCGGGCCCGAGCGGCGGTCTGGGGAGAGCTGGCCGCGGCCGGCGTGGACGCGATCGCCGACCGGGACCTGCACGGGCTGGCCAGGTTCCTGCGCCGGCACCCGGTGGCCCGTACCCCGGAACCCGAACTTCCGGCCCGGACCGGCCGACACGGGGCGCCCCGTCCGGTGTAAGACCATGTCCGGCGGGTGAACTAATGGAGACCGATAGAGTTCAGCGGAGATCCAATACCCCGTCGATCGAGGTCCGCGCCGTGAAGTTCTCATTCCGCCCAGTCGAGGGCGTCTTCTACGACCTCTTCACCAAGGCCTCGCACAACCTGGTGAAGGGCACCGAGCTGCTCAACGAGCTGGCCCTGCCGGGGGTCGACGTGCAGTCGGTCAGCGAACGGCTCAGCGACGTCGAGCACGACAGCGACGCGATCACGCACGAGCTGTACAAAAAGATCAACTCCACGTTCATCACGCCGTTCGACCGGGCCGACATCTACTCGCTCGGCTCCCAGCTGGACGACGTCATGGACCACCTGGAGGCGGTCGGCAACCTGCTCTACCTGTACGGGTTGACCGAGCTGCCGTCACTGCCCCGGGAGATGCACGAGCTGATCACGGTCCTCGACCAGCAGGCGAAGATCACCTCCGAGGCGATGCCCCGGCTGCGCACCATGAAGAATCTCGAGGAGTACTGGATCGAGATAAACCGGCTGGAGAACGACGGCGACCGGGCCTACCGGATGCTGCTGGTCCGGCTCTTCTCCGGGGAGTACGACGCGCTGACCGTCCTGAAGATGAAGGAGGTCGCCGACGAGCTGGAGGCGGCCTGCGACGCGTTCGAGCACGTGGCGAACACCGTCGAGACCATAGCGGTCAAGGAGTCCTGAGTTTTGTCACCGGAACTCGTGGCCGTCCTGGCCGTGATCGTCGCCGCGATGCTGTTCGACTACACCAACGGCTTCCACGACGCGGCCAACGCGATCGCGACCAGCATCAGCACCCGTGCGCTCACGCCACGGGTGGCCCTGGCCATGGCCGCGGTCGGCAACTTCATCGGCGCGCACTTCGGCACCGAGGTGGCCAAGACCGTCGGCGACGGCCTGGTCTCGCTGCCCACCGGCATCCCGAGCCTCGGCATCGTCTTCGCCGGCGTGCTCGGCGCGATCTCCTGGAACCTGATCACCTGGTATTTCGGGCTCCCGTCCAGCTCCTCGCACGCCCTCTTCGGCGGCCTGGTCGGCGCCACCCTGCTGGCCGGCATCGGCGGCGTCCAGTGGGCCAACATCGTGGAGAAGGTCCTGCTCCCGATGATCCTGTCCCCGGTCGTCGGCCTGATCCTCGGCTTCCTGGCGATGACCGCGATCATGTGGATCTTCCGCCGTGGTCACCCCGGCCGGCTGAACCGCGGCTTCCGCGGCGCGCAGACCTTCTCGGCAGCCCTGATGGCGATCGGTCACGGCACCCAGGACGCCGCGAAGACCATGGGCATCGTGGTGCTGGCCCTCTACAGCGGCGGCTACCAGAGCGACGCCTCGCACATCCCGGAATGGGTGTTCTGGGCCAGCGCGACGATGCTGGCGGCCGGCACGTACACGGGCGGCTGGCGCATCATCCGCACCCTCGGCCGCAAGATCATCGACTTGGGGCCGGCGGAGGGCTTCGCCGCCGAGACGGTGGCGAGTTCGGTTCTCTACTTCAACGCGTGGGTCCTGCACGCCCCGATCTCCACCACCCACACGATCACCTCAGCGATCATGGGCGTCGGGGCCACCAAGCGCCTGAGCGCGGTCCGCTGGAACGTGGCCGGCAACATCATCATCGCCTGGGTCACCACCTTCCCGGCGGCGGGCCTGATCGCCTGCGCCCTCTACTTCGTGGTCCGCCCCTTCTTCACCTGACCCACCCCCGCCCCGGACACACGCTCACCGCCGGCCCACCGCGTGCGACTGGCACCCCGGGGTGCTTCCGGCACGCCGACGCGTCCCTCACCGCCAGCCGGCCGCTCGGCTGGCGCCCGAAGGTCTCCGGCACGCCGACGCACCCCTCACCGTCAGCCCACCGCGCGCGGCTGGCGCCCGGAGGTTCCTCCGGCACGACCAAGGGTGGCGGAACGCGGCCTACTGGTAGAACACGCCGATCTGCTCGCGGATCGAGTCCAGCAGGTTCATCACCTCGAGTGTCGTCGCCTGCGAGACCAGCGGACTCTCCAACTCTCCCGCCAGCAGACAACGCTGCACCTCGGCCGCCTCGAACTGGTACCCGTTCCCGGGGAAGTCGAAGTCGAACGTCTCCGGAGCCTTGTTCGGCCGGTTCAGCGTGAACGAGCGGGGCACCATGAACCCCGGCGGTATGTCGATCCGCCCGTCCGTCCCGGTGATCGACGCGGCGTTGCGGCTGGCGCCGTTGATGCTGCATGTCAGAGCCCCCACCGCGCCGGACTGCCAGCCGAGCAGGACACCGGTGTGCTCGTCGACGCGCTCCGGGGTGAGGTGCGCCCAGGCCTGGACCGAGGCGGGCACCCCCATGAACAGGTGGGCCAGGTGGATCGGGTAGACGCCGAGGTCGAGCAGCGCGCCGCCGCCCAGCTCGGGCGCCCGCAGGCGGTGGTCGGCGGCGAACGGGCCCTGCAGGCCGAAGTCCGCGTGGATCGAGCTGACCCAGCCGATCGCGCCCTCGTCGACCAGTTCCGCGGCCTTGCGGATGGCCGGGTTGCAGCGCATCCACATGGCCTCCATCAGGAACACGTTGTGCGCCCGGGCGGCCTCGACCAGCTGGGCGGCGGTCGGCAGGTCCAGCGTGATCGGCTTCTCGACCAGCACGTGCTTGCCGGCCTCGATGCACAGCAGGGCGCCGGCGTGGTGGTAGGCGTGCGGGGTGGCGACGTAGACCACGTCGACCTCGTCGTCGGCGGCCAGGGCGGCGTAGGAGCCGTGCGCCCGGGCGAATCCGTACTTCGATGCGAAGGCGTCGGCCGTCGCCTGGGAACGCGAGCCGACAGCGGCCAGCTCGGCGCCCGGCACCAGGGGGAGGTCCGCGGCGAAGGAGGCGGCGATGCCGCCCGGTCCGAGGATTCCCCAGCGAACGTTCTGTCTGGTCATGATCGATACCGTATCGCCCGCGGCGCGCATGGTGGCAGGATCGACCGGTGACCGAGCCGATGCCGCTACCGCCCGCGATGATCCAGAGGGCCCGGGAGTTCACCGGGCCCCCCGCGCCGGCCCGCCCGGCCGCGACGGTGGTCCTGCTCAGACCCGCGGATCCCGATTTCCAGGTGTACGTCCTGCGCCGGCGGACCACGATGGCCTTCGGCGGGGTGTACGCGTTCCCGGGCGGCGCCGTGGATCCGTCGGACTGCCCGGAAACGCTGCGCGACGACTGGCCGGCTCGTCTCGGCCTGTCCGGGGAGCAGGCCCGGGCGGTGGTCGGCGCCGCGGCGCGGGAACTGTTCGAGGAGGCCGGCGTGGTGCTGGCCGGGTCTGTGGCGGAGCCGGACCGCACGGTGGCCGACGCGGACGATCCCACCTGGGAGTCGGACCGGGCGGCGGTGCTGCGCCGTGAACTGACCATGGCGGAGCTGCTGGACCGGCGCGGCCTGCGGCTGCGCGACGACCTGCTGCTGCCCTGGGCCCGCTGGATCACCCCGGAGTTCGAGCCGAAGCGGTTCGACACCTGGTTCTTCGCCGCGCTGCTGCCCGAGTCGCAGAGCGCCCGCGACGTCTCCGGCGAGGCCGACCGCACCGCCTGGATCAACCCGGCCGAGGCGACAGATCTGCCGATGCTCCCGCCGACCCGTCACACGCTGAACCAGATCGCCGCCGCGGGCACGATCCCCGGCGTGGTAGCAGCCTCAGAACACCGCGACGCGGCAACCCCGGTGATGCCCCGAATCGACGTCGACCCGGACGGCACGGCCACGCTCTCGCTCTAACCCCCCGACCACTACGCATCCCGCCCGGAAGGACAAGCGGCACAACCACGCTCCCGCCTCCACCGCAACCACCACGCATCCCGCCCGGGAGAGCAAGCGGCACAACCACGCTCCCCCCACCGCAACCACCACGCATTTCGCCCGTCGATGCCGAGAGCGCCGAAAAAGAACAAGCGAAGCGCAGTTGTTTTTCGGCGCTCTCGGCATCGACCCAAAGGGGCGGAATGCCGCCGAGCGGAGCGAGGCAGTCAGGCCCAGCGAAATGCCGCCGAGCGGAGCGCAGGCAATCAAACTCAGCCGAATCGCCCGGTGATGTAATCCTCGGTCTTCTTCTGCGACGGGTTGCTGAAGATCTTCTGCGTGTCGGCGTACTCGATCAGGCGGCCCGGCTCGCCGGTCTTGTCGATCGAGAAGAAGCCGGTCTTGTCGCTGACCCGGGCGGCCTGCTGCATGTTGTGCGTGACGATGATGATCGTGAAGCGGTCCTTCAGCTTGAACATCAGGTCCTCGATCGCCAGCGTCGAGATCGGGTCGAGCGCGGAGCACGGCTCGTCCATCAGCACGACCTGCGGCTCGACCGCGATGGTGCGGGCGATGCAGAGGCGCTGCTGCTGACCGCCGGAGAGCCCGGCGCCGGGCCGGTCCAGGCGGTCCTTCACCTCGTCCCACAGGTTGGCGGAGCGCAGCGACTTCTCGGCGGCGTCGTCGAGGAGCGACTTCTTCTTGACGCCGTTGAGCTTGAGACCGGCCACCGCGTTCTCGTAGATCGACATCGTGGGGAACGGGTTGGGCCGCTGGAAGACCATGCCGATCATGCGACGGACGGCGGTGATGTCCACGTCCGGGTCGTAGATGTTCTGGTCGTCGATCGTCAGCCGGCCCTCGATCCGGGCGTTCGGCAGGACCTCGTGCATGCGGTTGATCGACCGGAGGAAGGTCGACTTTCCGCAGCCGGACGGACCGATCAGGGCGGTGATCGTCTTCGGCTCGACGGTCATGGAGACGTTGTCGATCGCCTTGAAGGAGCCGTAGTAGGAGGAGACGTTGCTCGCCTCGATGCGCTTGGCCATGGGGAACCTTCTTTACCGGGTCAACTTGTTGCGACGGGCGAGCAACTTGGCGGCGATGGTCAGGATCAGCACGAGCGCCACCAGGGTGAGCGCGGCCGTCCAGGCCCGGGCCGGCGCGAACTTCGAGGCGTCCGCGGCCTGCTGGTACACGTAGAGCGCCAGCGAGGCCTGGCCGCCGCTGAACGGATCGAAGTTGATCCGCGCGAGGCCACCCGCGACCAGCAGGACCGGGGCCGTCTCGCCGGCCGCGCGGGCGACGGCGAGCATGACGCCGGTGACGATGCCGGGCGCCGCGGTGGGCAGGACGATCTTGAGGATCGTCTTCCACTGCGGGACGCCGAGCGCGTACGAGCCCTCCCGCAGTGGCCCGGGCACCAGGCGCAGCATCTCCTCGGTGGAGCGCACGATGGTCGGCAGCATCAGCACGGTCAGCGCCAGGGAGGCGGCGAACCCGGAGTACTCCGGGTTGCCGTCGTTGAACCACTTGCTGACGACCAGCACCCAGAAGGAGAGGACGAACAGACCCGCGACGATCGACGGGATGCCGGTCATCACGTCGACGAAGAACCGGATCGTGCCGGCGAACCTGCCCCGGCCGTACTCCACCAGGTAGATCGCGCCGAGCACGCCGAGCGGCACGGCGAACAGGGTGGCGATGCCGACCTGCTCCAGGGTGCCGACGATGGCGTGGTAGGCGCCGCCGTTGGCGTCCCGGGCGCCGATGTTCGCCATCGAGGTGCCGAAGAAGTCGCCGTCGAGCCGGCCGGCGCCCTTGGAGATCAGGGTCCAGATCACCGAGGCGAGCGGCAGGACGGCGAGCAGGCAGGCGGTGTGGATGGCGGCCTGCCACATCCGGTTGCGGGCGGCCCGTTTGCCCTCCACCCGCCCGGCCGCGAAGTTGAGGCCGGCGAGGTACAACACGCCACCGAGCACGATCACCAGCACCCAGTTGCCGATGCCGGTGGTGAGCACCACGACTGCCGACACGGCGAAGGCGACCACCGCGACGAGCAGGTTCGCCACCAGCGGGAATCTGCGGCTGCGGATGTTGTCCGGCGTCATCACGACTTGCGGCATCTCGCGATCGACGAGGCTCATGCCGGCACCCCGTTCCGCTGCGTGGCGGCGGGAGCCGACGGGCTGTGCTTGATCTGGCGTTCGCTGCGCTCACTCATGCGGCACTGTCCCGGAACTCGCGGCGACGGTAGATGATCGCCCGCGCCGTCATGTTGACGATCAGGGTGATCGCGAACAGCACCAGGCCGGAGGCGATCAGCGCGCCGCGACCGGTGTCGTTCGCCTCGTTGAAGGAGTTGGCGATGTTCGCGGCGATCGAGTTGCCGCCGGTCTGGATCAGGTTGAAGGAGATCTCCCAGGTGATGCCGAGAGTCAGCGCCAGCGCGATGGTCTCGCCGAGCGCGCGGCCCAGCCCGAGCATCACCGCGGCGATCACACCGGGCTTGCCGTACGGCAGCACCGCGGTGCGGATCATCTCCCACTTGGTCGCGCCCAGAGCCAGCGCGGCCTCTTCGTTCATCCCCGGGGTCTGCTGGAAGACCTCCCGGGAGAGGGACGTGACGATCGGCAGCACCATGATCGCGAGGACCAGGCCGCCGAGCATCAGCGACTGGCCGAACGGGCCCTCGCCCCCGAAGATCGGCAGCCAGCCGAAGTAGTGGTTGAGCCAGACCGAGAAGTCCCGGACCGGCTGCTGGAACAGGTCGCGTCCCCAGAGTCCGAAGACCACGCTGGGCACCGCGGCGAGCAGGTCGATCACGAAGCCGAGCGGGGTGGCCAGCCGGCGCGGGGCGTAGTGCGTCAGGAACAGCGCGATCCCCAGCGCGATCGGGACCGCCACGACGAGCGCGATCAGCGACGTCAGCACCGTGCCGAGGGCCAGGACCGCGATGCCGAAGGCCGGGGTCGCCTCGTTCGGGCTCCAACGGTTGTAGGTCAGGAAGTTCTCGCTGTCGGCCTGGATGGCCGGGATCGCCTTCGAGATCAGGAAGACGGCGATCGCGACGATGATGACCAGCACCATCGCGCCGGCGGCCGTGGACAGGCCGCGGAAGCCGGTCTCCAGGGAGAACCGGGACTTCTTCGGCAGGGCACCGCCCCCGCCGATCGGGGGCTCTTCGTAAGCGCTCGGGGATACGCCGGAGCCGGCACCCTGAGCATGACGGGGAGTCACGCCCAGGTGGCCGGCGGTGGAGTTCACCGAGCGGGAGGGGTAGTCACCCATCTACGCGCTCGCTGTCGTCTCGGAGGGATGTGCGAACCGGGGGTTTCAGGAGATCTTGCCGACCGAGGCGGCGACCTTGGCGCGCACCGACTCGGGCAGCGGCGCGTAGCCCAGGTCCTTCAGCTTGGTCTGGCCCTCGGCGCTGGTGGTGTACTTCAGGAAGCCCTGGACCGCCTTGCCCTTCGCGGCGTCCGCGTACTTGGTGCAGACGATCTCGTAGGTGGCCAGGACGATCGGGTAGGCGCCCGCGGTGGTGGCGTTGTAGTCGATGTCGAGCTTCAGGTCGTCACCGGTGCCGGCGACCTTGGCGCCCTCGATGGTCTTGCCGGCCGACTCGGGGGTCAGCTCGGTGAACTCGCCGGCGCCGTTCTTGATCTTGGCGGTCTGCAGGCTGCTGTTCTCCGCGAAGGACAGCTCGACGTAGGAGATGGTGTTCGGGGTGCCCTTGATCTTGGCCGCGACACCGTCCGACTTGTTGGCGCCGGTGCCGCCCGGAGCCGCCCACGCCTTGGCGTTGCCGTAGGTCCAGTCGGCCTCGGCGCTCTTGCTCAGGTACTTGGTGAAGTTGTCGGTGGTGCCGGACTCGTCGGCGCGGTGGACCGCCTCGATGGTGGCGTCCGGCAGCTTGGCGCCGGAGTTCTCGGCGGCGATGGCCGGGTCGTTCCACTTGGTGATCTTGCCGGAGAAGATCTTGGCGAGGGTGGCCGACGAGAACTGCAGGCCGTCGGCGTCCTGAACGTTGTAGACCACGGCGATCGGGCCGACCACCATCGGCAGGTTGATGGCCGTCGAGCCGCACTTGGCGTCGGCGGTCTTCTGCTCGTCGTCCTTCAGGGCCGAGTCGGAACCGGCGAAGTCGGCGAGGCCGGTGGTGAAGGCCTTGACGCCGGCCCCGGAGCCGTTCGGGTTGTAGTCGATCTTCGCGCCCGAGCAGGAGGCGGTGTACGCCTTGATCCACTCGTCCATGGCGTTCTTCTGAGCGCTGGAGCCCTGAGCCGAGATGGTGCCACCAACGCAGGTGCCGGCGGACGGGGCGGCGGCACCGGTGGCGGTGTCACCGCCGTCGTTGTCCGAGCCGCACGCGGTGAGCGCGATCGTCGCAGTCAGAGCAATGCCGGCAACCAGACCGGACCGCTGGAACTTCACGGTTGTCGTCCCCTTCGGGTTCAGTGCAGCCGGTCGCTCACCGGCTCGAAGAGAAACTAAGAGCGCCAAGTGACCTGTGAGTCGGGCGCGAATGAACCGGGGGTGAACTCGTCCGGCCCGCCAAGTGACCTTCCCCTGAGGGTCAGTTGTCGGTTGAATGAACTGCTATCTCCCTACCCGGAATGTCGGATATACCGGTCGCCTCGTGACCGCAGCGAGATAGTGCCTTGTCCGCGGCGTTACCAAGGGACGCGCCGACACGGGTCGGTGCGGGGCGGTCGGCCGTCAGGCGCGGTGGTAGTTCACGTCCGTCTTGTGGATCTCGAAGCCGAGCCGCCGGTACAGCTTCACGGCAGCCTCGTTCGACTCGTCCACGTAGAGGATCGACCACTCCAGGCCGGCGTCCGCGAGATGCCGCAGGCCTGCCACGCTCAGGGCGGCGCCCAGACCGCGCCGGTGCCCGGACGGGTCCACTCCGAGCACGTAGATCTCGCCCAGCGCCGGATCGTCGCCGGCCGGCGGGTGCACCTTGGTCCAGTGGAAGCCGGCCACGGTATCGGTGATGTCCACGGCCAGCAGGAAGCCAGCCGGGTCGAACCAGGGCTCCGCCTCACGCAGCCGCAGGTCCTCCAAGGTCCAGCGGCCCTGCTCCGGATGGTGCGCGAAGGCCCGGCCGTTCACCTCGAGCCAGGCCTGCTCGTCGGAGCCGGGACGGAACCCGCGGATCGTCAGGCCCTCCGGCAGCGGCACGTCCGGCAGGGGCTCGAGCAGGGAACGACGCATCTGCCAGAGCACCCGGGCCCGGGTGAAACCGTTGCGCTCGGCGAAGGCACGGGCGCCGGGATCGTCACCGTGCGCCCAGATCTGCAGCGGGCCGGAACCGATCGCGGCGAGCAGCGCGGTGCCGTGGCCCTGCCTGCGGTGTGCCGGATGGACGACCAGCTCGCCGGCGCCGTCCTCGGCGAACGCGTACCCGGCCAGGCTGCCCTCCGGCGCGTGGGCCAGGAAGTGCTCACCGCCGCCGTTGCGGACGCGCAGCTCCACGTCCTCGGAGAGGGGATAGGCCGCCGCGGCGGCCAGGGCCAGGACAGCCTCGGTCGCCGAGGCGGGTAACCTCTCCATCGCGGCGCTCAGACCGGGAGCGAGATCGGGTCGTTGTCCGGCAACTGGCGGCCGGTCGGCGGGGTCACGAACTTGTAACCCACCTGGCGCACGGTCCCGATCATCGACTCGTACTCCGAGCCGAGCTTCGCCCGCAGACGCCTGACGTGCACGTCGACGGTGCGGGTGCCGCCGAAGTAGTCGTAACCCCAGACCTCGCGCAGCAGCTGGTCACGGGTGAAGACCCGGCCCGGGTGCTGGGCCAGGAACTTGAGCAGCTCGAACTCCTTGTAGGTGAGGTCGAGCGGGCGGCCCTTGAGCTTCGCGGCGTAGGTGTCCGGGTCGATGTTGAGCTCACCGGCCCGGATCGAGCCGCCGGCCCCGGCGGTCGCGTTGTTCAGCCGGCCGACGCAGAGCCGCAGCCGGGCCTCCACCTCGGCCGGACCGGCGCCGGCCAGGATGACGTCGTCGACACCCCAGTCCGCGTTCAGCGCGATCAGGCCGGCCTCGGTCACCACCGCGACCAGCGGGACACCGATGCCTGTGGCGTGCAGCATGCGACAGGTGGCACGCGCCTCGGAGAGCTCCGACCGGGCGTCGACCAGCACCGCGTCCGGGCTCGGCCCGGACACCAGGGTGCGCACGTCACGGGGGGCGGTCCGTACCGAGTGGGGCAGCAAATCCAGGGCGGGCAGCACGGCGGAAGGCTCACCGGCACGTGCCGTCACCAACAGAAGGATCTCCACACTCACCTCCGTCCTCGCGGCAACCGACGGCCGCTCGGGTGACCCGGTTCGCGCAGCTCGGAGCTTCGCCACCGGAGAGACTGGGCCCGGCGTCACCGACGGGTGGGTTGCCGTTACCTTAACCGATGCATCGGACGTGGCGACCGGTTCGCGCTCGCAAGTGATGCAGCAAACGCCTGCTAGGTGCCATAACGCCCGCTTCGTAACAAGGCTTTTACATCCGGGCGGCGAATTGGGCGCCCGGCGCGGTTCTGGCACCATCGCTGTCGTGTTTCCCTCCATGCCCCAGGACGACCCCTGGGACGCCGACGCCTCCCGTGACGTCGCGCGCCTGACTCCGGGCCGCCCGAAAGCCGGGATGTACGGCGCCGTGCCGGACGAGGACCCCGACGAGCGCCCCGGCCCCGGCGCGCCGGATCCGGACGAGGAGGAGTTCGAGGAGATCGAGGTCGTCCCGGTCCGGGCCAAGCTGTCGGTGGCTATCGGCGGGTTCGCGGCGCTGCTCGCGGCGGCGCTGCTCGCCGGCACCCTGACGACCGGGCCGGACGTGCGGATGCCGTACGCCGTCGTGCTCTTCGGCATTCAGCTTCTCGGCCTGCTCGCCTGGACCATGGCGCTGAACCCGCCGGCCGCCTCGGCGACCGCCGCGGTGGTCGGCGTCGCCGGCCTGGCCGGCTGTTATCTGGTGGCCACCGCGGACCGGGCCGGGCTGACCCCGCTGTTGTACGTGACGGTGGCCGGTTTCCTGGCCGCGCTGATCGCCCAGGCGGTCCGCGCGCAGGACCGGCACCGGATCGGCGACTCCTGGCGGACCACTCTGCTGATCGTGCTCGGCGTGGTGGCGTACGCGATTCCGATCGTGCTCAGCCGCCAGCCACTGGGCGACCAGGCGATCCTGGTCTGCTGCACCGGCGCCGGGCTGGCGCTGCTGGTCGCCCGGCTGACCGACGCGGTCTTCCCGAAGCCGCGGATCGCCGCGCAGGTGCCCCGCGGCGCGGCCGGCATCGTCCTGGGCGCGATGGTGGGCACGTTCGCCACCGCGTGGCTCGGCAGCCAACTGGTCTTCCCGTTCACCCCGGCCAAGGGCGCGGTGGCCGGCCTGGTCGCCGCGGTCGCCGCGATCCTGGTCGACCTGGCGGTGAACTTCGGTGAGGCCGGTCGCCGGCTGGCCGGTGAGACGCCGACGTTCTGGCTGGCCCGGCACATGACCGGCCCGCTCGGCGGCTTCGCGCTGACGTTCGGCGCGGCGTACCTGCTGGTCCACTTCTATCTCCGATGAACCATCCGTTTCGCGGCTCCGTGGACCGGGGCATGTACGGTGCTCGGCAGTCACGAACCGGGGAGGGCGCTGTGGCCGAGGTGTACGAGACCGCTCCGCGCCGCCGTCGTGGGCGCGGGCTGCTGATCTTCGTGGTGATCCTGCTGCTCCTGCTGCTCGGCGGCGCGTTCGTCGCGGACCGGTGGGGCAAGGGGTTCGCCGAGGGCGTCATCGCCGACAAGGTCGCCGAGCAGGTGCGCGCGCAGCGGGCGACGAGCGACACCCCCGAGGTGACGATCGAGGGCTTCCCGTTCGTCACCCAGGTGCTCGACGGGCGGTACCAGGAGATCCACATCCAGGTGCCGAACCTGACCGCGCCGATCGAGAACGACAGGAAGATCGCCCTGCCGGTGCTCGACATCCACGCCAAGGACGTGCGGGCCTCGCTGGACACGCTGCGCAGCGGCGCCGGCGACGTCGTGGTCGGCGCCGTGACGGCCAACGGCACCATCGACTACCCGCAGCTGGTCGCCCTGCTCGGGCAGAAGGGCGTGCAGCTCTCCGAGAAGGACGGCAAGCTGATCGGCGCGGTCCGGGTCACCGCGCTCGGCCAGCAGGTCGACCTGTCCGGCACCGCCAAGCTGACAGTGGTCGAGAACGCGATTCAGGTACGTTTCGCCGACGTGAAGGCGACGAATCTGCCGGACCTGCCGCTGATCCAGAACATCGTCGACGCGCAGGCCCGGCGGATGGCCCTGGACATCCCGGCGCCGAAGCTCCCGATGCAGCTCAAGGTGCAGTCGGTGACCGCCACCCCGGCCGGGCTGAACGTCACGTTCGGGGCCGACGAGGTGAACCTCAACGCGGGCGGCCTGTGACCCCCGCCTCGTCCCGGATCGTGGTTGGTACTGTTCCGTGCCCTGGGACCGCTGGTAATGTCCCGAACCATGAGCCCGTTGCTCACGAAAAGGCGTGCGGTCGACCTGTGCCGCATGGCCGCGTGCCTGTGTCGTCCCGTCACTGACTGACGGGGCCACTCGGTGCTGAGCACCCTCTTCCTTTAGCCCAGGGCATCTCTCTGTCCGGCAGTGGCGCCGTCGCACGACCAGCCCGTGATCCCACCAAGTTATGGGTCCGCGCGGGGTGCGACCACACCTCCGTGCGCTGACTCTCCCCTCACCCACCATCAGGGAGTGAATCGATGAGTCGCGACACCGCACTCGTGTCGGCCGACTGGGCCGAGCAGAACCTGGAGACCCCCGGCATCGTCTTCGTCGAGGTCGACGAGGACACCACCGCGTACGACGGTGGCCACATCCCGGGCGCGATCAAGATCGACTGGAAGCAGGACCTGCAGGACCCGGTCCGCCGCGACTTCGTCAACCAGGAGCAGTTCTCCGCGCTGCTGTCCGAGCGGGGCATCTCCAACGACGACACCGTGATCCTCTACGGCGGCAACAACAACTGGTTCGCGGCGTACGCGTACTGGTACTTCAAGCTGTACGGCCACGAGTCGGTCAAGCTGCTCGACGGCGGCCGCAAGAAGTGGGAGCTCGACGCCCGCACGTACACCAAGGACGTGCCCAGCCGCGAGAAGACCAACTACCAGGCCAAGGCGCCGGACCTGGAGATCCGCGCGTTCCGCGACGAGGTCGTGCAGGCCATCGGCGTGAAGAACCTGGTCGACGTGCGCAGCCCCGACGAGTTCGCCGGCCGCCTGCTCGCCCCGGCGCACCTGCCGCAGGAGCAGTCGCAGCGCGCCGGTCACATCCCGACCGCGATCAGCGTGCCGTGGAGCAAGGCCGCCAACGAGGACGGCACGTTCAAGTCCGACGAGGAACTCGCCAAGATCTACGGCGACGCCGGGCTGGACGGCAGCAAGGACACCATCGCGTACTGCCGGATCGGTGAGCGCTCCTCGCACAGCTGGTTCGTGCTCAAGGAGCTGCTCGGCCACGAGAACGTGAAGAACTACGACGGCTCCTGGACCGAGTACGGCTCGCTCATCGGTGTGCCGATCGCCCTCGGCGACGAGCCCGGAAAGGCGTGACCGTCATGACCTCTCCCACCGCTGCCAACATCGCGGCCGGCTGCGCCGCTCCCGACCAGTCCGCTCCCCTCCCCGCGAGCGTCGACCTGCAAAAGGAAACCGTCATCACCGGCGTCGTGCGCACCGCCGAGGGCGAGCTGGTCGGCGGCGCCTACGTCCGCCTGCTCGACTCGTCCGGCGAGTTCACCGCCGAGGTCGTCACCTCTCCCGAGGGCGTCTTCCGCTTCTTCGCCGCGCCGGGCTCCTGGACGCTGCGCGCCCTGAGCCGATTCGGCAACGGCGAGCTCGCCGTGGACGCCGCCCGCGGCGTCAACGAGGTCGCGCTCGGCGTCGCCACGGTCTGACCGCTCACGCTCTGTTTCGGGGCGGGATCCCTTCGGGGCTCCCGCCCTTTTCACACCCCCGTCGATGGGTACGCCGCCAGCCCGCAGCGTGTGTCCAGGGCCCGGAGACGCCCCTGGGGACCAGCCGGGGCCGGGCGCCGCGCTACCTTCCGGGCCGGCCCCGGCGTCGCGTGGCGGGCGCCAGGGGGCCGTTCCACAGACGTACGACCGCGGGTCTCATCTCTGGCCACCCGCCGTGACCACCACCGCGTCGGGCGGGATCTCCGGACGGCGGCGGGACAGCCGGCGGATGCCGGTGTTCAGGACCGCGATCAGCGGGACCGCGACAAGCGCCCCGATGATCCCGGCCAGCACCACGCCGCAGGCGATCCCGATGATCACCGCGAGTGGGTGGATCGCCACCGCCCGGCCCATGATCAGGGGCTGCAGGACGTGGCCCTCCAGCTGCTGAACCAGGATCACCGCGCCCAGCGTGATCAGCGCGACCACCCAGCCCTGCCCGACCAACGCGACCAGCACCGCCACCGCGCCGGACACGCTGGCGCCGACGATCGGCACGAAGGCGCCCAGGAACACCAGCGCGGCCAGCGGGAACGGGAACTGCACGTCCAGGATCAGCAGGGCCAGCCCGATGCCGACCGCGTCGATGAAGGCCACCAGGACGGTCGCCCGGACGTAGGCGCCCAGCGTGGTCCAGGACGCGTCCCCGGCGTCGGCCAGCGACCAGCGGGCGTTGACCGGGAACAGCCGGACGATGAAGCGCCAGATCTTGCGCCCGTCGCGCAGGAAGAAGAACGTCGAGAAGAGGACCAGCAGCAACCCGGTGAGCAGCTCGAAGACGGTTGCCGCGGTGGAGATGCCGGTCGAGGTGAGCGACGAGGTGTTGTCGTTCACCCAGTTCTGCGCCGAGTCGATGGCCTGGTCCACCTGGTGGTCGGACAGGTGCAACGGGCCGGTCCGCGCCCAGTCCTGGATCTGCCGGACGCCGGCGCTGGCCTTCTCGGTCAGCTGCGGCAGCCCGTCGATGAACTGGTTGACCACCAGGGTCAGCGTGCCGGCCACCGCGCCCAGGCCGCAGATCAGCACCAGGAAGGTGGCCAGGGAGCGTGGCAGGCGCAGCTTGAGCAGCCAGCCGACGGCCGGGCCGAGCAGCGCGGTGAGCAGCAGCGCGATGGCGAGCGGAACGACCACCACGCTGACCATGCCGATGAAGCGGAGCCCGACGTAGCCGATCAGGCCGACCACGATCAGCCGCCAGCTCCAGGCCGCCGCGATCCGCAGCGAGTGCGGCACGTCCACGTCGTCCAGGCTGCTCGTCGAGCCGTGCACCACGGCCGGCTCGGGAGCGGGCGGGGTGAACTCGACGTCCTCCTCCGGCTCCGGATCCGGCGGCCGTTCGATGCGCGCCACCCGGACCGACTCCCGTCCCGTGTCGTAGGCCCTGCGCAGGTTCTCCCGGACACGTTGCAAGCGGTTCAACCGCCTACCCCCTCGCCCCAGTCGTCACACCATCCACACCGTAGTGCCCTCACGTACGGAAATCGCCCCGTGACCCACCCCGCGCGATCCGGACCACTCGGATCGGCCCGGCGGGAGGCGGCGTACCGTCTGCATTCGTGAGCGCCGACACCACCCGTACCGAGAACGGACTGCCGATCCGGATGCTGCACGACCGCGTCCTCGTGCGCCAGGACGGCGGGGAGGGCGAGCGCCGCTCCACGGCGGGCATCGTCATCCCGGCCACCGCCTCGATGGGGCGGCGGCTCTCCTGGGCCACCGCTGTCGGTGTCGGGCCGAACGTCCGGTCGATCGTGGTCGGTGACCGGGTCCTGTTCGACCCGGACGACCGTTCCGAGGTGGAACTGCACGGCAAGGAGTACGTGCTGCTCCGCGAGCGGGACGTGCACGCGGTCGCGGCCACCCGGGTCGACGCGGACGGCACCGGCCTCTACCTGTAGGGCGGGTACTGCCCGGGGTACTGCGGGCCGGGGTACTGCGGGGACGCCGGCTGCGTGCCCGGCTGCTGCGGGAACGCCTGCTGGGCGCCGGGATGCTGCGCAGGCGGCGGGTACGCGCCCGGATGCTGCGCAGGCGGCGGGTAAGCGCCCGGATGCTGCGCAGGCGGCGGGTACGCGCCCGGGGGCGGTCCGTAGGCGTACACCGGCATCGGCGGCGGCAGCCGCACCGGGACCGGCATGACCGGTTCGGCCGGCGGCGCCACCGTGCGCACCACCCCGTCCGGGAAGGTGATCCGGTAGGCCTGCCCGTCCCACCAGGCCGGCGGTGTCTGCGGGTCGCGCCCGGCGAAGACCGAGCGATACCCGGTGACCGCGGCGAGCAGCTCGCGCTCCTCCACGCCCGCCTTCTCCATCTCCCGCGCGTCGCCGGCCAGCCCGCGCTGCATGCCGTCGCGCAGGATGGCCAGCCGGGTCGCGGCGAACTGGAAGCTGCGCATCGCCTTCATCCCGGGCGGGCCGGCCACCCGCCTGGCCCACTGCCGGGCCGAGTGCCGCCGGCCCAGGCTGCCCAGCGCTGCCACCTCGGGCGGCGCGAACCAGCCGGCGCGCACGTAGTGGTGCAGCACCCGCTCGGTCAGCCGGCCCTCCCAGCTGCGCAGCGCGATGGCGAAGCCGACCACCGCGAAGAAGAACGGCACCATGAACCCGAGATAGCCGTACAACATGATCAGGGATTCCCCGGTGGCCGCGGAGAGCGTCGGCAGCAGGTTGAACGTGCCGTGCAGGATCATCGCGAGCAGCCAGCCGCCGATCGGCGCCAGCCAGCGCACGTGCCGGTCCGCGGTGCGCGCCGCGATGCCCAGTCCGATGCCGGTCATCGAGGTGAAGAGCGGGTGCGCGAAGCCGGTGAACAGGATCCGGACGATGAAGATCAGGAAGACGTTGGTCAGGCCGGTGGCCGGCCCGTACTGCTCGGCGCCCGAGGCGTAGCCGTGTCCGCCCAGATAGAGCACGTTCTCCACCATGGCGAAGCCGAGCGCGGAGAGGCCGCAGTAGACGATGCCGTCGGTGATGCCGGACCACTCGGCGCGGCGCCGCCAGAACAGCAGGACCGGGCCGACAGCCTTCATCGACTCCTCGACGAACGGCGCCACCAGGACCGCGACCAGCGCGTCCGGCAGGCCGATCTTCTCGAACAGCCAGGCCGCGCCGGTGTTGACGGCCAGCGCCACAGCGGTCGCCACCGCGGCGCCCCAGGCGAAGCAGAAGATCAGGTACTTCACCGGCTCCGGCTCGTACCTGTCGAGCCAGGCGAACGCGCTGGCCAGCAGCGGGACCGGGAGGATCGCCGCGGTCAGGCCGATGGCGAGGCCGGTCACCCCGATGCTGTAACCCAGGAAGATCAGCATGGCGATGGCGGCCACCGCGATCAGCGCGATCACGCCGGTCACCGGCAGCCAGCGGCGCCAGCCGGAGCGCCGGCCCGGGACCGGGGCGACGGTCCGCGCCGCGTCGGCCGGGAAGGGCGGCACGGCGTCGGCGGTGACGCTCGGAGGAGCCGGCTCGGCGGCGATGCCGGAGCGAGCCGGCTCGTCGGGGAGCGGAGGGGGCGGCGGATCGTCGGCCATGCCCGCCAGCGTAGTCACCGGCGGCGCCCGGGACATGCCCGGATCAGTCCGGGGGCGGGGCCGGCCGGGAGCGCGCGGCCCGTTGCCTCGCCCCGTGCGGCCGCCCGCGCCAGCCCACCGCGTTGCGCACCTGCCGGGTGGCCTCCGCGTACTCCACGCCGGTGGCGCGCAGCACGTCCGCCACCGAGGTACGGATCTGGGCCACCACCACGCCGCCGGAATAGCCGACGCCGGTGTCGTACGCCCGCCCCGACTCGGCCGCCGCCCGCAGCGCCCGTTCCCGCGCGGCCACCGGTTCGGCCCCGCGCGACCACTCCCGCCGGAGCAGGTCCACCGCGTCACCGAGGTGCCGCACCGAGGCGGGCAGCACCTCCGGGATTCGCTCCCGGTCGTTCAGCGCGGTCTGCGCCCGGCGGATCATCACGCGCACGTTGCGCAGGGCGTAGGTGAGCTGGGGCGCGCCGTCGACGTACTGCGCCAGGGCGCCACGGCTGCGCCAGCGCACCGGCGCGAAGGCGACGTTCTCCCGGGCGGCGTCGATGGCCGTACTGAAGGCGGCGAACGTGCCCTCGGCGGACCGTAACCTGCTCAGCGCGGCCTGGATGACGTCGGGATCGCCCTCGGAGAGGCCGAGCGCGGCCTCGTGCAGGCCGGCGGTGAAGGCGCGCAGCGCCGGATCCGCGGCTCGGCGCACCACGCTGAGCGGGTTGATCGGCAGCAGCACCGTCATCACCGCCAGACCGATTCCGCCACCCACCAGCGCGTCCAAGAACCTGGTCCACGGATGCCCGGTCTGCACGGTCAGCGTGGCGACCAGCACCGCCGAGGAGGCGGACTGCACGATCAGCGGGGATCCGCCGCCCGCCGCGATGGCCACCAGCACGGCGAACAACACGATCAGGCCGATCTGCACCGGACCGTTCCCGATCAGCAGGATGATGCCGTCGCCCAGACCGATCCCGACCGCCACGCCGGCCACCAGCTCGGCGGTGCGCCGCATCCGCTGCCCCACCGCCGAGGCCAGCGTGATCACCGCGGCGACCGGCGCGAAGAACGGCGTGGGCCGTCCGATCAGGTCATGCGCCACGAACCAGGCGAGTCCCGCGGCGAGACCGGACTGCAGCGCGAGCATCAGGCCGGCGCGGACCCGCTTCGCCGCCGCGTCGACGCGATCCTTCGCGACGCCGATCATGCGTGCTACCTCCGTGCCAGGATGACCATCGTGACATCTTTGCCCGACCAGTTCCGGGCGGCGGCGCGGGGCGCCGGCGCCACCGCCGACGACACGGACCTCGACTCCGCCGCAAATTACCTGCTCACCCGCTGGAACGAACCACAACGCCACTATCACGACGTGACCCACCTCTCCGCGGTGCTGGAGGTGGTCGACCGGTTCGCCGACCTGGCCCCGAACCCGGACCGGGTCCGGCTGGCCGCGTGGATGCACGACGCGGTCTACGACCCGCGGGCGCTCGGCGACGCGAACGAGCGGGACAGCGCGGAGTTCGCCCAGGGTCTGCTGGTCACGCTCGGTGTCCCGGAGCCGGCGGCGGCCGAGGTGGCCCGGCTGGTCGGCCTGACCGCCGGCCACGCCACCGAGGAGAACGATCCGGACGGCGAGCTGCTGTGCGACGCCGACCTGGCGATCCTCGCCGCCGACGAGGAGCGGTACGCCCGCTACAGCGCGGCGATCCGCCGGGAGTACGCGCACGTTCCGGACGGCGATTTCCGGGCCGGTCGGTCGCGGGTGCTGCACGAGCTGCTTAAGCTGCCGTCGATCTACCGGCTGGCGCCGATCCGGGACCAGTGGGAGGCGCGGGCTCAGGCCAATCTCCGGGCCGAGCTGGAGGCGCTCGCCTAGGACGATTCGCCGGTACGCCCGTTGAACGGTCCCGCGGCGCCGGGGAACGCGATGCCGTGACCACCCCGGGCCGCGACGCGGCACCCGGGCCCGGCTCGCCTCCAGGGGTGTCTCGCGCCCTCGCCAGACACCCCTCACCGCCACCCGGGAGTGGGCGGCGCGGGCGGCCGGGACCACCAGCGGGGTCGCGGCCGGCGGGCCAGGCGGAGAGGTGTTCCGGGGGCGGTCACGCGGACAGGCGATCAGGCGGCGGGCCGGTGTCAGGGGGCGGTCACGCGGGAACGCGTTCCGGCGGCGGTTCGGACCGACAGGTGTTTGGGGCGGCGCAGGCCGGCGGCCCGGAGCCGGGCCGCCAGCTCGCGGGACGGGACCAGCGTCGCGCCCAGCCAGAGGGCGCTGCGGAACCGGGCGGCCGGGATGTCGTAGTGGTCGCGGTCGAAGGCCCGCCGCGGCGACCCGAGCATCTCCGCGAAGGCGTGCAGCTCCGCGTACGACACGTCGCTGACCAGGTGGGACCACAGGTGCCCACGCCCCGGCCAGCGGGGCTCGTCGACGAGGATCAAAGGTCGACTTCGAGCAGGTCGTGCGGGGCGGCGTGGTGACCGCGGTCGGCGGCCAGCCCGCGCACGTCCGGGGCGCCGACCCGCGCGGCGTCGGCGGCCAGGTCGTCCGGCATGGTCTGGCTCTGCCGTTCGGCGGTGACCCGCGCCAGGTAGTGCTCGACCTCGCGGGTGCGGACCGTCTCGTCCCAGCCGAGGACCGCGCCCATCACGCGCGCGGCGTGCTCGGCCGACTCGGCGCCGCGGTGCGTGGTCTCGATCGAGATGCGGGTGCGGCGGGTGAGCACGTCGTCCAGGTGCAGAGCGCCTTCGGCGAGCGCCGCGTACGCCACCTCGACGGCCAGGTACTCCGGGGCGCCGTCGAGCGGGACGGCCAGACCGGGCTCGGCTTCCATCATGGCGAGCAGGTGGACGGTGAGCGTGCCGTACCGCTCCAGAAGGTGCTCGACCACGCCTGTGGTGACGCCGTGCCGGCGGGCCATGTCCTGCCGGTCGCGCCACGCGGCGGCGTAGCCGTCCGCGCCGAGCAGCGGCAGCTGGTCGGTGCGGGACGCGCGGAACTCGCCGCCCAGCCGGCGCACCGCCTGGTCGATCACGTCGGCGGCCATCACCCGGTACGTCGTGTATTTGCCGCCGGCCACCATCAGCAGGCCCAGCATCGGCTCGACGACCGCGTGCTCGCGGGACAGCTTGGAGGTGGAGTCGGCCTCGCCGGAGAGCAGCGGGCGCAGGCCGGCATACACCCCCTCGATGTCGTCAGTGGTCAGCGGCCGGTCCAGCACCGCGTTGACCTGGTCGAGCAGGTAGCGGATGTCGCGGGCCGAGGCGGCCGGGTGGGAGCGGTCGAGCTCCCAGTCGGTGTCGGTGGTGCCGATGATCCAGTGGCCGCCCCAGGGCAGCACGAACAGCACGGAGGTGGCGGTGCGCAGGATCAGCCCCGCCTCGCCGGTGATCGCCGAGCGGGGGACCACCAGGTGCACCCCCTTGGAGGCGCGCACCCGCAGGCCGGGGCGCACGCCGACGTCGCGGAGCATCTCCGACATGTCGTCGCTCCACACGCCGGTGGCGGCGACCACCGTCCTGGCCCGGACCTCGAACTCGGGTGAGCCGGGCGACTCCAGGTCGCGCACCCGGACGCCGACCACCTCGCGCGCCTCGCGCACGAAGCCGGTGACGCGGGCGCTGGTGACCACCGCGGCGCCCTGCGCGGCAGCGGTGCGGGCCAGGTTGACCACCAGGCGGGCGTCGTCCATCTGGCCGTCGTAGTAGCGGATCGCGCCGGTGATCTTGTCGGCGCGCAGGCTGGGGAACAGGTGCCGGGCGCCGTCCCGGCTCAGGTGCCGGTGCAGGGGCATGCCCCGGCCGCCGCCGAAGACGCCGGCGAACGCGTCGTAGGCCGCGACGCCCAAACCGTAGTAACCCCGCTGCCAGACCCGCTTCACCGGGTTCGCCGCGGGCAGCGGCACCAGGATCGGCACCGGGCGGACCAGGTGGGGGGCGAGGCGGGTGGCGAGCAGGCCACGCTCGGTGAGCGCCTCGTGCACCAGGTGCAGCTCGAGCTGCTCCAGGTAGCGCAGGCCGCCGTGGATCAGCTTGCTGGAGCGGCTGGACGTGCCGGCGGCGAAATCGCGCGCCTCGACCAGGGCCACCTTGAGACCTCGGGAGGCGGCGTCGACCGCCGCGCCGGCGCCGGTGACCCCACCGCCGATCACCAGGACGTCGAACTTTTCGTCACGCAGCCGCCGCAGGTCGGTCGCGCGGCGGATCGGGGAGAGACGGCCGGCGGTGTAGCGGGAGACGGAGGGATCGCGCACCCGTCCCAGGTTAGCCCGTACCCGGGTCACCCGGGCGGAGGAATGTGGTCCGGGCCACACCCGCCGGTGACGGCGATTAGCGTACCGATCATGCGTCGCACCGCCGCCGCGGTCCTGCTGATCTGGGCGGTCGTCCTGGGGACGTGCGCCCTCCTCGCCGGAGGCGGCCAAGCCGCGGCGGCCGGGTTCGCGCTGCGCTTCGAGGCGAACACCAACGGCTCGATCCTGCTGCGCGGCAACGCCAACCTGGTCTGTCCGAGCATCGCCATCGGCTGCCCGGCCGGCCGTGACGGCGCCGGGAGCAGACTGGACGACAACGACTTCGCGATGGTGAACGCGGACGCCGACCAGGATTCGGGCACGGTGAACGACAGCACCGCGACGGTGGCGCTGCCGCCGGGCAGCACTGTGCTCTTCGCCGGTCTGTACTGGAGCGCCAACACCACCGCCGGGAGCCTCGGGACCGCTGCGCGGGCGGCGGACGACCAGGACCGGGTGCGCCTCAAGACCCCGGCGGGCGGCGGCTGGCAGTGGGTGACGGCGACGACGGTGTACGGCACGGGCACCCCCTACCAGGGCTTCGCCGACGTGACCGGGTTGGTCGCCGGCGCCGGCAGCGGGGTGTACGGGGTGGCCGACATCCAGGCCGGCACCGGTGTCGACCGGTTCGCCGGTTGGGCGCTCGCGGTGGCCTACCGGAACCCGGCAGAGGTGCTGCGGGCGCTCCGGGTCTACGACGGGCTGGCCACGGTCAGCTCGGGCAGCCTGGACATCGCGGTGAGCGGCTTCGAGACGCCGCACTCCGGTTCGGTGCGGGCCGAGGTGGGAACCGTGGCGTACGAGGGGGATCTCGGCAAGCGGGGCGACGCGCTGGGCCTGAACGGGCAGCCGATGTCGGACGCCGCCAACCCGGTGGACAACTTCTTCAACAGCACGGTGAGCGGCGGCGGGGCACCGGTCGGCGGCCGTGCCCCGGGCTACGCCAACCTGTTCGGCGTCGACATCGACCAGCTGGACGCGACGGACAAGCTGGGGCACGCGGTCACCTCGGCCACGCTGACGCTCACCACCAGCGGTGACACGTACTACCCGGGCGTGGTCACGTTCGCCATCGACCTGTACGCCCCCAAGCTGGTCACCACGGTCACCGGCACCGACCTGAACGGCGGCGACCTGCTGCCCGGCGACGTCGTCGAGTACCGGATCGAGGTACGCAACGAGGGCAACGACACCGCCGACTCGACAGTGCTCACCGACACGATCCCGGCCTACGCCGGCTACCTGCCCGGCTCGATGCGGATCCGCGGGACGCCGGCCGCCGACTCGATCAGCGGCGGGCGGATCGACGTGGCGCTCGGCGACCTCCCCTACCAGGGGGTCACCTGGGTGACGTTCCAGGTGCGGATCGATCCGGCCACGCCGCCCGGTCACGCGATCACCAACCTGGTGAGCCTGAGCTACACCGGCCACACCGCCGGGGTGGGCGTCTCCGGCCTGGCCGGGACCTCGGCCGGGGTGGTCGCTCCCGGACGGTCCGACCTGGCCGCCACGCTGAGCGCGGCGCCGGCCGTGATCCAGGGCAGCGGTCCGGTGACGTACCTGGCCACGATCACCAACAACGGGGTCTCCACGGAACCGGACCCGCGTGCGGAGCTGACCCTGCCCGCCGGGGCCACGGTGGGCGCGCTGCCCGCTGGATGCACCGCGTTCGCCCAGGTGGTGACGTGCGTGATCGGCCCGCTGGCGCCGGGCAGCCGGGCCACGGTGGCGATCCCGGCGACGGCGACGTCCGCCGCCGTCCGGGCCTTCGGCACGAACGTCGACCCGGTTCCCGGCAACAACTCAGCCGGCGCCACGGTGCTGGTCAACCTCAAGCCGCACGCGGTCGCGGACCTCGCGCCGCCCGGGACCGTCCCGGTGCTGGCCAACGACGACGATCCGGACGGCCCGAACCGGGACCTCACCGTCACGATCACCACGCCACCCGCCCACGGGACGGCGGTCGTACTGACCGGCGGCACGATCGAGTACACGCCGGCGGCGGGCTGGGCCGGCGACGACCCGTTCACGTACACGATCACCGACGCGTACGGCGCCAGTGACAGCGCGGTGGTCACCGTCCGTACTCCCAATGCCCCACCCGTTCCCGCCGACGACGCCGCCGCGGTCGACACCGGTCGCACCGTCATCGTCCCGGTCACCGCCAACGACAGCGATCCGAACGGCGATGCGCTGACCGTCACCGCGGTCACCGACCCGGGCGCGGGCGCCGTCGCGGTGCTCGGCAACGCGATCGTCTTCTCCCCGCTCGTCACCTTCGTCGGCACGGCCACCTTCACCTACACCGTGAGCGACGGGCAGGACACCGCCACCGCGCAGCTCCGCGTCACCGTCGCGAACGCGGTCCCGACCGCCGCCGGCGACCTGGCCACCGTCGGCCACCTGGGCACCGCGACGATCCGGGTGCGGGACAACGACAAGGACATCAACGGCGACCCGCTCACCCTCGTCTCGGTCGGCACGCCGGCGCACGGCACCGCTACGGCGGCCGGGAACGACGTCGTCTACCAGGCCACCGACCCGACGTTCGCGGGCACCGACACGTTCGGCTACACCATCACCGACAGCCACAACGGGTCCGCGTCCGCGCAGATCACGGTCACCGTCGAGAACGCGCCGCCCACCGCTGCCGACGTCACCACCGGCACCGACTACCTGACCCCGCGCGACATCGACGTGCTGACCGGCGCGAGCGATCCGAACACCACAGACGTCCTGTACGTCAGCGGCACGAGCGACCCCGCCCACGGCTCCGTCCTGCGCGACCCCTCGGGCAGGCTCGTCTACACCCCGGACGCCGGCTGGTCCGGGACGGACACGTTCACGTACACGCTGAACGACGGCCAGGGCGGCACCGACACCGGCACGGTCACGATCGTCGTGGCGAACGCCCCGCCGACCGCCCGCGACGACGTGGTGACCCGGCCCGCCGGCCAGCCGTCGACCATCGAGGTGCTGCTCAACGACGACGACCCGAACGGCGACCCGCTCACCGTCGGCATCGACACGCCCGCCTCGAACGGCCTGGCGACCGTGACCGCCGGCCGGGTCGACTACCGTCCGGTCGCCGGATACGCCGGCCCGGACACGTTCCACTACACGATCACCGACGGGCGCGGCGGCACGTCCGGGGCCACTGTCACCGTCGAACTGGTGAACGCGGGGCCGACGGCTCGTCCGGACACCGCGTCGACCCCCGCGGACACCGTGGTCACCGTCGACCTGACCGGAAACGACGACGACCCCAACGGTGACCCGGTCACCCTGGTTGCCTGGACCGCCGCCGCGTACGGGACGGTCACCGCCGGCCCGGCCGGGTCCGTGGTCTACACCCCCGCCCCCGGCTTCACCGGCGCCGACACGTTCGCCTACACGGTGGCGGACCCGCACGGTGGCACGGACACCGCTGTGGTCACGGTGGTGGTCCGCAACGCCCCGCCGATTGCCGTGGACGACGTGTTCCGGGTCGGCGAGCAGGTCACGACGCCTCTCCCGGTGCTGGCGAACGACCGGGATCCGAACACCGGGCAGGCGCTGAGCGTGCTCTCCGCCGGACCGGCCGCGCACGGCACGGTCGTGGTCACCGGGCCGCTCACCGTGAGTTACACACCGGCGCCCGGCTTCGCCGCGGACAACTTCGGTTACGTGCTCACCGACGACCTGGGCGGCACCGACTCGGCCACGGTCACGATCACGGTCGAGCCCGCGCCGCTTCCGGTCACCCTCCCGGCGAGCCGGAGCCCGGTCACACCCGGCGTCACCATCACCACGAGCGCGCCGGTCACCCCCGGCGCAACTGCCACGCCGAGCGCGACAGCCACGCCCACGCCGAGCACCACC
>NZ_BOMW01000032.1 GCF_016862395.1 Actinoplanes siamensis | reverse complement strand
GCAGGCCTCGCAAGGTTACCTGTGAAGGCCTCTCCGAGCGGACGACGGGATTCGAACCCGCGACCCTCACCTTGGCAAGGTGATGCGCTACCAGCTGCGCTACGTCCGCGTTGCCGCCGGGCTTCCCTGGCGACGGAGAAAACCATAGCCGGTCACCTGGGAGTTCTCCAAACCGGGGTCCCCAGGCGTGTCGTGACCAGGGCGGATGGGCGGTTGTCCACAGGCCGCGAAGTTCGGCGCGCGCGAACCGGCCGGGTGCGGGTTGGATGGGGCCATGGAAATCCGGCAGATCACCGCCGAGGAGCGCCCGGCGACGATGTTCCCCCTGCAGGCCTATGCGTTCCTGCCCTCGCCGTGGCCGGAGACCGAGACCGAGAGATATCGCCGGCGGATGCGGTTCCACACGACCACGACCGCCCTGATCGCCGAGGAGGGCGGCGAGACGCTGGCCGGGGTGGCCGCGCTGCCCATGCGGCAGAACGTGCGCGGCCTCGTGCAGGACATGGCCGGTGTCGCCGCGGTCTCCTCGCATCCGTCGGCGCGGCGCCGTGGGCTGGTGCGCGAGCTGCTGACCCGGCTGCTGCGGCAGATGCGCGACCAGGGCTGCGGGGTGAGCGCACTCTACCCGTTCCGCCCCAGTTTCTACGCCAAGTTCGGCTATGTGGGCATCCCCCGGGCGCGCAAGGCCAGGTTCGCCCCGGAGGGGCTCTCCGAGCTGCTGCGGCGAGACCTTCCCGGCTCGGTCCAGCGCCTGCCGTTCAGGGAGGGCTACGCGGCGTACGAGGGGTTGCAGCACCGCCTCCTCGCCGAGCGCCACGGGTTCGCCGTCTTCGACGAGACCCGGACCGCCGAGTTCCGGGAGGACGAGCTCTGGCTGGCCCTGGCCCGCTCCGGTGACGAGGTGGTCGGCGGCATCCGGTATCGGATCGACGGACACGGGCGCGACCTGCTCGGATCGAACCTGTTCAGCACCGGGCCGCTGGGGCGCGCGCTGCTGCTGCAGTTCTTCGCGCGCCACGTCGACCAGGTCGCGCGGATCGAGGTGCTGACCGGGGCGGACGAGACACCCGAGCTGTGGGGCGCCGACCTGTCCGTCACGGTCACCGGCACGGTGGACTACCCACGGGCGAACGCGCCGATGGTCCGGGTGCTGGACATGCCCGCGCTGGCCGGCAGCCGGGTCGGCAGCGGCGGGATCACCGTGGAGATCGCCGGGGACGAGCTGGTCGGCGGGGTGTGGCAGCTCGGGGCGGACGACGGGCGGCTGACGGTGCGGCCCGGCGGGAGTCCGGTGGCGACGCTGAGCGTGGCCGGGTTCAGCGCGCTGGCCTACGGGGCGCTGGATCCGGTGGAGGTGTTCACCCGCGGGTTGGGTGATCTCGACGCCGCGGCGATGGAGCGGCTGGGGGCGTTGTTCCCGCGGCGCACGCCGTACCTGTTCGCCGACTTCTGAGGGGTGGGCAGAGCGGTTGTGCGAGGCGGGCGGAGCGGCTTGCGAAAGGTGGAGAGCCGCTTCGGGGCAGCGGCTTGCGAAAGCTGGGCGGCGGCTTCGGAGGGGCGGTGGGAGCGGGAGGTGACCGGGGATTCAGGCGGCTTCGGGGAGACCCGGGGAGGTGAAGGCGCGGCCGTCGTCGGTGACGGCCGCGGATTCGTAGCCCTCGGCGACGCGCTCGGCCAGCCAGGCCAGGCCCGGTTCGCCCATGGCCAGGGCCGCGGTGGCGTAGGCGTCGGCCACCGCGAGGTCGGGGCCGGCGACGGTGACCGAGCGCAGGCCGGTGGCGGGCGCGGCGGTGCGCGGGTTCCAGACGTGGGCGCCGCGCTCGTAGGTGCCGGAGGTGGCCACCGCCCCGTCCCGGACGGCGAGCACCCAGGCGAGCTTGTCGGCCTGCCACGGGTGCCGGACGCCGACCCGCCACGGGCCGCCGTCCGGGCCGGCGCCGCGCATGCGGATGTCGCCGCCGGCGTTGATGTGGTGGCGGGTGGAGCCGGCGGCGGCCAGGCGGGCCGAGGCGACCTCGACGGACCACCCCTTGACGTAGCCGGAGGGGTCGAGGGGGCCCGTCGCGTACGCGTCGAAGTAGCCGTCGGTCTCCCGCCACAGATCGGCGCAGCGATCCAGGACCAGGCGCAGGTCGGGCGAGCAGTCCGCCGGGCGGATCTCCCGGCGCCGCAGCCGGGACACCTCGCTGTCCGGCCGGTAGGTGCTGAACCGGGCGTCGACCTCGTGCAGCCACGCGCACGTGCCGGCGACGAGCTCGCGCAGCCGGGGCTCGGGCAGGTCGTCGGCGAGCTCGATGCTGACGACCGTACCCATGACGTGTTCGACGTGGCGCACGAGAAGAAAACTACGCCCCGGCGGCGTCGAGGGCGGCCTGCAGGGAGGTGGCGTACGACTGGCTGGTGAACGTCGCGCCGGAGACGGTGTCGACCTTGGCGCTCTGGGTCTTCAGGACGGCCTGGTTCAGCTTGCTGACCGCCGCGGGGTTGATCGTGCCGCTGAAGCCGGTCTTCGGGTAGGTGGCGTTGGCGCTGGCAACCTTGCCGCCGGTGACCTTGATGGTGACCTGGACCGTGCCGTAGGGGTTCTGGACGGCCTTGCCCTGGTAGGTGCCGGTCTTGAGGCCGCCCGCGTCCTGGGCCGGGTCGGTCTCCTTCTGCTTGGCCGGGGACGACGACTTGGCCGGGGACGACTTGGCCGGGGACGAGCCGGCCGGCTTCTTGGCCGCGGCGGAGGTCTGGGCGGGAGCCGGCTCCTCGGTGACCTCCTGGGCGGCCGGCGCGGCTTCCGCCGGGGCCGACGGCGGCTGGACGCTCAGGCGGACCCCGAGGATCAGGGCCGCACCGGTGAGGGTGCCGACGGCTGCTGCGGTACTACGGCGCATGGCGAGACTCCAGGTCGTAGGAAACGAAGGGTCGTGGGGTGCGGAAAGTCGTGGGGGGGACGGAGGCTCGCGGGGACGAGGGTGGTGGAACGGAAGGTTCCGGCCAGTGGAGGGCGGGGTCAGAACTCGAAGGGGTCGAGGTGGATCTGACTGTCCGGCACCTCGAGTTGCCTGAGCGTCCCGACTGCGGCGTTGACCAGGCCGGGCGGACCGCACAGGTAGACGTCGCGGCGGTTCACGTCCGGGACCAGCCCGCGCAGGCCGCCCTCGGTGAACAGCCGGCGCGGACCCGGGTCGGTGCGGGAGCCGACGATGTAGCGGACCCAGGCGTCCCGCCGCTCGGCCAGCTCCTCCAGCTCGGCGCGGAAGACCAGCTCGTCCGGGCGGCTGGCCCGATAGATCACGATGGTGTCCGCGGGCATGTCCTCCAGCAGCGCGCGGATCGGCGCGATGCCGCTGCCGCCGGCGATCAGCAGGGCCCGGCGGCGGGTGCGGCGCTGGGCGGTGAACGTGCCGAACGGGCCCTCCGCCCAGACCGGCGTGCCCGGCCGGAGCTCCCCCAGCTTGGAGGTGTGCCCGCCGGCGACCGTCACGGTCAGCCGCAGCCACTCCCGGTTCGGGGCGGCGGAGAGCGAGAACGGGTGCGACTGCCACCAGCCGTTGGCGTTCAGGAACCGCCAGCGCATGAACTGACCGGCCTGCGCGGGCAGCTTGTCCAGGTGCTTCGCGGCGATGTAGATCGAGAACGTGTTGGCGCCCTCGGCCACCACCTCGGCGACGCTGAACCGGTGCCGGGCGTTCAGCCAGACCGGCTCGACGATCCGGCCCCAGATCAGCGCGGCGATCACCAGCGCGCCCAGGCCGGGCCAGAAGTACGAGGCGAACCGGCCGCTCAGGTCCGCCCCGGTAGCCACCTGGTGGCCGTAACCGAGCAGCAGGACCAGGTAACCGGTGAGGTGGATGAGGTGCCAGAACTCGTACGGCAGGTGGGTCCGCAGCCACCGGATCGAGGTGAACGAGAGCAGGACCAGCAGCCCGGTGGCGACCGTGGCGCTGATCATCTCGGGGAACGTGGTGATCACGCTCCACGCCTGGTCGACGACGCCGGTCCGGGCGAGCAGGGCGTACCCGTAGACGATGGTGACGATGTGCGCGACGACCGCGACCAGCAGCGACGTGCCCAGCCAGCGGTGCCAGCGGAGCAGGTCGCGGGAGCCGACCCACTCCTCCAGCCAGGACACCCGGCTCATCATCAGCAGCTGGATGAAGAGCAGGTAACCGCCGATCAGGCCGGTGACCCGGCCGGCGGCCAGCATCAGTGTGGCGGTGTCACGGACCGCGCCGGCCTGCGTGTCGAAGAGCCAGAGCGCGACGCTGGTGGCCAGCCCGGAGAAGAACAGCAGGACGGTGAAGAGCCGGTTGCCCGAGGTGGCCTCGGCGGGCGGGCGGTCGTCCTCGGGCATCGGGACGCCGGTGCCGGCCTTCCAGCCGGTGGGTGAGGTGTTCGACTCGACGGCGATGTCGCCGCGCCGGTACGGATCGGCGGGCTGGGCCTGCGGAGCCGGCTCCCGCGCCGGCCACTCCGGCATCGCGTCCCAGGACGGCGTGGGGGCCGGCGAGTCCCAGGCGGGCGCCGCCGGAGCGGGCGCCGCGTGCGAGGGCCCGTTCCAGGACGGCCGCGACGAGGAGCCGGTGCCCGCAGGGGAGGCGGACCGCGCGGGAGACGCGGACCGTGCCTGGGAAGGGGCGTCCCAGGACGGAAGATCATCCCCGGAACGGGACGGGGACCGGTCGTCCTGGAGACGGGACGAGGAGCGCGAGGAGGCACGCGACGGCGAGTCCCAGGACGGACGATCGTCGCGCGGATCCGCACGCAGCCCGGCGAAGTAGCCGTCGTCGTCGTCCGGTAACTCACGCTGGTCCTGGAAGGCCGGAATGGCCATCGTCCTCACCTGCTCACCAGTCGTCTCGCGGCGCCCGCCACCCCTGCGGCCGACGTGACGGCCCGGTCTCGGTTCGGCAAGCCGTCAGGGATGCGTACGCACGCGGCCGGCGGATGGCTCAACCACGGACCGAGATTTTCCGGATCGCGGGACGGGATAGGTTCACCTGATGCGTTCCGAGAACCCACCGGTGGTCACCGTCGTCGGCATCGGCGCCGGCGGATTCCCGGACCTTTCCGGTACGGCCCGGGCCCGTCTCACCGAGGCCGAGTTGATCTTCGGCGGGCAACGACAGCTGGACCTGCTCCCGGACGAGGTGCGCGCGACCCGGCGCCCCTGGCCCAGCCCGCTGCTCCCGGCGCTCCCGGGGCTGTTCGAGGCCGGGCGCGGCCGCCGGATCTGTGTCCTGGCCAGCGGCGACCCGATGTTCCACGGGATCGGCGCGACGCTGGCCCGGGTCCTCGGGCCGGACCGGATCACGGTCCTTCCCCACCCCTCCTCGGTCTCGCTGGCCGCCGCCCGCCTCGGCTGGGACCTGGCCCGCACCGACGTGGTGAGCCTGGTCACCGCCCCGGTCGCGGCCGTCGGGCGGGTGCTCGCCCCGGGCCGCCGCCTGCTGATCCTGTCGGCCGGCGCGGACACCCCCGCCGCCGTCGCCGGCTACCTGAGCGCCCGCGGCTACCCGCAAGCCCGGCTCACCGTCCTGGAGCAGCTCGGCGGGCCGGGCGAGCGGCTGCTCACCGGCGCGGCGGGCGACTGGGCCGGGCCGGCCGGCGATCCGCTCAACGTGATCGCCGTGGAGTGCGGGGACGGCCCGCCGCTCGCGGTCGTCCCGGGACTGCCGGACACGGCGTACGAGTCGGACGGCCAGCTCACCAAGCGCGAGGTCCGCGCCGTGACCCTGGCCGCCCTGGCGCCCACCCCGGGCGCGCTGCTCTGGGACGTCGGCGCCGGCTCCGGCAGCATCGGCATCGAGTGGCAGCGCAGCCACCCGGACTGCCGGGCGGTGGCCGTCGAGGCGGACGCCGGCCGGGCCGCCACGATCAGCGCGAACGCGGCCGCCCTGGGCGTGCCCGGCCTGCGGGTCGTGCACGGCCGCGCGCCCGAGGCGCTGACCGGGCTGCCCGACCCGGACACCGTCTTCATCGGCGGCGGCCTGACCCGCGACGGCGTGCTGGACCGCTGCCTGGACGCGCTGCGCCCGGGCGGCCGGCTGGTGGCCAACGCGGTGACCGTGGAGTCGGAGGCGGTGCTGGCCGGGGCGTACGCCAGACTGGGCGGGGAGCTGACCCGCCTGACGGTGCAGCGCGGTTCGCCGGTCGGTGGGTTCACCGGCTGGCGGTCCTTCATGCCGGTGACGATCTGGACGGTGACCCGGTGACAGTGCATTTCATCGGCGCCGGTCCCGGCGCCGCCGACCTGATCACGCTGCGCGGCCACCGGCTGCTGCGCGAGGCCCCGGTCTGCCTGTACGCCGGCAGCCTGGTCCCCGCCGAGCTGCTCGCCGCCTGCCCGCCCGGCGCCCGCCTGGTCGACACGGCGAACCTCACACTCGACGAGATCGTCGCCGAGATGGTCACCGCGCACGCCAACGGCCAGGACGTGGCCCGGCTGCACTCCGGCGACCCGTCGGTGTTCAGCGCGGTGGCCGAACAGATGCGCCGCCTGGACGCGGTCGGCGTGCCCTACGACGTGACGCCCGGGGTCCCGGCGTTCGCCGCCGCCGCCGCCACGCTGGGCCGGGAGTTCACCGTGCCGGAGGTGGCGCAGACGGTGATCCTGACCCGGACCGCGGAGCGGGCCACCGCGATGCCGCCCGGCGAGGATCTGGCCACGCTGGGCGCGAGCCGGGCCACGATGGTGCTGCACCTGGCCGTGCAGCGGATCGGCGCGGTGGTCGCCGAACTGGTCGGCAACTACGGCGCGGACTGCCCGGTCGCCGTGGTGGCGCGGGCCAGCCGGCCGGACGAGCTGGTGGTGCGCGGCACGCTCGCCGACATCGCGGCCCGGGTCGAGGAGGCCGGGATCAGGCGGACCGCGGTGATCGTGGTCGGCGCGGCCCTGACCGCCGGCCAGTTCCCGGACAGCCATCTGTACTCGGCGGACCGCTGCCGGACATGAGGATCCTGATCCTCGGCGGCACCACCGAGGCACGCGAGCTGGCCGGTCTGGTCGCCGGTGAGCATCAGGTGATCACGTCGCTCGCGGGGCGGACCAGCACGCCCCGGCTGCCCGCCGGCGAGGTACGGGTGGGCGGCTTCGGCGGCGTGGACGGGCTGTCCGCGTTCCTCGCCGAGCGCGGGATCGACGTGCTGGTCGACGCGACCCACCCGTTCGCGGCGGGGATGACGCGGAACGCGTTCGCGGCGAGCCGGGCCGCCGCCGTACCCCTGCTGATCGTGCGGAGGCCCGGCTGGACCGCGTCGCCGGACGACGACTGGCGCCGCGTCGCGTCGGCGGCGGAGGCCGCGGACGTCCTCGCGGCCGAGCCGCGGCGGGTCTTCCTGACCACCGGACGGCAGACGCTCGCGGCCTTCGCGCACCTCGGCCACTGCTGGTTCCTGGCGCGTTCGGTGGAGCCGCCGGACCCGCCCACGCCCCGGCGGCTGGAGGTGCTGCTGGGCCGCGGTCCGTTCACCGTGGACGGCGAACGGCGGCTGCTCGCCGAGCACCGGATCGACGTGCTGGTCACCAAGGACAGCGGCGGGCCGGACGCGAAGCTCGTGGCGGCCCGGGCCGAGGGCGTGCCGGTGCTGATGATCGATCGGCCGGCCCTGCCGGCGGCGCCCAGCGTGCCCACCGCGGAGGCCGCCGCGGCGTGGCTCGGTGACCGCCGCCGATGAGGGCGGCTGCGGAAACCCGACAGTCCACACCTGTCACATCGATGCGACGCTGCAGGTATGTCGCCGGTCCGTGCGCTGCCCGCCGAGGTGGCCGCCGTGCGCGCGCTGATCGCCGAGGGGTACACCGGGATCGTGCGCGCCGCCGACGACCGGGAGCAGTTCTGGATCCGGTCCGCGCTCGAGCGGCTGGCCTGGGCCGACACGGCGCTGGCCGGGGTCGTCGACGGCCGGCCGGCCCGGCTGCGGGCGCTGACCACCACGGCGGTGACGGCCGCGGTGGCGGCCGGGTCGGCGGCGCTGGCCCGGATGATCGGCGGTGGGCTGCCGGTGGCGCTCGCGCTCGCCGGTCCCCTGCTCGCCCTGACGCTGTACCGGATCGGTCCGGCCCGGCGCCGCCCGGCCACCCCGGCGCCGCCCGAGCTGCCGGGGCCGCCCGGGTCCGGGTTGGCCGAGGTGCCGGCCGGGCTGGAGCGGGCCCGGGTCCGGCTGGTCTCGGCCGGGCTGCGGCGGGCCGGCCGGGCGAACTGGCGTCCGCCGGCGATGCGGCGGGTAATCGCCGCCGATCCGGTGCTGGCCCGGCTGGCCGAGGCGGACCTGCTGCTCTGCCAGGCGATCGACTGCCTGGAACGCTATCTCGACGACCTCTCGAAGGACTGGCCGTGAGCCGGGACGACCCGTTCGCCGGTGGCGTCGCTCCCCGGCTGCGCCGCCTGGACCGGGACCTGGCCGAGGCCATTGTGGACGCGCAGTGCCGGGACTGGACCGCCGACCGCCCGGACCGGGTGGGTTTCGCGCGGCTCGGGCAGGTACGCCGGGAGGTCGGCAGGGCGGCCGCCCGCTACCGGGTGAGCCCCCGGGCCGTGGACCGGACCGCCGCTCCCGCCGTACTGCTGGCCGGTCTTCTGGTGGTCGCGCCGTTGTTGTGGCTGGCGCCGGATCCGGGGCGGCCGCTGCCGCTGGCCGCGATCGCGGTGGCGGGCCTGTGGGCGGCGGATCTGTTCCGCGCCGGGCTGCGCCGGCTGCGGATCCGCCGGGCCCGGCATGCGCCGGACCGCGCGGCGCCGATCGACGATCCGTTCCGGTACGCCCGCGCCCGGCGCACGATCGAGTCGTGTGCCGCGGCGGCCCGGGCCGACCGGTCGTACCGCAGGCGCGGCGCGGCGGCCGACCTGGAGTACGCGCTGGACTGGCTCTCCGCCGCGCAGGAGGAACTGCCGCGGGTCCGCTGACCGGGGGCGCCGGCGCGCGTCGCGGTCAGACCCCGGACATCGCCAGGCTGCGGGTGACCACCGACTCCCGCCACGGCGGGGTGGCGATCGCCGTGGACGTGGCCGGCCCGCGGCGGGTGGCCAGGACCGCGCAGACGACAAGCGCGCTGCCCAGCCCGACCAGCGCCGACGCCCAGACCGCCGGCTGGCCGGCGCCCAGGCCGTACACCAGCCAGGAGCCGTTGGCCGCGGCCGCCAGCCGGAAGCGCATCGGGGAGAGGCCGGACATGTCCTGCGTGCGGTTCCGGAGCAGCGCCAGCGGCTGCGGCACGGCGGACAGGAACGACGAGACCGCCAGGACCGTGCCGAGCAGCGCCGCCGCCCGGGTCGCGGTGACCTGCGGAAGCACTGCCGAGGCCGTCGCCACGCAGATGGCGAACAGCACCGTGCCGGTGATCCCGGCGGCGCCGCGCAGCGCCCGCACCGAGCGCAGCCGCGGGCGGGTGATCAGCAGGGCGAGCAGCACGGCCAGCCCGGACACCAGGTTGAGCAGGTTCGAGAAGACCTGGATCCGGTCCCCGATCAGCAGCCCGTACGTGAGCCATCCAGCCGGCATCGTCACCGCGAACAGGCACGCGGCCGGGGAGAGACCTCCGGTGCGGCGCCGTACGCAGGAGAGGAAGACCTGGGGCCAGGCGATGAACATGGACAGGGCGGCTCCGAGGAAGCCGAAGGCGTGCGCAGACATGATCCGATTCCGGGTCGAAGACGTGGACACGCATCGCTTCGGCACCGACCGGGCACCGGTGAAGCGCCGGCACCCGGATCGCAACCACGCGCACCCCGCCCGCAACCCCGCGAGGCCCCGTGGATGCCGGGCGCCCGGCGGCATTTGGCACAGTGGACTGATGCTGACCGACGTGGACCTGCCCGCGCCCGGACTGCTCTGGACCCGCTGGGCGGCGCTCAGTGCCGCGATGACCGGCATCGACCGTGGTGAGCTGTGGTCCATCGACGGCAGCCGCGCCCGATGCGACGACCCGGACACCGGCTGGGCCCGCTTCGCCCTGCTCGACGGCCGCCGCGCGGTGCTGTACGGCGCGCACCGCGACCACCACGCCGCGGTCTCCGCGGACCCGGCGGTGGACCCGCTGACCGGAGCCCCGGACTGGCTGCCCTGGGCCGACCTGACCCCGCTGGCCGAGAACGATCGGCTGGGCTTCGTGATCTGGCACGAGAGTGGGCGCTGGTCGCGGGTGCGTTACCAGCATCGATCCGAGGACGGCCTGACCGAGGTGATCGCGCCGCTGCTCACCGAGGAGCGCACGGTGTCCGCGCTGCGCGCCCTGCCGGCCGCGGCCGACCGCGCGGGGATCCGGGACATCGCCGCCGGGCTGCTGCACGCCGCGATCCGCGGCGAGGTGGACACCGGCCGTCTGGGCGCGCTGCTCGGCGACACGGCGGATCTCGAGGCGGCGCTCGCCGTCGCGGAGCGGGGCGGGATCACGCCGGGCACCCGGCCGCCGCGGATCGCGCCGGGGCAGCGCCCGCCGATGCGCCGGGTGCGCCGGCTCAGCCAGGGCGAGCACGACCGGCTGGTCTGGGCGGCCATGCACGAGTCGGCCGAGCTGCGCCGGCCCGCCCCGCCGGACACCGACGAGCTCGCGACGCTGGTGCGCTGGCTGCAGGAACGCGCACCGGGCGGGGAGGGGCGGTGCTCGCTGCTGGCCTACGCGGACGCGACCAGCTTCAGCTCGCAGCCCGGTGAGCATCCGCCGGCCGACCGGCCGGGCGAACAGCGGTACGCCGTGTTCCGCCGGCTGACCGAGCTGGTCCGCGCGCTGCGCCGGGCGGAGTCCGATCCGCGGTACGGCCGCTGGCTGTTCCTGCGGATCGAGACCACCGCCACGACGTTCCAGATCGAGCGCCGGTACGACTCGTGGCCGTCCTGGTGGCACGACGACGGCGTCTCCGGGCCATGGCGCACCAACCTGCAGGACGAGGTCGACGGACGCCACCCGAGGTGGCGCCCGTCGTGGACTCCGCTGCTCGACCCGGAAGTCGCGTACCGCCCGACGTCCTGACGTCAGGCGCCACCCGTGGGGCGGCGCCGGATCAGAACGGGCTGAACGTGATCGCGGCGGTGCGCGGGTCGCCGTCGTGGACCAGCGACTCCTGGTTCTGGACGTCGTCGAAGGCGAAGGCGTACGCCTTGCCGTCGACCATGTTGGCGTGGATCACCTTGGCGTACAGGTTCGCCGGGTTGCCCTGGTAGAAGTCCGCGCCCGTGCCGGACGGCTGGACGTCCAGGCGGCCCAGCGTGGTGCGCTGCAGAGCGGCGCAGAGGGTCCGCGCGATCGGGCCGACCACCTGGTCGTTCGGGGCGCCGAGGGCGCCGTCGCAGCCCCAGACGTTGGCGGTGGACGGCTTGGTGAACGAGGCCACCACCTTGCCGGAGGTGTCGGTGAAGCTCATCACGTCGCCCGAGGTGCGGCCCGAGAACTTCAGGTTCGGCTGGTCGGTGAAGGGCGTGACGGTCAGCGTCTTCGAGGTGTACGCGCTCCAGGCGCTGGAGATGTACGAGTCCAGGTAGGTCGGGCTCATCAGGCCGGCGTCGGCCGCCTTGCCCGGGGCGAGCACCCGCAGGACGGTGCCGTCGGCGCGGGTGACCACGCTCTTGGCGAAGTCCGGGCTGGCCTTGATCGCGTCGATGACCTTCTGCCGGCCGTTCGCGACGACCTCACCTGTCGAGCTGGTGACCCCGGCGCCGCCGGTGACGCTGACCACGTGCGGCACCGCGAACATGTCCACCTGCGAGCTGTTCAGCCACAGGCCTGACGAGTTGACGGTGAACTCGCTCCAGTCGAAGAGGATGTCGTGGTTCGGGTCGCCGCCGGCCCACGGCGCGGGCTGGACCAGGCCGTCGGTGGTGAGCCGGAAGTCCAGCTTCTGGCCGAAGGAGAAGTAGAGCCGGCCGGAGAGGTTGCGGGGCACCTTGATCGTGGTGCTGCCGCCGGTGGCCGGGCCGTCGATCGACACGTCCGGGGCCGGCACGGGCACCGCCCCGCCGCCGGTCCACGCGGTGAACGCGCCGGCCTTGTCCACGTAGCCGAGCTTGCCGGTGTCCAGGTTGACGCCGAGGACGTAGAGGTGCACGGCGTCGCCGCGGCCGGTCTTGTTGGTCACCGTGACCGGGAGCAGGTCCTCCCGCGGCGGGACCGCGGCCTGCTTCGTCGTGGCCGACGCGGTGGTGGCCGGCGCCTTGGCCGGGCTCGTCGCCGGCGCCGCGGTCGTCGGCCGGACCGTCGGGGCGGTGGTGGCCGGAGCGTCCGGGGCGGTCGTCTCGGCGCCGCCGCAGGGCTGACCGTTGAGCTTGCAGTTGAGCGGCTGGCCGCCGGAGCCGACGAAGCCGAACGTCACCTTTCCGTCGACCGGCACGGCGCCGTTCCAACTACGATTCGTGAACGTGCGGTGACTCCCACTGGCGGTCATCTCGGCGTCCCAGAAACTGCCGATCGAGGCCCCGGCGGGCAGGTCGAATTCGACTTTCCAGGAGGTCATCGCGGACGTTCCGGTGTTGCTCAGGACCACCTCGTCCTGCCAGCCAGAGCCCCACTTGGACACCGTACGCAGGGTCGCCGTGGCCGCGGAGGCCGAGGCGGGCAGCGCGAACCAGGCGGTGCCCACCGCGGCCACGGTCGCCAGCGAGGTGAGGAGCAGCGTTCTTTTCCGGCGCATCGGGAATCGCCTCCGGGGGAGATTTGGTCGGGGGCTTCCCATTATGGGAAATCTCCGCGGAATCGGCCCGATCTTTAAGGTCCCTTTAATGCGACGACTTTTCCGGGCGGCGATAACACTTTTTCCGGTACGCGATCGTCAGCGGGTCAGGCGCAGGGCCGTCCAGGACACCCGGGGCAGGGACAGCGTGACGCAGTCGCCGCCCACGGACACCGCGCCGGTCGGGATCCGAGCGGTCGGGCGCGGCCTGACCCGATCCGGGTCCTCCCTGGTGTTGGTGGCCCGGACGTCGTCGTCGGTCAGCGTCACCGATTCGGCGACCGACCAGCCGGCGCCGAAGGCCGCGAGGTCGACGGTGAACTCCACCGGGTCGGCCACCGACCGGTTGACCACGAAGACGGTGAGGTCGCCGGTGGCCGGGTCGTGCGTGGCGACCGCGTCGACCAGGGCGGCCTCGCCGTACCTGGCGGTGTCGTAGGTGGGGCTGTCCACCCGGGTCTCCAGGACGTCGCCCTTGGCCAGGGCCGCCGTCCGGGCGAACGGGTGGAAGATGGTCTGCCGCCACGCCGGGCCGCCGGGTTCGGTCATGATCGGCGCGATCACGTTGACCAGCTGGGCCTGGCACGCCGCGGTGACCCGGTCGCTATGCCGGAGCAGGGAGATCAGCAGGTTGCCGACGACCACGGCGTCGGCCACGTTGTAGCGGTCCTCGATGACCCGCGGGGCGATCTGCCACTCGTCGGTCCGCGGCGCGTTCTGGAAGCGGGACAGGTACCAGACGTTCCACTCGTCGAACGAGATGTTGATCTTCTTCTTGCTCTTCAGCCGCGCGCCGACCGCGTCCGCGGTGGCCACGACGCTGTTCACGAAGTGGTCCATGTCGACAGCGCTGGCCAGGAACGAGCCCAGGTCGCCGTCGTGCTCCTCGTAGTAGGCGTGGCAGGAGACGTACTCGACCACCTCGTACGCGTGCTCCAGCACCGTCGACTCCCAGGCGCCGAACGTCGGCATCGACGAGCCGGAGCTGCCGCACGCGACAAGCTCCAGATCGGGTTCGGCGGACTTGAGCGCCCGCGCGGTGGACGCGGCGAGCAGGCCGTACTCCTCGGCGGTCTTGTGCCCGGTCTGCCAGGGGCCGTCCAGCTCGTTGCCCAGGCACCAGATCCGGATGCCGTGCGGCTTGTCCGCGCCGTTGGCCCGGCGCAGCTCGGAGAGCGCGGTGCCCTCCGGGTGGTTGACGTACTCGTGGACATCGAGCGCCTCCTGGACGCCGCGGGTGCCCAGGTTCACCGCGTACATGATCTCGACGTCGGCCTTCTCCGCCCAGCGGGCGAATTCGTCGATGCCCACCTCGTTGGTCTCGATGCTGCGCCAGGCCAGATCCCGGCGGCGCGGACGGCGCTCGCGCGGGCCGACGCCGTCCTCCCAGCGGTAACCGGAGACGAAGTTGCCGCCCGGGTAGCGGACCATGGTCACCCCGAGCTCGCGGGCCAGCGCCAGCACGTCGGTGCGGAAGCCGTCCTCGTCGGCGCTCGGGTGGCCGGGCTCGTAGATGCCGGTGTAGACGCAGCGGCCCATGTGCTCGACGAACGAGCCGAAGGTACGGCGGTTGACCGGCGCCACGACGGCAGCCGGGTTCAATGCGACACGCGCACGAAGCATTTCGGTCCTTAGTGGAGGGGACTGTCACTTGACGGCGCCGATGGTCAGGCCACCGCGCCGGTACCGCTGGAGCAGGAGGAAGCGGCGATCAGCGGCACGATCGCCACCAGCGAAGGGCTTTGTTGCTACGCTTTTGCAGCGCTGCAAAACAGCATGCACGGACGTCGAAATCACGGCAAGGGGTAACCTGCCGGAAACTTGACGCGGGCAGAGGGGGCACATTGCGTCGAGAAGTCACGCTGCGTGACGTGGCGGAACTGGCCGGGGTCTCCAGCCGAACCGTGTCGAACGTGGTGAACGGCTACGCGAACGTCACCGAACGGACGCGGGTCCGGGTCCAGCGTGCGGTGGAGGAGCTCGGCTACCGGCCCAACGTGCTGGCCCGCAACCTGGCGCGGGGACGGTCCGGCCAGATCGCGCTGGTGGTGCCGTACCTGGACACGCCGTACTTCTCCGAGCTGCTGCAGAGCGTGATCCGCGCGGCCCGCTCCCGCGGCTACAACGTGCTGATCGACCAGACCGACGGCGACCCGGAGCACGAGCGCGCGTTCATCGCCCACGGCTCCCGCCGGTTGCTCTTCGACGGGGTCGTCTTCAGCCCGCTCGGCCTCGACCAGCGGGCGCTCGCCGGCCACGACCCGAACCTGCCGCTGGTCGTCCTCGGCGAGCGGTCCAGCAACGGCACGTTCGACCACGTCGGCATCGACGACGTGGCCGCCTCCCGGGAGGCCACCGAGCACCTGCTCGACCTGGGACGGCGCCGGCTCGCGGCAATCGGCGACCAGCCGTACGCCACCGGCGAGGCGGCCCAGCTGCGCACCCGCGGCTTCCGGGAGGCGCATCAGGCCCGCGGGCTGACCGTCCGGGAGGATCTGATCATCGGTACGCCCCGGTTCAACCGCAAGGACGGCGCGCGGGCGATGGCCCACCTGCTCGACCGGGACGATCCGCCCGACGCGGTGTTCTGCTACTCCGACCTGGTCGCGCTCGGCGCCATCCACACCCTGGTCAACCGTGGCCTGCGGGTCCCGGAGGACGTCGCGGTGATCGGTTACGACGACATCGAGGACGGCGCGTACTCGAACCCGCCGGTCAGCACCATCTCCCCGGACAAGGAGATGATCGCGACCACCGCCGTGGACCGGCTGCTGCTGCGGATCACCAGCCCCACCCCTCCCCCGGCGGTCGAACTACGAGCCCCGCACAAACTGGTGGTCCGCGAGAGCACCGCCGGCCGCGTCACTCCTCGGGCGGGCTGAGGCCCGCCTTCTCGTCACGGTCGGCCCACTCCAGCAGGGTGTCCAGACAGTGTTGCCTGTCGTCGATGCCGGCGTGCAGGTCGCCCAGCTCGGCGAAACGGGACGGGACCGTGCGGATGGTGAAGTCGTCCGGCTCGACGGCGGCGATCTCGTCCCAGGTGATCGGCGTCGACACGGTGGCCCGGGGCGTGCCGCGCACCGAGTACGCGCTGGCGATGGTGTGGTCCCGGGCGTTCTGGTTGTAGTCGATGAACAACGCCCTCGGGTCCCGGTCCTTGCGCCACCACGTGGTGGTGACATCCCGCGGGGCGCGGCGCTCCACCTCTCGGGCGAAGGCCAGCGCGGCCCGGCGCACCTCGGAGAACCCCCAGCGCGGCTCGATCCGGACGTAGACGTGCAGGCCACGGCCACCGGACGTCTTGGGGAAGCCGGTGATGCCCAGCTCACCGAGCACCTCCCGGACGACCGGCGCGACCCGGCGGACGGTGCCGAACGGGCAGTCCGGCATCGGGTCCAGGTCGATCCGCCACTCGTCCGGCCTCTCGGTGTCCGCCCGCCGGGAGTTCCACGGGTGGAACTCCACGGTGGACATCTGGACCGCCCAGATCACGTCGGCCGGCTTGGTCACGCACAGCTCGTCGGCGTGCCGGTGGTACCGCGGGAACTCCACCCGGACCGTCTCCAGCCAGGGCGGCGCGCCGTTGGGCACCCGCTTCTGGTGCACCTTCTCGCCGGCCAGGCCGTCCGGGAAACGGTGCAGCATGCACGGGCGCTCGCGCAGCGCGCGGACGATCCCGTCGCTCACCGCCAGGTAGTACTCGACCAGGTCGAGCTTGGTGGCGCCGAGCTCCGGGAAGTAGACCCGGTCCGGGTTGGAGACCCGGACGTCGTGGTCGCCGACTTCGACGACTGTGGCTTTACCGGCCATGCGTCGAACCTAACCCAACCAGGCGTCCTCAAGGTCGAGAAGCAGCGTGTCACCCGAATCCAGCAGATCCAGCAGCGGGCCGATCCGGGGCAGCTCGTGCTTGACGAAGTACGCCGCGGCCACGCGCTTGCCCTGGTAGAAGTCCCCCTCCCGGTCGCCCGCGGCGTTGAGCTGGGCCAGCCACATCCAGGCGATCACCAGGTGCCCCGCGGCGTCCAGGTACGCGGTGGCGTTGGCCAGCGCCCTGGCCGGGTCGCCGGCCGCCCAGAGCTTGGCGGTGGTGGCGGCCAGCCGGTCGCAGGCCGCCAGCACCGGAGCGCCCAGCGCGGCGGGCGCGGCGGTGGCGGTGGCCCGGATCCGGTCGAGCAGCAGCGCCAGCCCGGCGCCGTCGCGCATGGTCACCTTGCGGCCGAGCAGGTCCAGGGCCTGGATGCCGTCGGTGCCCTCGTGGATCGAGTTGAGCCGGTTGTCCCGGTAGAACTGCTCGACCGGGTACTCCCGGGTGTAGCCGTAGCCGCCGTGGATCTGGATGGCGTGGTCGTCGGCGAGCCGGCACCACTGCGACGGCCAGGCCTTGACGATCGGGGTGAGCACGTCGAGGAGCAGGTCGTTCTCCGCCGACGGCTCGTCGAGGAGCTTGGCGGCGTACAGCACCAGGGCCAGACCGCCCTCGACGTAGGCCTTGCTGGCCAGCAGCATCCGCCGTACATCCGCATGTTCGATGATCGGCACCGGAGGTGCCGCGGGGTCCTTGGCGGCGACCGGGCGGCCCTGCTGCCTCTCCCGGGCGTAGGCGAGGGCGTGCAGGTAACCGGTGTAACCGAGGGCGACAGCGCCGGACCCCACGCCGATCCGCGCCTCGTTCATCATCTGGAACATGTACTGGAGGCCGCGGCCCTCCTCGCCGACCAGGTGACCGGTCGCGCCGTCGAAGGCCAGGACCGTGTTGGTGGTCCCGCGGTAGCCCATCTTGTGGTTGAGCCCGGCCAGCGTGACGCCGTTGCGCTCGCCGGTCTCCAGGTCCAGCTTGGGGACGATGAACAGGGAGAGGCCCTTGACGCCGGGCGGCGCGCCGGCCACCCGGGCCAGCACCAGGTGGATGATGTTCTCGCTGAGCTCGTGGTCACCGCCGGAGATCCACATCTTGCCGCCGGTGATCTCGTAGACCCCGTCTCCCCGGGGTACGGCCCTGGTGGTCACGTCACTGAGCGACGAACCCGCCTGCGGCTCGGACAGGCACATCGTCCCGGTGAACCGGCCCTCGATCATCGGGTGTACGAACCGGCGGATCTGCTCCTCGGTCCCGTAGGTGAGCAGCAGGTGCGCGTTGCCGCCGGTGAGCATCGCGTACGCCGAGGTCGCCGTGTTCGCCGCCTGGAACCAGAGGAAGCAGGCGCGCTGCACGACGTGCGGCAGCTGCAGCCCGCCGTGCTCGGCGTCCAGGGTCGCGCCGAGCAGCCCGGACTCGGCGAAGACCCGCAGCGCGTGCGACACCTCCGGGATCATCTCCACGCGGGCGCCGTCGAACGTCGGCTCGAACAGATCGTTCTTGCGGTTGTGCGGCGCGAAGTCCCGCTCGGCGATCTGCTGTGACACGTCCAGGAACGCGTCGAACGTCTCGCGGGAGTGGTCGGCGAACCGCTCGCGCCCGGTCAGCGACTCCACGTCGAGCCATTCGTAGAGCAGGAAGTCGAGGTCGCGCCGGGACAGCACCTTGGAGTTCATGCACCCAGTGTGCACTAACTTCGGTCCGGCGCGCGGTGCCGTCCTCGCCGCTCCACGAACCGTCCCGTGACGGGCGGCAACGCGCGGCTGCCGCCGGCGCGCTTGATCTCGTACATCGCATGATCCGCGGCGCGCAGCGCGGCGTCCGGGTCCTCGGCCGGCGTGGCCACGTGGACCCCGATGCTGGCGCCGATCAGGATGTGCTGCCCGGCGATCCGGAACGGCATCTCCACCACCGCGCGCACCCGGCCGGCCGTCGCCTCCACGTCCGCCGGGCTCAGCACGCCCGGCATCAGCACCACGAACTCGTCGCCGCCGACCCGGGCCAGCACGTCGCCGGCCCGGATGCAGCCGCTGAGCCGCTCGGCCACCTGGCGCAGCAACTCGTCGCCGGCCTCGTGCCCGTACTTGTCGTTGACCGGCTTGAACCCGTCGAGGTCGACGAAGAGCACGGCCACCGGGTCGCGGCGCAGCGAGGAGCAGAGCGCGTCCTGCATCCGTCGCCGGTTCGGCAGGCCGGTCAGCGGATCGTGCTGCGCCTCGTGCGCCAGCCGCTCCTGGAACGCCCGGTTCTCCGAGATGTCCCGGGCGTTGATCACCACGCCGGTCAGGGCCGGGTTGGCCATCTGGTTGGACGCGGTGAAGTCGAACCAGCGGTAGTGACCGCTGGCCGCGCGCACCCGGCACTGCAGCCGCAGCACCGCGGCCGGGTCGCCGAGCAGCGCCTCCAGGCGCTCCCGCATGGCCGGCTGGTCGTCCGGGTGCACCAGGTCGAAGACGCTGTGCCCGGTGAGCATGCCGGGCTCGAACCCGAGAATCCCCGCCGAGCCGGGACTCGTGAAGATCATCCGGCCGTCCCGATCGATCACCGTGACGATGTCCGGCGCGTGCTGGAACAGCGCCTGGAACCGCTCGTCGGCCCGTCGCCGCTGGACCTGGGTGCGGTAGCCGAGCACCGAGATGCCGACGACGCCGATCAGCAGCATGGCGAGCAGCGTGAGGTTCACCGTCTGGCTGCGGCTGTGCACCGCGCCGTCGAACGTGGACCTGTCCTGGATACGCACGTAGGTGTAGCCGCTGGGCAGACCGCCCACCACGACCGCGACCATCGGGGTGCCGCCGGAGCGGTACTCGACGAAGTGGGTCCCGGGACGGCCCAGCTCCGCCAGGACCGCCGCCTCGGTCCGGGCGCCGATCAGATCCGGCACGCTGCTCGCGGCCACCACGCCGGCGCTGTCCACCACGTCCGTACGGTGCGAGCCGCTGGCCAGCTGGGCGGTGTACCGCTGCAGCGAGGTGGCCCCCACCTGGTTGAAGCCGACCAGGAAACCGGCGGGCGAGCCGCCGGCCAGGATCGGCACCGCCACCGCGGCCAGCGGGATCCGGTCCACCGTCATCACCGCTGAGAAACCGACCTCGGCGCCGGCCGCGAGCTGCTTGCGCATCGGCGCCCAGCCGGCGTCGTCGGCGGCCGGCAGACCGGTGTCCCGGCTGGCGTTGAGGACCGCGCCGTTCAGGTCGGTGAGCATCAGGCCGTACCCGAAGGTGGGGCTCTTGGAAGCGGACAGGACCAGCATGGCGTGGTCGGTGGCGTCCCCCCGGCCCAGGCGGAACGCGTGGTCGGCGAGAACCTCCGCCAGCTCCTGCGCGGACAGCAGCTGCATCTGACCGGCCAGGGTCGCGTTGTTGGTGCCCAGCTCGGTGCTGTCGGCGCGGTGCACCGCGTCGGCGGCACTCAGCGCCGAGCGGTTGACCATGATGGCGACCCCGCCAGCGAGTGCCAGCAACAGCAGGCTGACCAGCACCGCGATCCAGTTCCGTACCCGCATCGCGTCTCCTCCTCACCGCAAGTCATCGGCAGCGAAACGCCCGGATGAATGAACCTGTGGCACAAAACCGCCCGAAAACGGGGCGGCGGCGGACACCATCGACCATCGATGATGGAGGGGTAACCGAACCCGTACGCCGAGCGATGTGCCGACGACCCGTCGACGATCGGAGCACCGCATGCGCAAAGAGTTGGTCGCACCCGCTACCGCGGGGCTGTCCGCCCGGATCTCCCGGCCCCGGCGCCCCCTCGAGCAGGTACGGCCGCGGATCATGCGCGCTCCGCTCAGCCTCACCGGCGCCGGCCTGGCGGCCTTCTTCTTCTGCCTCGCCTTCACCCCGTCGCTGCTGCCCCGCGCCGGGTTCCTGCAGGGCATCGTGGCCGCGATCACCGCCGCGATGGGATACGCGCTCGGCACCGCCATCGGCGCGCTGATCCGCCTGCGGTTCCGGTTCTCGCCCCGGGCCGTCCGGCTCTGGTGGCGGATCCTCGCCGTCCTGCTCCTGCCGATGGTCGCGACCTGCCTGGTGCTCGGCGTGCGCTGGCAGCGCGAGCTGCGGCTGCGGCTGGGGATGGCACCGGCCCAGGAGTACGACATCGTCCGTACCGTCGGTGCGAGCCTGCTCACGTTCGGGCTGATCCTGCTGATCGCGCGGGCCCTGCGGCTGGCCACGCACGGCTGCGCCCAGGTGCTCCGGCTGATCGTGCCGGATCGGGCGGCGTACTGCGCGGGCACCGTGGTGGTGGCCGTGCTCAGCTACAGCGCGTTCGACGGCCTGCTGGTGGCACACCTGTTCACGGTCGCCGACAGGTCCGCCGCGGTGATCAACAACGGGACCGGGAACGGGGTGCACCGGCCCGGCTCGGCGTTGCGTTCCGGTGGCCCGCGGTCCCTCGTGGCCTGGGACACCCTCGGCCGGCAGGGCCGCAGCTTCGTGGCCGGCGCGCCCAGCCGGGAACAGCTGACCGAGTTCGCCGGCCGCCCGGCGAGCGAGCCGATCCGCCTCTACGCCGGACTGGCCTCGGCGGACACCATGCGGGGGCGGGCCGAACTGGTGGTGCGCGAGATGGACCGGACCGGCGCCTTCCAGCGCCAGGTGGTGGCGCTGTTCACCCCGACCGGCACCGGCTGGGTGGACAACCGGGTGACCCGGTCGCTGGAGTACATGTACGCCGGTAACACCGCGCTGGTGTCCATGCAGTACTCGTACCTGCCCAGCTGGATCGCCTTCATCGGGGACCGGTCGGAGGTGGCGGACGCGGCGTCCGCGCTGATCACGGCGGTGCAGCGCCGCTTCGTGACACTTCCCGCCGGCCACCGGCCCAAGCTGCTGCTGTTCGGTGAGAGCCTGGGGACGTACGGCATCGAGGCCACCTTCGGCGACGCGGGCGCCCTGGTCGCCGGGGCGGACGGAGTGCTGATGGAGGGCCCCACCTTCGCCAACCCGATCCACCAGCGGCTCACCCGCGGACGGGCGTCCGGGTCACCGGTGTGGGATCCGGTCTACCCGGGGCTGCCTGTGGACTTCGCCGACACCGCCACCGAGCTGCGGGACCGGCCCGGGCCCCGGCCGAAGGTGGTCTACCTGCAGAACTCGTCCGACCCGATCGTCTGGTGGAACTGGAGCCTGCTCTGGAAGCGGCCGCCGTGGCTGCGCGGGGAGCGCGGGCCGGACGTGATGCCCTCGATGCACTGGTTCCCCTGGGTGACGTTCTGGCAGACCACGTGCGACCTGCTCTTCGCCAACAAGGCGCCGACCGGGCACGGGCACGTCTACAAGTCGACGACCGTCGACGGGTGGGCGGCGGTGGCCCCGCCGGCCGGGTGGACCGGGTCCGACACCGTCCGCCTGCGGGACCGGCTCGGGGGCTAGCGTCTCAGCCAGGGCTGCAAAATCCGCGTCACCTTGGGCAGCACCAGATACGTCATGATCGGGGTCAGCACCAGCGTGCTGATCATCGTGCGCGGGACCAGGTGCAGGCCGGTCAGGTGCGGGGCGAGCAGCCAACCGGAGAGCAGGCTGACCGGGAAGAAGCCGAGCCAGATGGTGACCGCCTGCTTCCAGCGCGGCGGGGTCCGCTCCGGCTGCTTCACCTGCGGCACGTGGGGCGGGTCGAGCTCCCGGGGCGGGTCGAACCAGCCCTCGATCCCGGTCCGGCGCTCCACCCGGGTGTGCTCCACGAAACCCTGGGCGGAGGTCAGCCACCACTGCCGTTCCGGCGACTCCTCCCAGCCCTTCAGGGCCGTGGCGTCGGCGAAACGGTAGAGCATGTGCCACTCGGCGGAGCCCGGCGCGGGGCGGACCCAGCCGGTGCCCAGGAAGCCCGGGAAATCCTCGGCGAGGGAGGCGCCGGCACGCACCCAGGCGGCCATCTCGGCCGCTCGGGAAGGATCGGCCCGGCGGGTGATGGCGACGGTGACAGCGGATTCCATGTCCCACATCCTGGTATGGCGGCGTTTCCGGCGGGTGTCGTCCCACGGATCAGTGCCGTGCCACACACTCGCCGAGCCGGTATGTTCGGCCCCCATGACGATCAAACGAAGGTTGTCGATAATTCTGATCGCCCTCACGACGCTGATCGGCGTGGGCGCGGTCCCCGCCGCCGCCGGGCCCGGAGATCCGGGCTGGCGGCCCACCACCACCGGCTCCACCGCACGGTTCCGCGGCCTGGCGCCGGTCAGCTCCTCGGTGGCCTGGGTGGCCGGCAGCGCCGGAACCATCCTGCGCACCGTGAACGGCGGGCGCACCTGGGTCCCGGCCGGCCCCGCGGACGCCGCCGGACTGGAGTTCCGCGACATCGAGGCGTTCGACGCCCGGCACGCGGTGGCCCTGACCATCGGCCCCGGCGCCGAGTCCCGGATCTACACCACCGCGGACGGCGGCCGCACCTGGAGCCGCACGTTCCAGAACGAGGACGAGGCCGCCTTCTACGACTGCATGACGTTCTGGGACCGCCGCCACGGGCTGGCCCTCTCCGACCCGGTGTCCGGCAAGTTCCGGATCCTCGCCACCCACGACGGCGGCCGCTCCTGGTCGGTCCTGCCGCCCACCGGGATGCCGCCCGCCCTGGACGGCGAATTCGCCTTCGCCGCCAGCGGCACCTGCCTGGTCTCCACCGCCGGCACCCGGCACTCCCCCGACCGGGCCTTCTTCGCGACCGGGGGCGGCCCGGTGTCCCGGGTGTTCAGTTCCGGCGACCTCGGCCACACCTGGCAGGTCACCGAGACCCCGATCCCGAGCGGGCCGAGCGCCGGCATCTACGGCCTCGCCTTCCGCGACGCCCACCACGGCCTGGCCGTGGGCGGCGACCACACCGTCCCGGCCGCGGCCCCGGCCGGCGCGGCCGTCAGCCGCGACGCCCGCACCTGGTCGGTCGCCACCACGCCGCCCGGCGAGTACCGCTCCGGCGTCGCCTGGTCCGGCCGTAGCGCGGTGGCCGTCGGGCCCACCGGCAGCGACGTCTCCTACGACGGCGGCTCGACCTGGCGCCGTTTCGACACCGGCAGCTTCGACGCGGTCGCCTGCGTCGCCCGCGCCTGCTGGGCCTCCGGCGAACAGGGCCGGGTGGCCCGCCTGACCCGGCCCCTCTGACCCCGGACCCGCCTCTCGGCCGGCCAGCCGAGCCGCAGCCCGGACCGCCTCCGCCGTCACCAGGCCACGGGCGAACCCAGGCTGCGGCCTCGGCCACCCGCAACCCCGGCCGGTCCGCGACCCCCGGCCACGCTCCGGCCGCGGTGCCGCACCCCCCACGTGGGCCCCGCACTGCGGACGTAGGCGCTGCGCTCCGGACGTATGCTGCGCCCTGTCGGCGTACGGCTTCAAGTGCAGAACCGCGTACGCCACCGAGACACAGCAGCTATCGACATCTGGGAGTGGAGCCGCGGGCTGACGGCCGAGCCGGCACAGCAACAGTCGACTACAGTCGGTCACGTTGTCCGACCCGGCGGCGTCCGGATCTGCCGATGAGAGGGCGTTCGGCGCCGCCGGTTCGGCATATGCTCGCGGGCGTGGATGACCGCATGTGGTACCAGAACTCCGACGTTTCCCTGGTCATCCGTACTGACTTCGCCCACCTGCGGCAATGGGAAGAGATTCAGACAGCGATCGCTGAACCGCAGACGGAGGATGGGTTCACGGCGTTCGTTACGTTTATCGACGACCGCGCGTACGAGAGCATCACTTCGTCGCAACTGGTCGGAATGGTGCCGGCGGATGTTAATCATGCCATCGCCTTCCTTGTCGACGCGAAGACGCTGACTCACCCGGACCTCCCGATCCTGGTGATTAATCTCTACGACTACGTGGAAGGGCTGGAGGACCAGGGCAAGGGACCGCAGTACGGTGCCACCTTCCGAGTTGTGCCGGCAGAGATGTGGTCGGTTCAGAACAACCTCACGATCTCGAACATGGACTGGGAGGACTTTGCCGGAAACGTAGACGGCGACGGCATCTTCCGAGGCTTCGAGTAACCGCAGTTTGGCGAGGTCCGTGTTATTTTGTTCGCGATTTTCGGGCCCTCGCGAACGAAGCCATCCGTGCCTTCAGCGGCGCCGCGGAAGCGTACGGCTCAGTGAGGTGATCTCAGCAAGGAATGGCAGCTAATTCGGTACGACACGGGCGTTTGCCGTGTACCGGACGATGCTGGATATCGGCGTGGAGCCATCGATAGACACGTCCTTGCGACAGAAACACGTCTTCGAGAGGGCTCCACGTGATTGCCTATCCTGCCATGCTCGATGTCCCCAGGGAACTCGTGCGCCACCTCGCTCGGCTGCTGGCAGCCGAACGCCGGGCCCGTGGCACTCGGACCGGTACCCGGGCCTTGACCTGCTTCTACCAGGCACTACTGGTACTCGTCTGGTTCCGCAAAGCCGAGGACCTGAACCTGCTGGGCGCCAGCTTCGGTGTCTCCCGGGCCACCGCCTACCGCTATCGCGACGAGGGCGTCGCGGTCCTGGCCGCCCAGGCCCAGGACTTGCACACCGCGCTGCGCCGGGTCGCTGCCGAGGGCTGGACCCACGTGATCCTGGACGGCAACCTGTTCGACTGCGACCGGCTGACCGAGACCACGCTCAGCGTCAAAGGCGAAACCATCGACGCTGGTATTCCGGCAAGCACCGCGACTTCGGTGCGAACATTCAAGCGATCATGCGACCGGATGGACTGCCGATCTGGACGGCCGAGGCGATGCCGGGTCATCTGCACGACACCCGCTGCGCCCGCGAACTCGGGATCACCGCCGCGCTCAACTGGTCCGCCGCCGAACTCGGTCTCCCGGCCCTGGCTGACTCCGGCTACGAAAGCACAGGTCACGGCATCAAAACACCGGTTAAGCAACCCGCTGACGGTAGCCAGCTGGCACCCGACAACCGTGCCTACAACCGACTCCTGCGGGGCCTGCGGTGGCAAGGCGAACGCGGCTTCGCGATCCTGATCGGCCGTTGGAAAACCCTGCGGCACGCCACCATAAGCCCGCGCCGGATCGGCGACATCGTCGCAGCCGCGCTACACCTGACCCACTTTGAATACAGATACCTACCCCGATCTTGTTGAGATCACTTCAGTGATCGGACCAGGCGTTCGCCGTCATGCCATGCGCCGAATCCGGTTTTGGAGTCCAGGTGCCCGACCGGGCCCGCGTCGGACAGCTCCGAGCCGCAGTCTCGTGCGTAAGCCTCGAATTGTTCGAACGTGGCCATCGGATCGTTGCGGCTGGCGACAACGATCGAGCGGAAGGGTAGTGGCTGCCGTGGCACGGTGCCGACGAATCCGTCGAAGGTCTCCGGAGACTCCGGGGTCCAGCCCGGCGCCACATACGGTGGCGTGACCAGAAGAGCGGCATGGACAGGGCCGGTGTGTTCACTGGCCCAGACGGCGACGATCAGGCAGCCCGCGCTGTGCGCGACCAGGACCGCCGGCTCATCATCGGCGCTGATCGCCGCGTGCAGCGCAGCGACCCGGTCCGCAGCGATGAAAGGCGGACCCGGCGGCTCGTAAGCCCAGGCGAATTCCGGGTCGGCGCTGACCCAGCTACGCGACCAGTGACCGGCGGAAGGTACTCCCCGGCCCGGGACGACAAGGTGCCGCGTCATGCCGGCAACGATATCGACCGTGATGCGCCTTGATCGGTGTCCGCTCATGCCGCGAGGCGGGCACGGCGGAATGTCACCGGTCCGGCATGTCGGGTTATCAGGATCGGATCTGTTCCTCTGCCTGCTTGAGCCATCCGCGGTACCAGCTAGCGAAACCTGTCGGGCTTCCGTCTGGCTCGTGCAGAGGGCGGAATCCGCCGTCGTCGGCGGTGTCGTCCGCCCACATCTGGCCACGTGCGGGTCCGCTGATCACGAGTACCTCGCGGTAGGCGCAACCGAGGTGGCATAGATAGAGCAGCCCAATGCAATGCTCGGGCGCGCAGACCACAGTGTCGTGCTGCTCCCAGTAGGCGTCCTCGGCTGCGTTGAACTGCTCTTCGGATTCGAAGTCGTCCTCGTCCGGTGGTTCAGGCAGCCCATCGGCCGGGTTGAACGCCTCGGTATGCGGGAACGGTCGGCTCAATGTCTCCAGGTCAGTCAAGCTCGCACCATCTCCCTCCCAACGCCAACGGTCTTCGACGCGGCGGAGCGGAAATAGGCCGTATGCGGGCCCAGCGCCGCCGCGGCTGACCTGTAGGAGAAATGTCCGGTACTCGGCAGGTAGGTCGATGCCCAGCTGCGACTCCAACTCGGCCAGCTCATTCTCGGTAACTGGGGGTTCAAGTCGCCACTGATGCTCGTTGGCTCCGAAAATCGATCCTGCGTGGGGGTGGGTGGATAGCGTGGCAAGGCGATCGGGCACGTCTGACCAGTCCGAGATGATCACCGCGACACCATAGACTTCAAGATAGAACCTCAGCTGGGGGTGCGCTCATCTGCCGCGATCCGGGCGGCAGCTCACGTCCACCGATTACTCTTCGTGAGCAACGCACGTGCGTCGCCGGGGCGGCCGGCGCCGCAACTTCCCCAGCGCTACCCCGCCCAGGCCTCTGCACAGTTGGCGTACCTGGCTCTGTACCGGAACGGCTCTGGCAAGATTTTCGTAGCCGGAGATCGCCAGGGGATCCTGAGCCGGTGACCGGCTCAGGCGTCTTTATTGTCGATCCAGAGACAGAACGGGTCCCTGGTGTCCTCGTCGCCCATCTCGGCCGGCTCCGACACGATCTCCAGCCCGGTCGCCGGGGCGGTGACACCGAAGGTGCGGTGCAGCCAGTCCCGGTAGGGCGCATTGACGATCTCGTGGTCGGCGTCCCACGGCTCGGGCGGCGCGCCGAACTCTTCGTTCCAGCAGATCTCCCGGTAACCGATCGCCAGCAGCCGCAGAAAGTCGACCGCATCGTCGGCGAGCACACATGTCATCATCGAACCGCTGCCCGAACCGAGATGAACGATCCTGACCCGTCCCTCACCGTCGCGCCACAGCGCGGCCATCGAACCCTCGCCACCGGTCTGCGCGAACGGCCACAACTGCGCGGCCGCATCCGAGACCGACTCGTCGAACCAGGACCGTGCGTACGACAGGGTCTGCTCGGCGGTGTAGCCACGCAACTCGATCGAGGTACCCACCCAGCCGTTGTCGCTCAACGAGCCGTACAGATCCCCGTCATGCCCTTTCACCACGAAACCCTGCTCGTCGACCCAGGCGAAAAGCAGGCGCAGCGGCTCCGGCAGGTCGAATCCGTCCGGCACCCGGGCCAGCGTCGTCTTGAGGAAGTCACCCACGCCCGGCAGCGTACGAGATGACCTCGCCCTGCCACAGTCCCAGACGCACCGCTTGGTCGCCGACGTGCAGGATGCCGCCGACCAGTTGGCCAGCCTCGTCACGCTCCGGGTCCCAACCGCTCAGCATTCCCCCGATCGCCGAGGCGAACGGCTCCTCGTCGGAGGCGTCCCACCTGGCCCAGCGGCCACCGTCGAAGTCGTAGTGGTAAGCCGACCGCCAGCTCTCGTCACCCGGAGCCGTCGGCACGATCGCCAGGGACCAGTCACTGCGCCCGTCGAACAGCAGCCCACGGCCGTCGTCCACGACAAGGTGGACCGGCCCGGTGGTGAGATCGACCGGGGCACCGGGCCAGTGCCAGGCCAGCCGCGTGACCACGGCCAGCCGGCAACCGATCAGCATGTCCATCAGAATGATTCCGTCAGTCCCGTACGCGGGCCGCTATCGATGCGGGCAGTACACCAGCGCGACCTCGGAAGTGGTACGGGAATCTGCCTCAACTGCCCTCACCACCCGGCTCCGCCAACCCGATCTTCCGCCACGAAAATCTTGCCAGAGCCACCGGAACCTGTACGCCGACACGCCGCGGCCCGCGAGTCGGAAACAGGGGGCGGCCGGTCCGGATCGCGGCGCCGGTCGCGGTCTCCGGCTGGCACTCAGGGGTGTCTCCGAGATCGCGGGACAACCATCAGCACCAGGCAAAACCCGGCGGCCTTGGGCGGCCATAGCCGCGCGTGGCGGCGCGAGCGCCGGGGCACGGGGACATGTGTCCGCGGTGTGGCGGGGCGCGGCGAAATGGGGCTCGCGATGCCGGCGGGGCGTCCCGGGGTGGGTGGTCAAGGGTGGGCGGCCAAGGTGGGCGGTCAGAGCGGGCGGCCAGAGCGGGCGGTCAGGAGTTGAGGTAGGTGAGGACGGCCAGGACCCGCCGGTTGTCGTCGTCGGACGGCGGCAGGTCGAGCTTGGTGAAGATGTTGTTGATGTGTTTACTCACCGCTTTCTCGCCGATGAAGAGTTTCGTGGCGATGGCGCCGTTCGAGCGACCCTCGGCCATCTGCGCCAGGACTTCCCGTTCCCGCACGGTCAGCGCCGAGAGCGGCGACTCGCGGCGGGCCAGCAGTTGGTAGACGACCTCGGGGTCCATGGCGGTGCCGCCGGAGGCCACCCGGCGGACCGCGTCGACGAACTGGGCCACGTGCGAGACGCGGTCCTTGAGCAGGTAACCGACGCCACCCGTGCGGTCGGACAGCAGCTCCCGAGCGTAGAGCGGCTCGACGTGCTGGCTGAGGACCAGGACCGGCATGCCCGGGATGACGCCCCGGGCGCTGATCGCGGCCTGCAGGCCCTCGTCGGTAAAGGTGGGCGGCAGGCGGACGTCCACGACTGCCACGTCCGGGCGGTGCTCGACCAGGGCCGGGAGCAGCGCCGGTCCGTTGTCGACAGCCGCGACCACCTCGCAGGCGTGCGCGGTCAGCAGGCGGGTCAACCCGTCCCGGAGGAGGGCGTGGTCTTCGGCGAGAACGACGCGCAAGGCAGCTCCATGGTCACGACGGTCGGTCCGCCCGGCGGGCTGGACAGGCTCATCGTGCCATCGAACGCGGCGAGCCGGCGCTCGATGCCTCGCAGGCCGGTGCCGCCGGCCGGATCGGCGCCACCAAGGCCGTCGTCGCTGACCTGCATGACCAGTGTGGACCCGGTGTGCCAGAGCTCGACCCGGGCGGTGCGGGCGAAACTGTGCCGGGTCGTGTTGGCCAGCGCCTCGGCGACGGCGAAGTAGGCCGCCGACTCGACAGGCGTGTCCAGCCGGCCGGGCAGCGCGGTCTCCACCGTGATCGGGATCGGCAGCGCCAGGGCCAACGCGCGGACCGCGCCGTCCAGCCCCCGCTCGGCGAGCACCGGCGGGTGGATGCCGCGCACCAGATGCCGCAGGTCGGCCAAGGCGGCGGTGCTGGTCTCCCGCGCCTCGGCGAGCAGCTTGCGGGCGCCGGCCGGGTCGGCCTCGACCATCTCCTCGGCCAGGCCGATGGTCATGCCCAGCGACACCAGCCGGACCTGGGCGCCGTCGTGCAGGTCCCGCTCGATCCGGCGCAGCTCGGCGGCCTGCGCGTCGACCGTGTCGGCCCGGGTGACGGTGAGCTGGCTGACCCGCAGGCGCAGCTCCGCGTTGCGGGTCGGGGCGAGCAGCAGGCGGTCGAAGAGCGCGCCGCAGCGGCGCAGGTACGGCGCGCCGGCCACCCCGATCGACAGGATCAGCGCGCCCTGCGGCAGCGAGAGGAACGCGTCGCCGACAGTCGAGAACGGCCAGATCGCGCCGTAGCCGTACCACCCCGTGCCGAGCCAGATCCACAGTGGGATCAGCAGCACGCCCTCCAGGCCGTAGAGCGGGATGGCCAGGATCAGCACGCCGAGGGTCACGCCGGCGACCGCGCCGGGCACCAGCCAGGCGAGGTCACGCCAGGTCGCCGGGTCGGTCAGGACCCAGCGGTAGTGCCGCCAGCCGCCCAGCACGGCCCGCTCCGGCGCCGTGCGATAGGGCCGGGCGATGGCCACGCCGGAACCCGCCGCGATCCGCCGGGCCAGGTCGGCCCGGGCCCGGACCAGCTGGGTGACCAGCGGGAACAGCACCATCCCCAGCCCTGGCACCACACCCAGGATCAGGGTGGCCACGGAGAGCACGAAGAGCGGCAGGTTGAGCGCCGCCAGCGGGATGGCGATCAGGCCACCGAGGACGGCCCGGAGCCCGTCGCGGATCCAGTCACGCGAGTCCATGCCCCCATCCTGCTCGCCCCGCGCACCCCTGTCGGTAGTGCCAGCACTACCCCCGCACCGGGGGGTCTGCACTCCTGACGGCGGCGGATCGCTCCGGTTGGGTGGAGAGACATGACCACCACGACGGAGCGGCCGCGGGCCGCCGGAAGCGACTTCGCCGAACTCAACCGCCGGATCAACGCGGCCGGCCTGATGCGCCGCCGTCCCGGCCACTACGCCGTGCGCCTGAGCCTGGTGACGCTCGCCCTGATCGCCGGGTGGGCGGCGTTCCTCCTGGTCGGCGCGTCCTGGTGGACGCTGGCCGTGGCGGTCTTCCTGGCCGTGGTCAACGCCCAGGTGGCGCTGGTCGCGCACGACCTCGCGCACCGGCAGGTGTTCCGCACCAACGCGCCGAGCGCCCGAGCCGGCCTGCTGGCCGGCAACCTGGCGATCGGGATGTCCTACGGATACTGGATGGACAAGCACACCAAGCACCACGCCAACCCGAACCACGACGACCTGGACCCGGACGTCGGGCCGGGCGTGCTGGTCTGGTCCCGGGAGGCGGCGGCCGGCAAGGGCTTCCTGGCCAGGCATCAGGCGTGGCTCTTCTTCCCGCTGCTCACCCTGCTCGGGATCTCGTTGAAGCGGGACAGCGTCCGGGCCCTGCTGGACAAGACGGTGAAGCGGCGCCGCGCGGAGTGGGCGCTGCTCGGCGCGCACTTCGCCGGTTACGCCGCGGCCCTGCTGCTGGTGCTCACCCCGGCGCAGGCGCTGGCGTTCCTGGTCGTGCACCAGGCGCTGTTCGGGGTCTATCTGGGTCTGACCTTCGCGCCCAACCACAAGGGGATGCCGCATCCGGACGGCACCGAGGACTTCTTCCGCAAGCAGGTGCTGACCTCACGGAACGTCCGCGGCGGCTGGCTGACCGACGTGGCCCTGGGCGGGTTGAACTACCAGATCGAGCATCACCTGTTCCCCGCGATGCCGACGCCCAACCTGCGCAAGGCCCAGCCCCTGGTGCGGGACTACTGCGCGGAGATCGGGGTGCCCTATGAGATGACCGGACTCGTCGAGTCGTACCGGCAGGCGCTGCGCCACCTGCACGACGTCGGCGCCGACCTGCGCGCCGGACGGGCCGGCGGCTGAGCCCCGCCGGGAGCGGGGATCCGGGGGCGGCCGCGGGTGCGCCACCAGGTGAGCACGCACCTCACGGCCGCATTTCCCGATTCACCGGTACGCGGTCCGCCGCGTCCCGGGTCCGGCAGCGGTCAGCCGATACCGATGTTGTTGTGCGCACTCACCGGCGCGAACCGCCGGTTGCCCTGCCAGACCGCGTCGTAGCCGTTGACCAGCAGGTTCGCCAGCGAGACGGGCGGCGGGACGGGCCCGTTCTTGCACTCGGCCCAGCCGCCGAAGTCGGTGGTCGCCTCACAGAGCGGGAAGCGCTCACCCGTGGTGGTGAACTGGATCGGCAGGCCGGCCACCGGGTGACCGTCCCAGGTGGTGAATTGGGCCTTGAGCCCGAGCGTCTCGCGAGCGATGACGTCGAGCGTTCCGTAGTAGGCGGTCGCGTTCATCCGAATGGGACCGAAGGGGGGATCCGACGGGGCTGCCTGGGCGGGGCTGGCGGAGGCGATGCCGGCCAGCGCCACGGCTGCGGCCAGCCACCGCATGGTTGCGTGCTTCATGGCGCACAAAACTAGGCGAACCGGGCTAATTTCCCAAATCGACACACGCGCGGGTGACGTACCCCCGTCCCGGCCTGCACCGGAACAACGCGCCGAAGCCCGGATCGCGACACGGGGGTACCACTGACGAGTGACCCGAACAAAAAGATCACACATGTTGGCATGGCACTGTTCTAACTTTTGACAAGAACCTGCAACAGGTCCCGTGAAAACGCCGAGGCGCCTTCCGTGCAATCTGGGCGTCGTGCGTTAGCGTGTGCTCACGAAGCGCATCGCCGACGATCATCCATCGGCTTGTCCCGCGCTTTCCTGGCCGCTTTCCGGCGGACCTTCAGGCACGCAAGCATGGGGAACATCATTGGACATTGCCATCGTCGGCCTATCCTGCCGTTTTCCGGGGGCGCGCGACGTGGTCGAGTTCTGGGCGAACTCACTGACCGCCGCTCATCAATTCCGCCCCGTACCGCCGGCGCGCTGGAATCACGAAACTTTCTATTCGACGAATTTTCGTGACCATCATTCGACGTACACCGACCGGGTGGCCTTTCTTGACGAGGTCGAGAGGTTCGCCGCCCTGCACCACCGCATCCCGCCGCGGCGCGCCAAGGCCATGGATCCGCAGCACCGGCTCCTCGTCGACCTGGCCCGGGAAGCGGTCCAGGACGCGGGCTGGGAGCGACGCCCGTTCGACCGGGCGACCACCGGGGTCTTCGTCGGGCTGAGCACCGCCGACTACAAGGACATGACCGGCGCCCGGCTGACCGCCAGCCTGCTCGCCGACGGGTCGCTGTCGCCCAACGCGAACGACCCGGAGCTGCTCAAGGCGATCGCCGAGGCGGCGAAGGCGGCGATCGACCCGCCGCAGTCGTTCTCGATGGCCGGCTCGCTGCTGAACATGGCCCCGGCCACCGTCAGCGAGCTGCTCGACCTCGGCGGGCCGTCGTTCGCCGTGGACGCGGCGTGCTCGTCCGCGCTGGTGGCCATGCACGAGGCGGTCAACCATCTGCGCACCGGCTCGTGCAACGCGGCCCTGGTCGGCGGCGTGTTCCTGAACCTCACCCCGAACGCGCTCGTCGGCTTCTCCCGGGTGGGCGCGCTGTCGCCGGCCGGGGTGTGCCGCCCGTTCGACACCCGGGCTGACGGCTTCGTCCTCGGCGAGGGCGGGTCGCTGGCCGTGCTCCGGCCGCTGGACGACGCGCTGGAGGCCGGGGACCGCATCTACGCGGTGCTCAACGGCATCGGCACCGCCAACGACGGCAAGGGCGCCGGCCCGATGACCCCGAAGGCGGAGGGCCAGGAGGCGGCGATGCGCGCCGCCTACCGGGACGCGCGGGTGGAGCCGGGCGCGATCGACTTCCTGGAGGCGCACGGCACCGGCACCACGGTCGGCGACAAGGTGGAGGTCGAGGCGATCCGCCGGCTGCGCGCCAAGTCCGCGGACCGGCCCTGCTACCTGTCCTCGGGCAAGGCCACCATCGGGCACACGCTGCCGGCGGCCGGCGCCGCGGGCGTGCTGCGCACCGCGCTGGCCCTGCACCACCGGGTCGTCCCGCCGCAGCCGGCGGCCATGGACCCGCACGCCGAGCTGCCCCTGGCCGAGGCCGGGCTGGCGATCGCCACCGAGCCGCGGGCCTGGGCGCATCCGGCCGACGACAGGCGGCGGGCGGGCGTCAGCTCGTTCGGCTTCGGCGGCACCAACGTGCACGCCGTGCTGAGCGAGGCGCCCGAACCGGAGGACGACGGGGACGAGGCGGACCGCCCGTGGGTGGTGCTGCTCTCCGCCGACGACGGGGACCTGCTCACGTCGTACGCCCGGAGGTTGTCGGGTCTGATCCGGGCCGACCCGGAGTTGACGCCTGCGGCGGTGGCCCGCACGATGGCCAGCCGCACCCTGCTCGGCGCCCGGCTGGCGGTGATGTGCCGGACCCGGGAGGAGCTGGCCGAGCGCCTCGCCGCCGCGGCCCGCGAGCTGGCCGGCGACGCCACCGGGCGCCTGGCCCCCGGGGTGTACGCCAGCACCGCCCCGCTGGCGCCGGAGCAGCGCTCCCTGGCCTTCCTCTACCCCGGCCAGGGCTCGCTGCGCCCCGGCGTGCTGCGTGACCTGGTCGCCCGGTTCCCGGCGCTGGCCGAGCACGTCCGCCCGCTGGCCGACCAGGTCGACGAGCGCACCGGCGAGCCGGTCACCGACCTGCTCTGCGACACGCCCGGGCCGGGTGACGAGGAGCGGGTCAGCGCGACCCGGATCTGCCAGCCCGGCCTCGGCGTGGCCGGGATCGGGATGACCCAGCTGCTCGCCGACCTCGGGGTGACCCCGGCGATCACGCTCGGGCACAGCGTCGGCGAGCTGGCCGCGGCGGTCGCCGCCGGGGCGCTGACCCCGGACGACGGCATCGAGTTCCTGATCGAGCGCGGCGCCGCGGTGACCGCGGGCCTGGAGCCGCCGCCCGGCACGATGGCCGCGGTCCGGATCGACGCGGCCGGGTTCGAGCAGCTGTGCGCCGGCATCGAGGGGGTCTGGGCGGGTTGCTACAACCACCCGTCCCAGATCGTCGCCAGCGGGCACCGGGACGCGGTCGGCCGGCTGGTGGACCGCTGCCGGGAACGGGAGGTCCCGGTGGTGCCGCTGCGCGTCTCGCACGCCTTCCACTCGCCGCTGATGGCAGAGGTCGACTCCCGGGTGGCCGCGCACGTCGCGCGCCTGCCGGTGCGCAAGCCGATCCGTACTTTCGTCTCCAGCGTGGACCCGGCGGCCACGGCCGACCCGGAGTCGCTGCGCGCCCTCTGGGGCCGGCAGGGCTCGGCGCCGGTGCTGTTCCGCGAGGCGGTGGACACGGCGGTGGCCGAGGGCGCGAAGATCCTGGTCCAGGTCTCGGCCGGGGACGCGCTGCTGGGCATGACCGCGCAGACCCCGGCGGCGCGCGGCCTGGACTCGATCGCGCTGATGCCGTCCCAGCCGGATGACGGGTACGCCCTGCTGGAGGGCCTGGGCCGACTTGCCGTGGCGGGCGTGCCGGTGGACCTCACGCCGCTGTTCGAGGGGCTGAGCATCCCGCTGGTCACGCTGCCGCCGTCGCCGCTGGCCACGCAGCACTACTCGATCCGGCGAACCGCACCGGGCGCCACACCGGCCCGATTCATCCGCACAACTGACGACAGTCACCCCCGTCCCCCCGAAGCCCCGGCGCGCGCGGCGCTGCCGGCGGCCGCGATCAGTAACGGAGAACAGAATCCCGTGAACGACGTCATCTCCCTGCTGCGGGAGCAGCTAGCGGTCCTGCGTGGCATCGGCGCCGACCCGGCCGACCTGGTGCCGGCCCCGGCCCTCCCGGCGGCTCCGCCGGCGCCGGCCCCGGCCGCGGCGAAGCCGGAGAACGCCGCGCCGCCCGCGGTCCGCGTCTCGGTGCCGGCGCAGAAGCCGGCTCCGGAGAAGACCGAGAGCAACCAGCTGTACGCCGAGGTCGCCGCGGAGGTGGCCGCGATGGTCGGCAAGATCAGCGCCTATCCGGCGGACATGGTCCGGCCGGAGCAGACGTTCGCGGCCGATCTGGGCTTCGACTCGATCATGACGGCCGAGCTGATCGCGGCGGCCAAGCGCCGCTGGCCGGATCTCGACCTGGCGCCCGAGCAGGTGTTCGGCGTCGCCACCGTCCGGGAGCTGGTGCAGTTGCTGACGCAGTCGCTGGGCGGCGGCACCCCGGTGGCCGAGGCGGCCCCGGCGCCGGCCGCTCCGGCCTCCGTTCCCGAGGCCCAGCAGGCCCTGGTCCCACGGGACGACGCCCGCCGGCCCGAGGTCGCCGACGTCACCAAGCTGCCGGAGATCGTGCAGTTCGAGGCGCGCGGCGACATCCTGGAGCGGGTCAAGGTGGCGAACCCGTACTACATCGTCCACGACAGCGTGATCAACAGCCGGACCTCGGTGCAGGGCCGCCAGATCATCTCCTTCTCCAGCTACAACTACCTGGGTCTGTCCGGGCACCCGATGGTGAACTACGCGGTGAAGGAGGCGGTCGAGCGGTACGGTTCCTCGGTCTCCGCCGCCCGCATCCTGTCCGGCAACCGGGCCCTGCACGACGAGCTGGACCGCAGCCTGGCCGCCCTGGTCGGCGCCGAGGACGCGATCTCGTTGCTCGGCGGGCACTCCACGAACGTCGGGGTCATCGGCCACATGGTCGGCCCGGAAGACCTGATCGTGCACGACGCGCTCGCGCACGACAGCATCCTGCAGGGCTGCCGCCTCTCCGGGGCCAACCGCCAGCCGTTCCCGCACCAGGACCTGGCCGCTCTGGACGCGCTGCTGACCCGGATCCGCGACCGCTACCGGCGGGTGCTGATCATCGTCGAGGGCGTCTACAGCATGGACGGCGACATCTGCGACCTGCCGGCGCTGATCGCGCTGAAGAAGAAGCACGGCGCGCTGCTGATGGTGGACGAGGCGCACAGCATCGGAGTGCTCGGCGCCCGCGGCGGCGGCGTCGGCGAGCACTTCGGGGTGGACCGCGGCGACGTGGACATCTGGATGGGCACCCTGTCCAAGTCGCTGGCCAGCTGCGGCGGCTACCTCGCCGGCCGACGCGAGCTGATCGAGTACCTGCGCTACACCATGCCGGGCTTCATCTTCAGCGCCGGCATGAGCCCGCCGAACGCGGCCGCCGCGCTGGCCGCGCTGCACATCATCCGTGAGGAGCCGCAGCGGCTCAAGGTGCTGCACGACCGGGCGGCAACCTTCCTGCGCCTGGCCAAGCGGGCCGGGATCGACACCGGGCCGAGCGCCGGCACGCCTGTCATCCCGTGCATCACCGGCGACTCGGTGCAGGCGCTGAAGCTGGCCGACACGCTGTTCAAGAACGGGATCAGCGTCAACCCGATCATGTACCCGGCGGTGAAGGAGCGGCTGGCCCGGCTGCGGTTCTTCATCACCGCCGAGCACACCGTCGAGGACATCGAGACGACCGTGGACCTGCTGGCCCGGAACCTGGACCCGGCCCGCGTGCCGCAGCCCGCCTGAGAGAAACCGCCTCCATGACCTCATCGACACCCACCCGCCCCCGGTCCGGGGACGGCGACCAGTTCGCCGCCCCCGGACCGGTGGTCCGGTTCGTCGCCCGCCGCCCCAAGCTCGTCCTGCTCGTCGCCCTGCTGCTGGCCGCGCTCGCGGTGGCCTTCAGCGGCGGCCTGGTCGGCGCGCTCAAGACCGGGGGTTTCGACGATCCGGCCTCCGATTCGGTACGCGGCCGGCAGGTCCTCGCCGAGCGTTTCCGGGCCGCCGACCCGAATCTGGTCGTGCTGATCTCCAAGCCCGGCGGCAGCGTCGACGACCCGGACATCACCGCGGTCGCACGGCAGATCACCGACCGGCTGGCGGGCGACCACGCGGTGACGGTGGCCGGGTCGTACTGGACCGGCCGGGTGCCGCAGCTGGCCAGCCGGTCCCGGGACGCGGGCCTGGTGCTGGTCCACGTGGACGGCGACGAGAACACCAGCGCGGGGCGGGTCGCCACGCTGCACGATGAGCTCGCGGTGGCGCAGGGGCCGGTCCGGGTCTCCTTCGGCGGCTTCACTCAGATCAACAACGACATCAACGACCAGGTCACCAGGGACCTGGCCACCGCCGAGTCGATCGCCATCCCGATCACACTGGTGCTGTTGCTGCTGGTCTTCGGCACGGTCGGGGCGGCCGGAGCGCCGCTGCTGATCGGGATCTTCTCGATCGTCGGCACGCTGGGCACGCTGCGGCTGCTGGCCGCGATCACCGACGTGTCGGTCTTCTCGGTCAACATGGCCACCGCGCTGGGCCTGGGCCTGGCGGTGGACTACAGCCTGCTGTTCGTCTCCCGGTACCGCGAGGAGCGGCGGCTCGAAGCGGACCTGGCCACGGCGCTGGGCAACACCATGCGCACGGCCGGGCGCACCATCGCGTTCAGCGCGGCGACCGTGGCCGTGGCGCTGTGCAGCCTGCTGGTGTTCCCGCAGTACTTCCTGCGCTCCTTCGCCTTCGCCGGCATCGCCGTGGTGGTGACCACGGTGGGCGCCGCGATGCTGGTGCTGCCGGCGCTGCTGGCGCTGCTCGGGCACCGGATCGACAAGTGGTCGCTGTGGCAGCCGCGGGCCGACTCGACGTTCTGGGCACGGCTCGCGGCGTTCGTGTTGCGCCGTCCGGTCCGTACCGCCGCTCCGGTGATCTTGATCTTGGCGTTGCTCGCCGTGCCGCTGGCCCATGTCCGCTTCGGGCTGGCCGACGACCGGGTGCTGCCCGGGACGGCGGAGAGCCGGGTCGTCGCGGAGACCCTGCGGACCCGGTTCTCGGACACCGGGAGCGGGGCGACAGTGGTGGTCGCCGAGCACTGGGGCGCCGGGACGGACGCGCGGATCCGGGTCGCCGACTACGCCGCGCGGCTCTCCGAGGTGCCCGGGGTGACCCGGGTGGACAGCATGGTGGGCACCTACCGGCACGGGGTGATCGTGGTGGCCCCGGGCCGGCCCGACCCGCGTTTCGTCAACCGCGAGACGACCTGGTTCTCGGTGGTCAGCGGCGTGGAGCCGTACTCGGACGAGGGCGCCGCGCTGGCCCGCGCGGTCCGTGCCGTGCCGGTGCCGGCCGAGGTCCCGGTGCTGGTCACCGGGCCGCCCGCGCAGCTGGTGGACATCACCGGCTCGATCGGCGCGCGACTGCCGGTCGCCGGGATCCTGATCGCGGTGACCACGTTCCTGCTGCTCTTCCTGCTCACCGGCAGCGTGCTGCTGCCGCTCAAGGCGCTGCTGCTGAACACGCTGACGATGAGCGCGGTGTTCGGCGTGGCGGTCTGGGTCTTCCAGGACGGCCATCTCTCCGAGGTGCTCGGCCAGACCGGGACGCCGCTCGCGGTGGCCATCCCGGTGCTGCTGTTCTGTGTCGCGTTCGGGCTGTCCATGGACTACGAGGTGTTCGTGCTGTCCCGGGTGATCGAGCGCCACGAGCAGGGCGCCGACCTGCGCACCGCGGTGGTCGAGGGCATGTCGCGCAGCGTCCGCGTGATCAGCGCGGCGGCCGGCATCCTCTCGGTGTCGTTCCTGGCGATGCTCACCTCCGGGGTGTCGCTGATCCAGTTCTTCGGCCTCTGCGCCAGCCTGGCCATCATCCTGGACGCGCTGCTGGTCCGGCCGGTGCTGGTGCCGGCGTTCATGCGGCTGGCCGGCCGGTGGAACTGGTGGGCGCCGCGGCCGCTGCGGGCCCTGCACGCCCGGCTCGGGCTGCGCGAGCACTGAAGGCCCCTCGCGCGGGTCGCGCGAGCGCGAGGCGAGGCGAGGCACGGTCCCGTCCCTCGTCCGGGGGAACGGCGGCGTATCGCCGGTATTCTGGTTGATTGTCACCTCTGGTGGGGAACGTGAAGACACCAGGTGGACAAATGGTATTTACTGGACTTTAAGGTTTAACGTGCCGCCACTGAGAGTGTCCCTGCAGGAGATCCGGGAGCGCACCTACAAGCCGATCGACGCCTGGTGGACCGTGCTCCTGGTCGACCCGCTGGCGTCCCGGCTGGTGCGCCTCGTGGCTCCGTACCGATGGATCACCCCCAATGCGCTGACGCTTGTCGCGACAGCCGTCGGGGCCGGGGCGATGGTCGCCTTCGCCCGGGGCGCCCTGGTCCTCGGCGCGGTCCTGTTCCACCTGAGTTTCGTGGTCGACTGCATGGACGGGAAGATCGCCCGGCTGAACGGGACCGGCACGGTCTTCGGCCAATGGCTGGACTTCGTGCTCGACCGGGTGCGGGTGTTCTTCTGCGCGCTGACCCTGTTCGGCGGGCAGTACCTGCGCGACGGCGACGTGTCGTACCTCTGGTTGATGGCCGTCGCGATCTTCCTGGACCTGATCCGGTATCTCAACGGCAGCCAGGTGTCCAAGGTCCGCCGCGGGATGACCGACGAGCTGGAGTCGCTGACCACCCCGGACCCGCTCGCGCCGGCGCCCGCCGGGCCCGGCCGGGGCCCACGCCCGCTGCGGCGCCGGGCCGGCGCCTGGCTGCGGCGCAACCGGATCCGGACCCACCTGTTCAGCGGCATCGAGTACGAGATGTTCGTCTACATCATCGGCCCGCTGACCGGACTGATCTTCCCGGTGACGATCTTCGCGGGCGCGGCGCTGCTGCTCTTCGAACTCCTCGTGATCGTCAAGCTGTACCGGACGACCAAGGCCCACCCGGCCCGGCTCGCCGCCGCCCGGCGGCAAGTGCTGCTACCTGCTGGCGGGGGCGGTCTGCGCGGGGCAGACTGACCAGGTCACCAGGCCGTGTTCCGGAGAACCCCGGCCCGGGGCCTGTCCCGCTGGGAGGAGAGACATGGCCGAGACCGAGGCGACCGCCGCATTCCGGCGGGCGCGCGACTTCCTGCTCGCCCACCGCGAGGACTACCCCGCCGCGTACGACGGTTTCGCCTGGCCCCGGCCGGACCGGTTCAACTGGGCCCTCGACTGGTTCGACGTGATCGCCGCGGGCAACGACCAGCCGGCGCTCTGGATCGTCGAGGAGGACGGCAGCGAGCAGCGCGTCTCGTTCGCCGAGATGTCCGAGCGCTCCAACCGGGTGGCGAACTGGCTGCGCGAGCAGGGCGTGCGGCGCGGCGACCGGATCGTGGTGATGCTCGGCAACCAGGTGGAGCTCTGGGAGACCGTGCTCGCCGGGATCAAGCTGGGCGCCGTGCTGATCCCGGCCACCCCGCTGCTCGGCCCGGCCGACACGGCGGCCCGGGTGGCCCGGGGCGGCGCCCGGCACGTGATCGCGATGGCCTCGGCGGCCGGCAAGTTCGTCCAGGCCGACCCGGGGGTCACCCGGATCGCGGTGGGGCCGGCCGATGGCTGGCTCGACTACCGCTCGGCCGGCCGGGCAAGTGCCGAGTTCACCCCGGACGGCGAGACCCGGGCCGGGGACACGCTGCTGCTCTACTTCACCTCCGGCACCACGGCCCAGCCCAAGCTGGTCGAGCACACCCACGTGTCGTACCCGGTGGGGCACCTCTCCACGATGTACTGGATCGGCCTGCGCCCGGGCGACGTGCACCTGAACATCTCGTCGCCGGGCTGGGCCAAACACGCCTGGAGCAACATCTTCGCCCCGTGGAACGCGCAGGCCTGCGTGTTCATCTTCAACTACACCCGGTTCGACGCCCGGCGGCTGATGGCCGAGATGCAGCGCTGCGGGGTGACCAGCTTCTGCGCGCCGCCCACGGTGTGGCGGATGCTGATCCAGGCCGACCTGACCGAGCTGACGACGCCCCCGCGGATCGCGGTGGGCGCCGGCGAACCGCTCAACCCCGAGGTGATCGAGCAGGTCGCGGCGAAGTGGGGAGTGACGGTCCGGGACGGGTTCGGGCAGACCGAGACGTCCGTGCAGATCGCCAACTCCCCCGGGCAGCCGGTCAAGGCCGGGTCGATGGGCCGGCCGGCGCCCGGGTTCCGGATCGCGCTGCTCGACCCGGTGACCGGGCGGGAGGCGAGCGAGGGCGAGATCTGCGTGGCGATGGACCCGCGACCGGTGGGGCTGATGGCCGGCTACCACGGCGACCCCGAGCTCACCGTCGAGCGGATGACCGGCGGCTATTACCACACCGGGGACGTGGCGGCGCGGGACCAGGACGGCTACATCACGTACGTGGGGCGGACCGACGACGTGTTCAAGGCGTCCGACTACCGGATCTCGCCGTTCGAGCTGGAGAGTGTGCTGATCGAGCACGAGGCGGTGGTGGAGGCCGCGGTGGTGCCCTCACCCGACCCGGTCCGGCTCGCCGTGCCGAAGGCGTACGTGCTGCTCGCCGACGGGTGGGCGGCGGACGAGACGACCGCGGCGGCGATCTTCGCGCATGCCCGCGAGCACATGCCGCCGTACGCCCGGATCCGCCGCCTGGAGTTCACCGACCTGCCCAGGACGATCTCCGGCAAGATCCGGCGGGTCGAGCTGCGGGCCGCCGAGGCGGAGAAGCACGCCGATCCGGCCGCGGCTCCGCCGGGCGAGTTCACCGGCTGACCGCGGGCTATCTTTGCCCGATGCCGCGACGACGCCTGGTCTACCTGCTCGCTGTCGTCGTGATGCTGGGGCAGATGGCGTTCGCCATGGTCACCACTGCGGTGCAGCAGACGCCGACCATCGACGAGCCGGTCTACCTGGCCACCGCCGAGGTCTACACCCAGCAGCACAGCCTGCGGTTCAACCCGGAGCACCCGCCGCTCGGCAAGCTGATCATGGCGGCCGGGCTGGCCTTCGAGGACGTGCGGGAGCTCGACCCGGCGTATCCGGGGAGCCAGACGGCGCTCGGGCGGCACCTGCTCTACGAGAGCGGGAACAACCCGTTCCGCCTGCTGCTCGCGGCACGGCTGCCGATGATCCTGCTGACGCTGCTGTTCGGGCTGGTGGTGCTGGCGTTCGCGCGGGACCTGGCCGGACCGGCCGGCGGGCTGCTGGCGCTGGCGCTCTACGCGTTCTCGCCGGACGTGATCGCGCACGGATCGCTGGCCACCCTGGACGTTCCGGCCGCCGGGATGCTGCTCACCGCGTTCTGGCTGGCCTGGCGGGGACGGGAGCGGCCGTATCGCTACCTGCCGCTGGCCGGGGTCGCGCTCGGGGCGGCACTGGCCACCCGGGCGAGCACACTTCCGGCCGTGCCCCTGCTGGTGCTGCTCGCCGCGCTGTCGATGTGGGTCTCCGCCACCAGGCGACGGCTTCCGGCGGCCGCCGGAGCGCTGATCGGAACCGGACTGATCGCGGTGGCGGTGGTCTGGGTGGTGTATCTGGCCGTCGATCCGCACCTGCGCTGGACGCCGCCGCCGGACCTGCCGCATCCCGGCGGGCTGACCGGGCTGGCCGTGGACTGGCTGCCGTTCCCGCAGGCGTACCGGGACGGGCTGTTGAAGCAGTTACAGCTGGAGCAAAAGGCGTACAACGGGTTCCTGCTCGGGCACGGCTACCGGGGCAACCTGTGGTTCTATCTGCCGGCCGCCATGCTGATCAAGACTCCGCTGGGGGCGCTGGCGCTCTGGGCGGCCGGCGCGCTCACCATGATCTTCCTGCCGCGGCTGCGGGCGGCCGCGCTCTACCTGCTGCCGGTCTCCGCTGTGCTGCTGGTCGTCGCGATGACCGGCTCGCGCGACTACGGCTCGCGGTACGCGATCTTCCTGCCGTTCTTCCTGGCGGTGGCGGCCGGCACGGTGGCGCTGATCGAGGTCCGGTGGGTGCGGATCACCGCGGCCGTGCTGGCGTTGTTCGTCGCGGTCAGCTCGCTGCGGACGTTTCCGTACTATCTGCCGTACTCGAACGAGGCCTTCGGCGGGACCGCGAACACGCACCGCAACCTGCACGACTCCAACGTCGACTGGGGTCAGGACCTGGCCCGGCTGGCGCACAAGCTCCGGACGGACTATCCGGGCGAACAGGTGTGGCTGGTCTACAAGGGCAGCGGCGTTCCGGCCTACTACGGCATCGACGCGTCCGACCCGTACACCGTGCCGGACGACCAGGTCCACGGTCTCCTGGTGCTCTCCGACTCGCGGGTGGCGCTCGCCGGCGTACGGCTGCGGGGCCTGATCGCCACCAGCACCGAGATCGACCACGTTGGATACTCCATGAGGATCTACCGGCGCCCCTAGCGGTTACTGGCGAGTAATGCTTAGGTGAAGCGATGACGGACTACGACATCGTGATCGTGGGCAGCGGCTTCGGCGGCAGCGTCAGCGCACTGCGGCTGACCGAGAAGGGTTACCGGGTCGGCGTGCTCGAGGCCGGCCGCCGCTTCACCCCCGAGACGCTGCCGAAGACGTCCTGGGACCTGCGGAACTTCCTCTGGGCGCCGAAGCTCGGGATGCGCGGCATCCAGCGGATCACCCTGCTCAAGGACATCGTGGTGCTGTCCGCGGCCGGGGTGGGCGGCGGCTCGCTGGTCTACGCCAACACGCTCTACCAGCCGCCCGCCACATTCTTCGCGGATCCGCACTGGGCCGGCATCACCGACTGGGCGGGGGAGCTGGCGCCGCACTACGACCAGGCGTCCCGGATGCTCGGCGTGACCGAGCAGCCGACGATGACGCCCTCGGACGTGGTGATCAAGCAGGTGGCCGAGGACATGGGCGTCGGCCGGACGTTCCGCCGTACCCCCGTCGGGGTCTTCTTCGCAGAACCCGGGAAGACCGTGCCCGATCCCTATTTCGGCGGCGCCGGCCCGGCCCGCACCGGCTGCACCGAGTGCGGGAACTGCATGATCGGCTGCCGGGTGGGCGCCAAGAACCGGCTGGACGTCAACTACCTGTACCTCGCGGAGAGCAAGGGTGCCACGGTGCACCCGGACACCGAGGTCACCGCCATCCGGCCGGACGGGGACGGATGGATCGTGTCGGCCCGCACCGGCACGTTCACCGCCCGCCAGGTGATCCTCTCCGCCGGGGCGCTGGGCACGCAACGGCTGCTGCACACCATGCGGGACACCGGGGTGCTGCCCGCCGTCTCGGCACGTCTCGGCTGGCTGACCAGGACCAACTCCGAGGCGCTGCTCGGGGCGGAGACCAAGGATGTGCCGGACGCGCCGTTCAGCACCGGAGTGGCGATCACCTCGTCGTTCCACCCCGACCCGAACACCCACATCGAGCCGGTCCGCTACGGGCCGGGCAGCAACGCCATGGGCCTGCTCTCCACGCTGCTGGTGGACGGCGGCGGGCGGGTGCCCCGGCCGCTCAGATTCCTGTTCAACTGCATCCGGCACCCGATGGTGCTCGCCTACTCGATCTCGGTGCGGCGGTGGAGCGAGCGAACCATCATCGCGCTGGTGATGCAGACCCTGGACAATTCCCTGACGGTACGCAGAACCCGGCGCGGACGGCTGACGACCAGCCCCGGGCACGGGGAGCCGAATCCCACCTGGATCCCGGTGGGGCACGAGGCCGTCCGCCGGATCGCCGACCGAATCGGCGGGTTCCCCGGCGGAACCGTGGGGGACGTGTTCAACATCCCGATGACGGCGCACATCCTGGGCGGGGCGACCATCGGGGACTCGCCGGCCTCGGGCGTGGTGGATCCGTATCACCGGGTCTTCGGCTACCCCGGGCTGCACGTGGTGGACGGGTCGGCCGTCCCGGCGAACCTCGGGGTCAATCCGTCGTTGACCATCACCGCCATGGCGGAGCGCGCCATGTCGCTCTGGCCGAACAAAGGGGACGCGGATCCGCGGCCCGCTCCCGGCGAGCCCTACCAGCGGGTGACGCCGGTGGCGCCGCGTTCGCCGGCGGTGCCCGCGCACGCGCCGGCGGCTCTCCGTCTGCTCTGAGGCACCGGAGATCCGCTCAATGCCGTCCGGGGCGGTCGCCGGGCCCTGCCACGTCGCGGTGGGGACGCCCGATCCGCTCCCATCCGCCGAGCCCACGGGGGCACCTAACCACCAGCCCAGCCGAAAGCGCCCGGGTGGGCGTCATGGTCCCGAACGGCCCGGATGACCACCACCGACCCGACCCGAAAACGCCCGGCTGGGCGTTTTCGTCGCTGAACAGCCCGGATGACCACCACCAGCCCTAGCCGGCGCCGGCGGCAGTAAGGTCGACCGCCTGCCGGGAGTGGCGCGACGGGCGGGCGTGACCAGCGGACTGGGGTGCCCGGGTGCGCGGTGGTTCCTCGCCAGGCCGCGTGACTGGCGGGCCGCGCGGGATCGGGCGGGTTGCGGCGGGATCGGGCGGGCCGTCGTGCGCCGCCCCGCGGTGGAACGGCGAACCGCCCCGGCACCGGAGAATCGGCGACGAGGCGGCTCGGGACTGCGGGTGCCGGGCCGGGCCCGGTACGGTGCGGGTTGTCGCGGCGCCGGCGGATGGCACGCATGGTCCACCGGCGTGGCGGCCGGAGCGCTGGGAGCGCTCCCACCTGCGACGTTACCGCACATTCACGAGTTCGAAAAGAGGCTCGCGCCGACGTTTCCAGCCAGCGGTGACCACCCTCCGCTGCCGGGCGGATGCGCAGCGGAATTGCGACATGCCAGAACGTGCAATTTGCATTACCCACCATGTGCGCGACACAATGAATGCGACGACGACTAATCGCGGCACCCCCACCGCTCGCGTACAGCCGTCACCCGAATGACATCGCTGTAGGAGCGAACACAACATGGCCAAGCAGATAATTACCCTTCTGACCGACGACCTCGACGGCGGGGAGGCCGACCGCACCGTCGAATTCGGACTCGACGGCGTGAACTACACGATCGACCTGTCCGAGAAGAACGCCGGCAAGCTGCGCAAGGCCCTGGAACCGTTCCTCTCCGCGGCCACCCGGCTCGGCCGTTCCGGCGCCACTCCGACCGTTGCCCGGCGGACCGCCCCGGCCGCGACCAGCCGGTCCAGCCGCGACCAGAACCAGGCCATTCGCGAGTGGGCCAACAAGAACGGCTACCCCGTTTCCGAACGGGGCCGGATCCCCAGCAACGTCGTCGAGGCGTACCACGCCAAGCGCTGATCGACTGTCCTCCAAAAACGGCGTCACCGGGCCACCGGTGACGCCGTTTTGGCTGTAAAGCCTGGTCAGGACGGCTGCAACTGGACCGTACGGCCGTTCCGGCGATGACCGTAGTCAATCGGGGCGATTCCGCTCGAGCACGGCGGGACAACCCGGCGCACGGCGACCGATAAGGACCCCACGACACCCCGGCAAGATCGGAAACGGCAGGTGACCGGGCCATTCGCCGTCGGCCCGGAATGACCCGCGCCGCAGATCAGGGGCGTAACCGGGACGCGGTTCGCCACCGGCCGGCGCCTCGGTTCGCGCGCCTGTGGAATCGGGGCCGGGGCTCGGGCCGGGGCCGTACCACGAAATCGAGCGGAGCCGGTGGAAAGCGGCCCGGCGGCGGGCGGAAAACAGTGACGCCGGGTCGGTACCGGGCCGACCTTTCGTCGCGGCCGCCGCCGAGCCGAACGCAAACCCGGCGAAAGTCCGGAAACCGGCATCACAGAACGCCGAAAGCCGGAACCGGAACGCCCCGGCCCCCGAGCCGCCTCGCCGATCGGAACGCGCCGGCCCCCGGCAGGGGCCGAAATCCGATGATCCTTCCGGGCGCGGACCGGCGCCGGAATGGTGACGGAAATGTGATTCGATCGCCCACCGGCGGGTACGGCTGCGGGCATGCGTGTCGTCATCGTGGGCGCGACCGGCAACGCCGGCACCGCGCTGCTGCGCCGGCTCCGGACCGAACCCGACATCGAGGCGATCGGGGTCGCCCGACGTCTGCCCGAGGACACCGGGCCGTACGCCGGCCTCCAGTGGCACTCGGTCGACGTGGGCCACGACGACGCCCCGGATCAGCTCACCGGAATCTTTCAGGGCGCCGACGCGGTGGTGAACCTGGCCTGGCAGATCCAGCCCAGCCACGACGCGCGGCGGCTCTACCGGACGAACGTGCTGGGCAGCCGCGCGGTGTTCCGCGCGGCGCTACGAGCCGGCGTGGGCGCGCTGGTGCACGCGTCCTCGGTCGGGGTCTACGCGCCCGGGCCGAAGTGGGCGTACGTCAAGGAGACCTGGCTGCGCACCGGCGTCCCGGAGTCGTCGTACAGCCGGCACAAGGCGCTGACCGAGCGGATGCTCGACGAGATCGAGTCGGACCATCCGACGTTGCGGGTGGTCCGGCTGCGACCGGGACTGATCTTCCAGCGGGACGCCGGGACCGAGATCGGGCGGTACTTCGCCGGGCCGCTGCTGCCGGCGCGGCTGCTGCGGTTCGGCTGGCTGCCGGCGCTGCCGGCGAACCGGCGGCTGCGGCTGCAGGGAGTGCACGCGGACGACGTGGCCGACGCGTACCTGCGGGTGCTGCGGGCCGACGTGCGCGGAGCGTTCAACATCGCGGCCGGGCCGGTTCTCGATCCGGGGGTGCTGGCCAGGACGTTCCACGGGGTGCCGGTCCCGGTCCCGGGGTTCGCGCTGGAGGGCGCCGCGGCGCTGAGCTGGCTGCTGCGGCTGCAACCGGTGGACCGGGGCTGGGTGCGGCTCGCGTTGAAGGCGCCGCTGATGTGCTGTGACCGGGCCGCGTCGGAGCTCGGCTGGCGGCCGTCGCGGGACGCCGTGGAGGCGTTGCGTGAGCTGGTGGCGGGGCTGGCGGAACGGGCCGGGCGGCCGGACTCGCCGCCGCTGGACGCCGCGGCGAGCCAGCCGGGACGGCTGGGCGGGTTGCTGCGCGGGCGGCTGCCCGGCACCGGTGACCCGTACTGATCAGACCGCGACGGCGGCGCCGGTCATCCAGGCCAGCACCTCGGTCGGCCCCAGCGGGCTGGAGAACAGGAAGCCCTGCCCCAGCGGGCAGCCCATCCGCACCAGCAGATCGCGGTGCGCCGGGTCCTCGATCCCCTCGGCCACCACGGTGAGCCCCAGCGAACGGGCCAGGCTGACGATCCCGTCGACCAGCTGCGGGCTGGCCACCATGTCGTCGATGAAGGTCTTGTCGATCTTCACGACGTCGATCGGGCGCTGCCGCAGGTAACCCAGCGACGAGTACCCGGTGCCGAAGTCGTCGATGGCGATCCGGATGCCCATCTCGCGCAGCGTGTTCAGATCCGCCCAGATCCGCTGCTCGTCGTCCTTCATCAGCAGGGTCTCGGTGATCTCCAGCATCAGGGCCCGCGGTGGTACGCCGGTGTGCTGCAACGCGGCGCGCACCTGCTCCACGAAGCCGGCCTCGCGGAACTGCCGCACCGAGACGTTGACGCTGACGTACGGGGCGTGCCCGGACGGCAGGACCCGGCGCCACTCGGAGACCGTCCGCAGCGCCTCCTCCAGCACCCAGCGGCCCATCGGCACGATCAGCCCGCTCTCCTCGGCCACCTCGATGAACTGGTCCGGAGTGATCACGCCACGGTTCGGGTGGGCCCAGCGGACCAGCGCCTCGAAGCCCACCGCGACACCGCCGGCCAGATCCACGATCGGCTGGTAGTGCAGCAGGAAGCGGCCCTCGCTCACCGCGTGGCCGAGCGCCGAGCGCAGCTCCAGCCGCTCCACCATCTCGTCGTGCAGGTGCCGCTGGTAGCGCCGCCACTGGTTCTTGCCGGCGCCCTTGGCCACGTAGAGCGCGAGGTCGGCCTGGCGCAGCAGCTCGTCGCCGTCTGTCGCCTCCAGCGTGGTGGTGATGCCGATGCTGGTCATCGCGTACAGCGGCTTGGCGTCGGTCTCGATCGGTGAGGCCAGCGCGGTCAGGATCCGGTTCGCGGTGTCCTCCACCGCCAGCGGGTCGCGCACGTTCTCGATCAGCGCGGCGAACTCGTCGCCGCCGAGCCGGGCCGCCGTGTCGTCGGCGCGCAGCGATCCGGCGATCCGGTTCGCCACCTCGATCAGCAGCTGGTCGCCGACCGCGTGGCCGAGCGTGTCGTTGACGATCTTGAAGTCGTCCAGGTCGATGAAGAGCACGCCGACCACCGAGCCGTCCCGGGCGCTGCGGGCCAGCGCGTGCTCCAGCCGGTCGTGGAAGAGCACCCGGTTGGCCAGACCGGTCATCGCGTCATGGAACGCCTGGTGGATCAGCTCGTTCTCGAGTTTGCGCCGCTCCGTGACGTCCCGCATGGTGATCACCAGGCCGGCCACGCTGCGGTCGGCGCGCAGGTCCCGGCAGTGCAGCTCGAGCAGCAGGTCGGTGCCGCGGGCGTTCACCGCGCGGAAGTCGAGCTGCTGCTCGCCCAGGTCGCCGCCGCGGACCGCGGCGAGCACGCCGTCCAGCCGCTCCCGGTCCCCCGGGTGGATCACGTCGGGCAGCCGCACCCCGGTCGGGTCGGCGCCGAAGACGCCGAGCGCGGACGGGCTGGCGTACCGGATCCGGTCCTCCTCGTCCAGAATGGTGATCACGTCGGCGGTGTTCAGGATCAGGGTCCGGAAGTACGCCTCGCTGTTGCGCTGGTTCACCTCGTGGCTGAGCGCGATCCGCTCCAGCGCCAGCGCCACCTGCCCGGCCAGCACCTCCACCGAGCGCTGCAGCTCGCGCAACGCCCAGCCGGGCGCGCCCACGTGCAGCACCCCGACCAGCGGGTCGCCGGTCGGCCGGTCCTGCAGCACCATCGGGCAGCGCAGCGTCTCGGCGAACTGGGTGAGCCGGACCGAGACCGCCCAGTCCACGTCCCGGGTCTGCACCAGCCGGGCCGCGGTGCCGGTGGCCCGGTCCACCGCCGCCTGCGCGGCGGCCTCCGGCGACATCGGCTCGTCCTGGGCGATGCTGATCGCCAGCACCACGCCGTGCGGCACGTCGCCGGGCAGCAGTTGCGCGACGGTGGTGCGGACCGCCAGACCGACAGCCTCCGCGTCGGCCGCCGAGACCAGCGCCGCGGACGCCTCGCGCAGCGCCCGCTCGCGGGTCACCGCCTGCCGGTGGCTCGTCATGATCCCGGCCATCCGGGCCAGCACCAGCATCAACATCAGCAGGCTCAGCACGGCCACCAGGAACAGGCCGGCCACCTGGCCGTCCTGGAACATCTTGCCGATCAGCACGGTGGGCGCGGCCAGCGCGGCGACCGCCAGCAGGGCGAGCCGGCCCCGGCTGGTCTCCGCGGCCGGCGCCGCCGACCGTCGGGTCAGCTCGGCCATCGACGGGATCAACGCCGCCATCGCCGCTGTGGCATAGAGAGCGAACTGGCCGTACCCGGACGCCCGCGCCACGTCGGCGACCAGCATCGCGCCGGTGCCCGCTCCCAACCAGTACCCGGAGGCGACCAGCCGCCCGGGGACCAGCGCCAGCCGGATCAGCAGGCCGAGGCAGAGCAGGTCGGCGACCGGCAGCAACTGCTCCAGCCCGCCGACGGTCGCGTCCGACATCCGGGGGCCGACCACGAACGTCCAGATCAGCAGCGCCACGCCGGAGGTGACGATGAGCGCGTCCAGCACACCGGGCACGTCCCGGTCCGAGCCGGTCCGCCGCCTGATGAACCGGGCCAGCGCGAACGCCAGCACCGGGTAGGAGAGCAGCAGCAGGGCGGTGCCGGCCGGATCCAGCCAGGGCAGCAGGTCGGTGACGAACGACGGGGCGGCGCCGAGCGCGCCGCCCAGGCCGGAGAGTCCGGTCGCGGCGGCCAGCAGCCACCAGGGCAGACGGTCGTCGGGCTGGCTGCGGTACGTGCCGACCAGGACAGCGGCCGCCGCGGACAGGCCGCCGGCCAGGATCAGCCAGCCGTGCGCCCGCGGGGTGAGCGCGTAAGCGACGCCGAGGACCACGATCCAGGCGCCGAAGAGGGCGGCCGGCCAGCGCGTCGGCATCCCCGTCACCCTCCCGACTCAGGTACCTGTGCCGGACCCTTCGGCTGGTGGATCACGGATCTGAGGGAAAGGGCACAATCGTCGGGTGCTCCTCGATTTCGTACGCGCCCACACCGTCCTGGCCCCGGTCCCGTTCGTCCCGGAGGTCCGGCTCCGGCAGGCCGAGGAGCCGATCGCGCTCTGGGAGGCCACCGAGGCCGGCGGCGCCGAGCAGCCGCCCCCGTTCTGGGCGTTCGCCTGGGCCGGCGGGCAGGCACTGGCCCGGCACCTGCTGGACGATCCGGAGCTGGTCGCCGGGCGCAGCGTGCTCGACCTGGCCACCGGCTCCGGCCTGGTGGCGGTCGCGGCGGCCCGGGCCGGGGCGCGTCCGGTGGTCGCCAACGACATCGACCCGCTGTCGCTGGCCGCGGCCGCGGCCAACGCCGCGGACAACGGGGTGACGGTGGAGACGCTGGAGGGCGACCTGCTGGACACCGACGAGCGGTACGGCGTGGTGCTCGCCGGCGACGTCTTCTACAGCCGGGAGATGGCCGGGCGGGTGCTGCCCTACCTGCGGCGGGCAGCCGGCCGGGGCTCGCTGGTGCTGGTCGGCGACCCGGGGCGGGCCTACCTGCCGGAGGGGCTGGTCCGGCGGGCCACCTACGACGTGCCGGTGACCGAGGCGCTGGAGAGCTGCACGGTCCGGCGTACCTCGGTGTGGCAGGTCGTCGTCTGATCGTCCGCGAGGGCAGGTTCAGGCGGACAGCAGACGCACCAGCCCGAAACCGTCCTCGACCACCACGTCCGGCTCCGGACTGATCGCCGGGTCGTCCGGGTCGCGACGGCCGGACGGCATCAGGATCGCCCTGGCCACGTCGGCCCGCCGGGCGCAGGCCACGTCCCGTCGCCTGCTGTCCCCGACGAACCAGCAGTCCGCCGGCGGCACCCCGAGAGCATCCGTGGCGTTCCAGATCATCTGCGGATTGGGCTTGCGGACGCCTGCCTCGTCGCTGTAGATCTGCACCGCGAAGAGGCCACCCACACCGGCGCGGGCCAGGAAGTCCCGGTGTGCGGCGCCGCTGAGCGTGTTGCTGACCACGGCCAACGGGACCCCGGCAGCCGAGTACGCCGCCAGCGCCTCCGGGATGCCCGGCCGCAGCGCCCAGCCGTTGCGCCACGCCCAGTCGTAGCTGAGCCGGGCGATCGCGCCCCGAACCTTCACCTGCGCGGCCGGCGGCCAGTCCCGGATCACGAAGCGTTCCCAGACCTCCGACTGGGGCAGCTCGTCCGGGTGGTCCTCGTCGCGCCAGCGGGCGTACGCCGCGCCGCCCTCGGTGAACGCCCGCTGGATCTGCCCGGGGCTGAGCGCGCCCCCGATCAGGTTGAAGACCCGCAGCACCAGCTCGGGCGAGGCGGTCCGCTCCACCGGCGGCGCGTCGGCGAGCACCCCGCCGAAGTCCAGCAGCAGCGCGGCCGGTGTCACCGTTGCCCCAGCGTCCAGGCCCGTACCCCGCCGACGATGCCGGCCGTGTTCGGCACCACCACCACGTCGTCGCCCATCCGGGCCAGCTGGGCCGGGGTGATCAGGCGGGAGTTGCCGCCGCCCAGGTAGACCCGGTCCCAGAGGAAGACCGGGCGCAGCCCCTCGATCACGTTGCGGACCCGGCGCGACCAGAGCGCGTCGCCCAGCCGGCGGCGCTCGTGCTCGCCGATGTACGTGTCGTAGGACATCCCCCAGCGCACCGGGGCCTGCGACATCTCCAGGTGCGGGGCCAGCTCGCCGCCGTCGAACAGCGCGCAGCCCAGCCCGGTGCCGAGGGTCAGCACCAGCTCGAAGCCGGTGCCCGCGACCACCCCCGCGCCGTGCACCTCGGCGTCGTTGAGCACCAGCGTGGGCAGCCCGAAGGCCTCGGCCAGCGCGGTCCGGGCATCGAACCCGCGCCACGCCTCGAACAGCTCCGGGTCGACCTTGGTGCGCGGGCCGCTGCGGGTCACGTAGTGCGGGGTGGCCACCACCACGCCGTGCCGGATCATCCCGGGCATCCCCACGGTGACCCGGTCCGCGTTCGGCAGCTGGCTGCCGAGGTCGACGAGGGTCTTCACGAACAGCTCGGGAGGCAGCGGGTACGGCGTGGGCACCCGGATCGGCTGCGCCCGCATGGTGCCGGCCTCGTCGAGCACCGAGCCCTTGATGCCGCCGCCGCCACAGTCGATCGTCAGCGTGAACGTCGCGCTGTGCTTGATCGCCTCGGCCCGCTCGGCGGCGTTGCGCCCCGGAGAGATCGGCGCCGGGAAATCCGGAAACGACCCGGCCTCGCTTGTCATTCTCGGACCTCTCGACGTCGGAGGGGCGCACTGCGCGGCGGCTGCCGCCAGGGGTGGAAGGTGATCGTTGCCAGGGACCGAAGCGGTCAGCCCGCCTCCTCGGCCCAGACTCGCCAATTATCCAGGACGCCGTGCAGCGCCGGAGTCAGCCAGCCCGGGGCCGAGCGCCGGAAGACACCGGGGTCCATCGATCCGGCGCCGGCCGGCAGGGCGCCGACCAGGTGCGGCACCAGCTCGCTGAGGTTGGCCCAGTGCACCAGATCGGGCTCGGCCGGCCAGGCGCCGAGGATCACCTTGGCCCGCACCCCGCGGCGGCTCAGCGCTTCCAGGGTGAGCGCCGTGTGGTTCAGCGTGCCCCGGCCGGCGCGGGCCACCACCAGCACGTTCGCGCCGAGCGTGGTGGCCAGGTCGGCGAACGTCCAGGCCTCCCCGGACGGCCGCAGCCCCATCGGCACCAGCAGGCCGCCGGCGCCCTCGACCAGCACCAGGTCGTGCTTCTCGGCCTCGGCCCGGATGACGTCGACGACCTCGTGGAGCTCCAGCGGCGGCAGCTCGGCCACCTTGGCCGCGGCGAGCGGGGCGAGCGGCTCCGGATATTCCGCGAGCGTCCGCACGGTGTCCGGCCCGGCGAGCCGGGTGACCACCTCGGCGTCGGTCAGCGCGCCGGTCACCGTGCCGGTCTGCCCTGGTTTGAGCACTGCGACCCGCAGCCCGGCGGCCTGCGCGGCGGCGGCCACGGCAGCCGTGGTGATCGTCTTGCCGACCTCGGTGTCGGTGCCGGTGACCAGCACGATCCCGTGCCACTCCCGGGGGTCCGCGGGGCGGCGCGGCGCCACCGAGGGCGGCGCTTGCGCCGCGGCCGCTGCCCCGGCGGCGTCCGGCGCCCGGCCCTCCTCCGACAGATCGGATCCTTCCGATTCGCCGGCTCCGTGGTTCTCCGGGCGGGGAGCGTCGGACGAGATCGGCTCCGCCTCCGGCGGCGCGTCGGTGGCCGAGGTGGGCTCCCCGGCTTCCGGCTCGGCATGAGGCGCGGTCACGTCCTGCGACAGTACGCCCCCGGCCGGCTGCCCAGCACCCTCGGCCGACCGCCCGGCGCCCGCGAAGCCGGCCGGACCGGTGGCCTGGTGACCGCCGCCGTGGGCCGGCAGCGGATCGGCCCGATCGAGCAGCCGGGCCGGCGGCGGGACGGGTAGCCCGTGCCCGCCACTGCGCCACCCACGAGGCAGCGGGGTGACCGCGATCCCGGCGTAGGAGGCGGCCCCCGGCCGGTCACGATCGGCGCGGGAGCGGTCCGCTCGCGGCCGGCCGGCCGGCTCGCGGTCCGTCCGGGGACGGCTCGTCCGCTCGTGGTCCGCTCGGTCGCGGTCCGTCCAGGGGCGGTCCGCCCGGGGAGGGTTGGCGTTCATGGTGCGCACTCCACGATCACGTCCAGGGCCCGGGCGAAGTCCGCCTCGGGCACGCCCGCGTCGACCAGGTACCGGATCACCGGCTCGGCACCGGCGACCATCCCGCCCGCGCCACCCAACGACTCGGAGAGCGTGGCGGTGACGACGACGTCCGGACGCCCGGCCACGCCGGCCGCCGCGGCGCCGGCCGGCCGCGGCTGACGGGTGAGCCCCGCCTCGGCCCGTTCGCGGGCCAGGCGATCGAGCGACTCCAACCAGTCCGCCAAGACGCCCCCAGAGATCACGAGAACCGGAAACTACCACCCACCTCCGGCAGTCCCTGCCGGGCCGGAGAGTCTGTAGGGTACGGACATGCCCCGGACCCTCGACCGGGCACGTGCCCGTGTCCTCGACGGCGGCGGCCTCGATCAGGCCGAGATCCTCCGGATCCGGCGCCTGCCCGGCGAGGACCTGACGTAGCTCGCGCGGCTCGCCCCCGACGTGCGGATGAAGTGGTGCGGCCGGGAGGTCGAGGCCGAGGCCGAGGGGATCGTCTCGCTCAGGGCCGGCGGCTGCCCGGAGGACTGCCACTCCTGCTCCCGGCCGGCGCTGTTCGCGTCCGGGACGTGCCGGTCGTTGTTCCCCCACGTGGTGACCACCCATTCGTGGGAAGGACACTGGAGCGCGCTGACCGTGGTCCGCGAGCCCGGCGGGGAGGTCTGCGGCGGCGGCATCCCCGGGCAGGGCGAGACCGTCGAGCAGCGGGCCGAGTTCGCCGCCCAGCCGGCCGAGCTGGACCCGCACGAGGTGCCGCCGAACGTCCTCGACCCGCGGCCGGGCACCCCGCTCGGCGACCGCACCGCCTGCGCCCCGGCGCGCGAGCCGGAGCCGCCGCGGTTCTCCCCCGGCCTGCCGCCGCCGGATGTAGGTGCGGGTCGTGCCGGGCGGGTGGACGGCGACCCGCGTCGAGCACGGGGGCGGTAAAGGGTGGACCCCTGGGTGACGGCGGGTCTGAACCAGTACCCGCCGCCACCCCTCTCCTCCGCTCCCGCTGAGGCAGCGGAAGCCTCACCAACCGGCGGAGCAGCCGGGATCTCCCGCTTCTGGACAGCCGGCTAAGCCTCGTCAGCCCGACTTGGCCGCGGTCTCGTCGGAGACCTGCCGGCCGGCGCTCGGCAGCGTGACGCTGACCAGCGCGCCGTCCCGCTCCAGCGGGCCGTGGCCGAGCCGACGCAGGGTGCGCAGCATCGCCACGTTGTCCGCCCCGGTGTGCGCGACCACGGCCGCGAAGCCGGAGCGCCCGGCGTGCGCCCGGAGCCGGCGCAGCAGGGCGGTGCCCAGGCCGCGGCGCTGCCAGTCGTCCTCGACCAGGACCGCGACCTCCCCCAGGTCGCCCTCGGCGAGCAGGCTGGCCATGGCGACCACCTGGCCGCCGGGCGCCACCGCGAGCAGGGTCGTCCCGCCGGCCGGCTCCAGCAGCCGGCGCAGCCGGGCCTCGGAGGGGGCGCCGCCGCTCAGGTAGCGCCGGCGCAGCGTGCCGGCCGAGCAGCGGTCGTGCAGCTCACGGACGGCGGCCAGATCCTCGGCGACCGCCGGGCGCAGGGTGGCCTCGACGCCGTCGGGCAGCAGGAACGTCACGGTCTCCCGCTGCCTTCGGGTCACCCCGGCAGCGAGCTCGACCAGCGCCTGGGCCCGCGCGTACTCCGCGGGGGTGAACGCGGGCAGTGCCCGCAGCACCTCGTACGAGCCGCCGGCCGGGTCGGCCAGGGTCATCCGGCCGCCGTGCACGCCGGGCCGGTCGAACGCCGGGTGCGGGCGCCAGCGCACGTCCGTCGCGTCGAGCAGGGTGACCAGGGTCTCGCCGAGCGCGTCCGGCTCGTGCACCAGGCGGCCGGCCATGGCCAGCGCGCGGGTGGGCTGGTCGGCCAGGCCGTGGGCCTCGGCACGGGTCACGAACGCGTCCCGGCCGCGGCCCTTGGCCACCGCGCCCAGCAGGGCCGCCTCGGTCATCGTGTCCGGCGCGTCGACCAGGAAGTCGTCGACCGCGCCGCCCTCGGTGGTGTGCACCTGGACGGCGAGGATGTTCACCGATTTCAGGGCGAGACTCGCGGTCAGCACGGAGAGGTAGCCGGGGCGGTCGTCGACCGTGGCCCGGATCCGCCACAACGCCATGCGGGGCACTCCTTTCGCTCGGCTGTCTCCAGAGTGCCCCGGCGTTGTTGCGTCGATATTGCCTTCAGCAGCGATTTCCTGGTTAAGACCGTCACACCTGGGCGGTCGTGGCGGGCGTCACGACGTCCAGCCGGCCGCCCAGGATCACCGCGGCGGCGCGCACCAGCTGGGCCACCCGATCGACCTCGGTCACGTGGAACGCGGCGGCCGGCAGGTCGTTGTCGTCGGCGCGGGCGATCAGCAGGACCAGCCCGCCGCGGCCGAACGGCGCGACCGCGTACCGGGCGCCCCCGGGCTCGGCGAACGCGCGGGCCCGCAGCGGGGTGACCTCGGGCAGGTACAGCGGGGACGGGGCGCGCCAGCTCGCGTACGCCACCCGGGGCTCGTTGCCGGTCGCGCGGGAGCCGTTGCGCGCCGCCCAGTCGGCCGGGACCACCGCGGCGGCCGCCCAGTCCGCGGCGAGCAGGCCGGGCATCGCGTCGACCAGGGTGGCCAGGCCGTCCGACGGGTTCGCCGCGACCTGGGCGAGCAGCTCGGCGTCGTGGCCGCCGCTGACCGGGGCGCCGATCGCCTTCCACACCCCGTCGACCTGGACGCCCGGGATCGCGGCCAGTCCGGCGAGCAGGCGCTCCACGCGGGCCGCGCCCGGCCAGACGACGGTGAAGTCGTCGACGGCCCGGCCGCCGAGACGTTCCAGCACCACCACCTGGACGATGTCCGCGCCGGCGACACCGAGGGTGCGCGCGACCTGGCCGAGGGCGCCGGGACGGTCCGGCAGGGTGACTCGAACCCGCAGCAACATGTATCTCCTCCCGTCGCGGACAGCCGGCGCGCCGTCCTGTGAACACCCTGCCCATCCGGCGTTTCCGACCGATTGCACGGCCGTGTCCCGGCCGTCAAGCCGTACCGGATATGCCAGATTTAACGACTCGGAGTAGAGAAATCGGACTCCCGCTTTCCCGCCCGCTGTCGGGTGTCGGACAGTCGCCCGGGCGGTCCGCGCGGGTCCCGCCGGTCGCGCGGGTGGGCGGCGGGTCCCGGTTCTAGAGTCGAGGCATGATCTGCGCGGCTTGCCGGGAGCGCCGGCACGACGACTGCAAGGGCGGATCGTGGTGCGACTGCCAGCACCGCGAGCCCCGGCCGGTCCCGCCGGTGACCGGGCCGCCCGGCCCGTGAGGACGCTCCCCACCGATCCGGAGGAGCTGGCCGGCCTCTATCCGCGGCTGGACCGGCCCACCCTGCGGGTGAACTTCATCGCCAGCGCGGACGGCGCGGTCACCGTCGACGGCCTCTCCGCCGGGCTGCAGGGCCCGGGCGACAAGGAGGTCTTCGACACCCTCCGGATGGTCTGTGACGCGTTGGTGGTCGCGGCCGGGACGGTCCGGGCCGAACGGTACGACGCGCTGCGCCTCACCCCCGCGGCCCGGGCCTGGCGGACGGCGCACGGGCTGCCGGAGTTCCCGCTCATGGTGATCGTCTCCGGCTCGCTCCACCTGGACCCGGCGCAACTGGTCTTCTCGGACGCGCCGGTCCGGCCGATCGTGCTGACCCACCGCGCCGCGCCGGTCGCCGCGCCGGTCGCCGAGGTGGCCGAGGTCGTCCCGATCGGCGACGGCCGGGTCGACCTGGCCGCCGGGGTGCGGCTGCTGCACCGGCGCGGGGCCACCCAGCTGCTCTGCGAGGGCGGGCCGGGCCTGCTCGGCTCGATGATCGCCGCGGACCTGGTCGACGAGCTGTGCCTCACGGTGGCGCCGTTGCTGGCCGGTGGGGCGGCCGGGCGGATCGCGCACGGCCCGGCGGCGGCGCCGCCGCGGGCGATGACGTTGCGGCATGCGCTGACCCGGGAGGACATGTTGTTCCTCCGATACGCCCGCCCGCGCGCCTGACGCTCTCGATCAAGATCTTGTGCATAACTCTGTGGATGAACACAAGAAGTTGTGGAAAACCCGAAAGGCTGAAGATCCCATGGGGATTTTGTCGTACCTCTGAGGCACCATGATCGGCGTGTCTGACGAAGCTGAGCCTCCCCGCGGCGGAGAACCGAATGCGAAACCGGAGTCAGAACCGGTCGGGCGGGTCCTGGGCACCGCGGATGCCACCCCGCTGCAGTTCTGGACGGCCGTCGCCCCCGGCAGCTACCTGCAGCTCGACGACGTCGTGGTGACCCGGCGCGACCTGCCGGACCGCGAGCCGGTGACGATCGCCGGGGTGGTCACCCAGGTCCGGGCCCGGCACGAGGGCGCCCAGTTCGACTCGGACGTGTTCGCCATCGCCGACGGCACGCTGCCGGCCATGGTGCAGGAGGCCGCCGAGATCACCACCACCCGCGTCGACCCCGAGCTCTACGTCCCGCCGGCGCCCGGCGCCATCGTGCACCGGGCCTCCGGCGAGACCCGCGACGCCGCGCTGCACTTCGACCGGATGGAGCGGCGGGTCCCGATGGGCACCGGCCGCGACGGCGTCCCGGTCTTCCTGAACGCGGACTTCCTGGACGGCACCCGGGGCGCGCACGTGTCGATCTCCGGCATCTCCGGCGTGGCCACCAAGACCAGTTTCGCCACCTTCCTGCTCTATTCGGTGTTCCGGTCCGGGCAGCTCGGCGCCGACGGGGCGAACGCCCGCGCGCTGATCTTCAACGTCAAGGGCGAGGACCTGCTCTTCCTGGACCACCCGAACACGAAGCTGGACGACGGCACCCGGGCCTACTACAAGCTGCTCGACCTGCCGGACAGCCCGTTCACCGACGTCCGGGTGTACGCCCCGCCCCGCCCCGGCGACCCCTCCGGCGCCCCGGACGTGAGCGGCCGGCTGACCGGCGTCGACGCGTTCTACTGGACGCTCGAGGAGTTCTGCTCGGCGAAGCTGCTGCCGTACGTGTTCGCCGACGCCGACGACGAGCGCCAGCAGTACACGATGGTGGTGCACTCGGTCACCGCCCACCTGAACCGGTTCGCCGTCCCGGCCGAGGGCGGGATCAGCATCGACGGCCGCCGCATCGGCTCCTACGGCGACCTGGTGGACCACATCGTCGACCAGCTCACCGACGACGAGACGCGGTCGGTCTGGGCCGGCAGCGCGGTCAACATGGGCACGGTGAACGCCTTCGCCCGGCGGCTGATCAGCAGCAAGCGCGACCTGTCCCGGCTGATCCGGGGCGACCTGGCGCAGCGCCGCCCGCACCAGATCCGCACCGCGGACAGCGCCCAGGTCACCGTCGTCGACCTGCACAACCTGCCGGACCGGGCGCAGCGGTTCGTGGTCGGCGTGACGCTCAAGACCGAATTCGAGGAGAAGGAGAAGGCCGGCACCGGCCGCCCGCTGCTCTTCGTGGTCCTCGACGAGCTGAACAAGTACGCGCCCCGCGAGGGCACCTCCCCGATCAAGGAGGTGCTGCTGGACATCGCCGAGCGCGGCCGCTCGCTGGGCGTGATCCTGATCGGCGCGCAGCAGACCGCCAGCGAGGTCGAGCGGCGGATCGTGACGAACTCGGCGATCCGCGTGGTCGGCCGGCTGGACCCGGCGGAGGCGTCCCGGCCGGAGTACGGTTTCCTGCCGCCGGCCATGCGCCAGCGCGCCCTGCTGGCCCGGCCCGGCACGATGTTCGTCAACCAGCCGGACATCCCGGTCCCGCTCTGCGTCGAGTTCCCGTTCCCGGCCTGGGCCACCCGCAAGTCGGAGTCCGGTCCCCCACCGGCCGAGACGCTCCGCTCGATCGTGCAGAGCGCCGATCCGTTCGCCGTGATCGGCGGGCGGGCCGGTGGCGACGACGACATTCCGTTCTAGCCCCCGTGTCGGGAGGGTGGTCGAGGTGAGGCGAGGTTCAGGTGTCGTCCGGGGGTGCGCGGTGAGCACCCGGACACCGGGGTCGCATCCGCGTGCGCACGCCGTGCGGCCAGGCGGCGTTCGGGCCACGTCGCAGCCCGGCCGGCCCCTGCGCGACAGGGGCTAAGGTTTCGCGATGCGCATCCTGCACACCTCCGACTGGCACGTCGGCAAGGTCCTGAAGGGCCGCGACCGGCGCGAGGAGCACCGGCGGGTGCTCGCCCAGGTGATCGAGATCGCCCAGGCCGAGCGGCCCGATCTGGTGATCGTCGCCGGCGACCTCTACGACACCGCGGCGCCGACCGCGGAGGCGACGAAGCTGGTCACCCGGGCGCTGTCCGCGCTGCGCCGGACCGGCGCTCGGGTGGTGGCGATCGGCGGCAACCACGACAACGGGCAGGCCCTGGACGCGCTCCGACCGTGGGCCGACGCGGCCGGCATCGAGCTGCGCGGCTCCTTCGACAACCCCCGGGACCTGCTGATCGAGGGCACCACCGAGGGCGGCGAGCGCTGGCGGCTGGTGGCCCTGCCGTTCCTCTCCCAGCGGTACGCGGTCCGCGCCGTCGAGATGTACGACCTGACCGAGGCCGAATCGAACCAGACCTACGCCGATCTGATCGCCAGGCTGATCGGCAAGCTCAGCGAGCCGTTCACCGAGCCCGGCGTGGTCAACCTGATCACCTCGCACCTGACCATGGTCGGCGCCAGCACCGGCGGCGGCGAGCGCGAGGCGCACACCATCATGGGGTACGCGGTGCCCGCCACGGTCTTCCCGCAGAACACCCACTACGTCGCGCTCGGCCACCTGCACCGCTCGCAGCGGGTGATCGCCCCGTGCCCGGTGCGCTACAGCGGCAGCCCTCTCGCGATCGACTTCGGCGAGGAGGAGAACGTCTGCTCGGTGGCGATCGTCGACGTCGGGGTGGACAAGGCGGCCCAGGTCCGGGACGTGCCGGTGACCTCGGCGCTGACCCTGCGCACGGTCCGCGGCACCCTCGAACAGCTCGCCACGGTGAACCTTCCGGAGGCCTGGCTGCGTGTCCTCGTCCGGGAGGCGCCCCGCCCCGGCCTGCGCGAGGACGTGCAGGAGCTGCTGCCGAACGCGCTGGAGGTCCGCATCGACCCGGACATGCTGCCCGACCGTACGGGAGCGCGCGCCGCGGAACGCTCCGGCCGTTCCCCGCGCGAACTCTTCGGTGACTACCTGGACAGTCGCGGCAACGCCGAGGAGGGCGTCCGCGAGCTCTTCGACGAGCTGTACGACGAGGTGAGCAGCAACCAATGAGGCCCATTCGGCTGGACATGTCCGGGTTCACGGTGTTCCGCGACCAGACCACCGTCGACTTCACCGACGCCGACTACTTCGCGCTGGTCGGGCCGACCGGCTCGGGCAAGTCGACGGTGCTGGACGCGATCTGCTTCGCGCTCTACGGCCAGGTCCCGCGCTGGGGCGGCGCCCGCGGCATCGGCAACGCGCTCGCGCCGTCCGCCGCCGAGGCGCGGGTCCGCCTGGTCTTCGAGTCGGCCGGCGACCGCTACGTCGCCACCCGGGTGGTCCGGCGGGACGGCCGGGGCAACGTCAAGACGTCCGGCGCCGGCCTGCAGCTGATGCCGCCCGGCTTCGACGTGACGAAGCTGGACACCGGGATGGACCTGGCCGACCTCGGCGAGGTGCTGGCCGGCGTCCCGGCCGAGATGGACGACGCGGTGCTGCACGCGGTCGGCCTGCCCTACGAGCAGTTCACCAGCTGCGTGGTGCTGCCGCAGGGCCAGTTCGCCGACTTCCTGCACGCCAAACCGGCCACCCGCCAGCAGATCCTGGTCAACCTGCTGGGCCTGCAGATGTACGAGAGGGTGCAGACCCGGGCCGCGGAGCGGGGCAAGGCCGCGGACGCCAAGCTGACCGTGGTGGACCAGGCGCTCGCGGCGCTGGAGGACGCCACCGACGAGGCGGTCGAGGAGGCCGCCGCGCACCTGGCACGGATGCGGGAGCTGACCGCCGCGGTGGAGGCCGCGGTGCCCGGGCTGCGCGTGGCCCGCGACGCCGAGGAGGCCGCCCGCGGCGCCCGCGACACGCTGGACTCCGAGCTGAGGTTGCTGGGCTCGGTCCGTACCCCGTCGGGTCTTGCGGAAGCGACAGGGGCCGTGACCTCCGCGCGCGACGCCGCCGCCGAGGCGGCCGAGGCGGTGCACGAGGCCGAGGAGGCCGAGGAGAAGGTCCGCGGCGAACTGGCCGCTGCCGGCGACGCCGGCTCGCTGCGGCTGGCGCTGGACCGGCACACCGAGCTGGAGCGCCTCACCGAGCAGGAGACCTGGTTCGCCGGCAAGGTCTCGGTCGCCGAGGTGGAGAGCCAGGACGCGCGGGCCGCCGCCGATCTGGCCGAGTCCGAGCACATCGGCGCGCAGCAGCTGCTGGAGCAGGCCCGGCAGGACTACCGCGACGCCCAGCAGCGGGACCGCGCGGCCGCCCTGCGTGGACACCTGACCGCCGGCGACGACTGCCCGGTCTGCCTGCAGAAGGTAGAGGTGGTGCCGGAGGTGCCGGCCGAGTCGGCGGTCCGGCTGGCCGAGGCGGCCGGCGCCGCCGCCCGGGAGGCCGCCGAGCTGGCCGCCGCGCGCTGGCAGCAGCGCGACGCGGTGGCCCGCAACCTGGAGAGCGACCTGGAGCGCAAGCGCGGGCAGTACGAGCACCATCTGACCCGGCTGGCCGAGGTCCGCAAGGCGGTGCAGGGGCTGCCCGGCGCCGACGCGATCAAGCAGCGGCTCGCCGAGTTCGGCCGCCTGCGGGGCAAGCTGGAGGACGCCACCGCCGCGGTGCGCGCGGCACGCGACCGGCTGCGCTCCGCGCAGGCCGCGGTCCGGGCCGCCGAGGAGCAGCAACGTTCGGCGTGGCAGAAATTCGATGTGGTACGGGACGGGCTGGCCCTATTCGTCCCGCCGCCCGCCGACCGGGACGATCTGGCCGGCGCCTGGCAGGCCCTGGTCGAGTGGGCCCGGGCCGAGCACGGCGCCCGCTCGGCGCGCCGGGCGCAGGCGGAGGCCACGGTGGCCGCCGCGCACGAGTCCACGGTGCGGGCGCACGCGGCGATCGCTGCGCTGTTCACCGACGCGGGGCTGCAACCGCCGGCCGCCCGTCCGGACGACGCCGAGGCCACCCTGATCCGGGCCGCCGCGGTCACCGCGGAACGCGCCGAGGCGGCCTGGCAGCGCCTGGTCGAGCGGCTCGAGCAGGCCCGCGAGCAGCAGGAGCAACGGATGGCCCTGCAGCGGGAGAGCCGGGTCGCCAAGTCGCTGGCCGGGCACCTGCGGGCGAACAACTTCGAGCGCTGGCTGCTCGAGGAGGCCCTCGACATGCTGGTCGACGGCGCGTCCCGGATCCTGCGGGAGCTCACCGGCGGGCAGTACGAGCTGATGCACGACAAGGGCGAGTTCCACGTCGTCGACCACCATGACGCCGGGCTGCGGCGCGGTGTGCGCACGCTGTCCGGCGGCGAGACGTTCCAGGCCTCGCTGGCCCTCGCGCTGGCCCTGTCCGAGCAGCTCGCCGGGATGAGCACGACCGCGGCCAGCCTGGAGTCGATCGTGCTGGACGAGGGCTTCGGCACCCTGGACGCGGCGACGCTCGACGTGGTCGCGGCCACCCTGGAGAACCTGGCCGCCCGCGGCGACCGGATGGTCGGTCTGGTCACCCACGTGCAGGCGCTGGCCGAGCGGGTGCCGGTCCGGTTCGAGGTGCACAAGGACGCGCGGACCGCGCACGTCGAGAGGGTCGGCCTGTGACACGGATGTTCGTCGACGCGTGGGACCCCGCGTACGGGGCCAGTTTCGAGGGCGGGGACGGCGAGGGGCCGGCCTCGCCCAGCAGCGCTCAGGTGGACACCGACGTGGAGGTGCCGGCCGCCGAGTGGGCGCCGATCGGGGTGCCCGCCGCGGCCCGCCCGCCGGACGTGGTGTTCCTGGTCGACGGGGTGCGGCGCAACGACGCCGGACTGTGGACGGCCGAGGAGGACGGTACGTCGTACGCGGGGCTGGCCGCGTCGTACGCCGCCGGGGTGGTCCGCTGCGACCTGGCCCGCGGCGCCGCCGAGCTGGTCGGCGCCCGGGTCGGCCGGGGCCTGTTCACCGCCAGCCCGTCCGCGGGCGACCTGCAGGCCGGCACGGTCCGCTACGAGATCCACCGGATCAACGGCAGCGGCGAGGCGAGCAAGTTGCCCGCCGCGGTGCAGGGGCCGCTCACCGCGCTGGAGATCGAGATCTCCAGCGCGGCCCGGGACGGCGGGTCGGACGGCGCGGACCTGCTGATCGTGGACGGGCCGCTGCGCAACCGGCGGCAGTTGCCGCGCACCATCGGGTATGTGAAGACCCAGCAGAAGCAGTACCTGCCGGCGGCGCTCACCACTGTGGTCACCGCGCTGCGGCCGGGCCAGCGGACGCCTGTCTTCCACCTCGGGACGGTGTGGGGCGGCTGGTCGTGGTACTTGCGTCTGCCCGGGGCCAGCGGCGCGCCGTGGTCCGGGATCGTGCGGGTGGAGTGCTCGCCGGATCTGACCGTGGAGCAGGCGATCGAGCTGGCCCACCTGTCCGGGGCGACGCTGCCGCGGTTCGCGTCGGCGTCCTACAAGGATCCGCGGGCGCCACAGAACCTGGTGCCGATCGCCGGGCTGGAGCGGCGGCTGCGCGGGATGCTCGGCGACTCGCGGGTGCTGCACCGCGCCCTGGCGCTGGCCACCTCCCGGACCCGCTGACCGCCTCCACCACCCGCGACCGCACCCACCCGGCCCGCCACGGTCGCCGGCTGGTCCTGATGGGTGTCCCGAGGCCGTGAGACACCCATCAGGACCGGCCGGGAGGGGGCCGCGCCGCCTGACCACCGCGAGCACGGCGCACCTCACGAGGACGCCACGGCGGGGTGGAAGGGGCGTTACGGGCTGCGGGCGGCGGCGCTCTGGGCCGGGGTGAGGGGGTGACGGGGCGAGGGCGTACGTCGTCATCGGCGGCCCGGGGTGGCAGCGACCGCCTGTCTCAATTATCGGGACGGCCGACCGCATGCCGGAACAGGCCGATCAACTGAAGAAAATTGGTCGCAGCACTTCCGCAACCCGCCGGCATCACCCGCCTCCGCGCCTCTCACCAGCAACGAGTAAACAACTGCTTACAATATCCAGAAGCTCCCGAGCAGCAAGATCAACAAATGGGAGCGCTCCCACCGAGTGTCGCCCGAAAGGGGCCCGAGAGATATCCGGGCATCCCCCGAACGGCTCGACGACCCCACCTTTCACCACACAATACTCATCCGCGAACACCGAGCGGAATCATTCGTTCACACAGCGAGATCATACTCTCCCGGGTGGGCAAATTTATTTCCACAGCCATGTCTGGGCCCCGATGTCACTGAGTATCATTCCGCCTTACCTGGCGTCCGAATCGGCGTAGATCAATCCCCCATGATCCGCGACCCGGCACGCCGTCACGATCGTCACCAAGCGGAGGACCCTTGAGACCGAGTGTCCCGGAAAATCTCGTGCCGGCTTTGATCCCGGCCGGGCTCCCCAGCCGTAAGACAGGCGACGGGGAAAGTCCGGGCGGAGGTATCGATGCATGCGGTGGCCGAGAAGCGGCTCACGCCGGAGAGGGTGCGTGTGATGGCGCGACACTCCGGAAGTAGGTGGCAGGCACTCGACGGAGGCCGTGGTGCGCAGGACGACGGTTCGGTGATCCCTCGCCAGTCGGCCCGGCACGGGGCGCCGAAGGAGAGCGCGTCCCACGAGGACACCCTCGTCAAGCTGCTCTACGAGGAGCACGCCGGCCCGTTGCTGATGTTCGTGCTGCGCCTGACCGGCGGCGACCGGCAGCGCGCCGAGGACATCGTGCAGGAGACGCTGCTGCGGGCCTGGCGCAACGCGCACCGGCTCGGCGCGCAGGGCCAGCAGTCGCTGCGCCCGTGGCTGGTCACGGTGGCCCGCCGGATCGCGATCGACGAGCACCGCAGCGCCAACGCGCGGCCCGCGGAGACGTACGACCGCGAGCTGGAGAGCTTCCCGACCACGTCGGACGAGACCGACCGGGTGCTGCAGTCCATGACGGTGTCGGACGCGCTCCGCCAGTTGAGCCACTCGCACCGGGAGATCCTGATCGAGACGTACTTCCGGGGCCGCACGGTGCCCGAGGCGGCGGAGGTTCTCAACCTTCCGTTGGGTACGGCGAAGTCCCGGGTGTACTACGCTCTGCGTGCGCTGCGTACCGCTCTGCAGCAGCGGGGGGTGACGGAATGACCCAGGAAGAGCACTACGACGTCGCGTCGTACGCCCTCGGCGTGCTGGACGACCGCGACGCCGCGCGGTTCGAGGACCACCTGATCGACTGCCCACAGTGCGCACTCGAGCTGGAGTCCTTCGTCCAGGTCGCGGACGTGCTGGCGGACGTCGACGCGGAGGCGCTGCTCGCCGCGGAGAAGGCCGAGCAGGACGCCGTCCTGCTCAACAAGATGCTCGCCGAGGTGCGCACCGACCGCAGCCGGGCGAACAGCCGCCGGCTCTACTCGCTGGCCGCCGCCGTCGTGGTCTTCGCCATGCTCTCCATCGGCGCGCTGTTCGCCGGCGGCAAGTGGCTCGGCGACGACACGCCGGCCAAGGGTGGCGCCACCACCGCCCAGCGCGGCAGCGACCAGCTCGACCCGCTGCCGGACAGCGACGGCGTCGGCATCGGCGGCACCCCGCTGCCCGGACAGAACTACAGCGGCACCGACAACCGCACCAACGTCAGCGCCGCGGTCGGCCTGGAGAAGAAGGACTGGGGCACCCAGGTCTCCTTCGCGGTCTCCAACATCAAGGGCCCGAAGACCTGCGCGCTGGTCCTGGTGCACACCGACGGCACCTCGGAGCGGGTGGCCAGTTGGACGATCGGCGACAAGGGCTGGGGCACGGCGGCCAACCCGGCGCCGCTGATGCTGCAGGCGGTCACCGGCACGGCGCGCGACGACATCGCGCACGTCCAGGTCCAGGAACTCGCGGCGAACGGGAACAGCGAGACGCTGATCAGCATTCCGTAATCGCCCGATCACGATAAGGGCCCAGCCGAGCCGGCTGGGCCCTTTTTCGCTGCTGGGACCCTTCCCATACGTACGCGACCCCCCGGTGGGTTCAAACAAAAATTCCCGAATTTGATCGAGCCGAATGTTCAACCGCTCCGGCGCGGGTCCCGTACTACAGCGCGGAAATGGCTAGAGGTATCGATCAGCTGGAGGAGCCAGTGGCACCGGAGAAGCGCAAGTTGATGGTCGTCGGCGCGGCACTGGCGGCACTGGTCGCACTGCCCGGCTGCGCTCCGGCCTCATACGACGCGGCCGACTACGGCAACGCCGCTGAGCCCGCCGCGGCCGATGTGGCGGCCACCCCGGGCGCCTCGGCGACCGACGGCGCGGTCGACCCGAACGCGGCCGACCCGACCGCCGAGCCGGCCCCGGGCGACACCGGTTCCGACGTTGCGGACGACCGGGTGACCAAGTCGCTCACCGGCGCCTCGGTGCCGAAGATGGGCAAGGTCGTGGAGAACCCGAAGGGCTTCGTGCTCTACCGGTTCGACGACGACGGCGACGACCCGTCGAAGTCCAACTGCAACGGCGACTGCGCCAAGATCTGGCCGCCGGCCGTGACCAACGACGGCAAGCCGACCCTCAAGGGCGTCGACGCGAAGCTGGTCGGCACGGTCACCCGGGCGGACGGCACGAAGCAGCTGACACTCAAGGGCTGGCCGCTCTACACCTACGCCGGTGACAAGAAGCCCGGTGAGTGGAAGGGCCAGAACGTGAACGGCAAGTGGTTCGTGATCACGCCGACCGGCACCAAGAACCTCACCTGCCTTCCCAAGATCTCGAAGCCGGTGGCGCCGCCCGCGGACGCCTCCGGAAGCGACGCCGGAGACTCCGGCAGCGACTACAGCTACTGATGGTGGTGGGTGGAAAGATGAAGTCCTGGCTGGTCGGCGCCGCGGCTGTGTCGTTGGCGTTCCTGCTGACACCGGCCGCGCCGGCTCTGGCCGACGACGCGGTGCCGGTCCCCCCGAACACGGGGCTCACCGACACCGCGAAGGGCTCGGTCAGCGCCGCTGACGTCGACTTCGTGATCAAGGTCCGGCTGGCCGGTCTGTGGGAGGTCCCGGCCGGCAACATGGCCCAGGAGAAGTCGGACGACCCGAACGTCGTCAAGATCGGCAAGTCGATCGCCCAGCAGCACGTCGCCCTGGACAACCTGGACCGGGCGGCGGCCAAGAAGCTCGGCATCGACCTGCCCAACCAGCCCAACGACGATCAGCAGGGCTGGCTGAACGAGATGAAGAACGCCGAGGGGGCGCAGTTCGACCAGATCTTCGTCGACCGGCTCCGCGCCGCGCACGGCAAGATCTTCCCGGCCATCGGCACCATCCGGGCGAGCACCCGCAACGACACCGTCCGGAAGCTGGCCCAGCAGGCCAACCAGTTCGTGATGACGCACATGACCCTGCTGGAGAGCAGCGGCATCGTCGACTACGGCGCGCTGCCCACCGCTCCCGCGCCGGCCACCGGCCAGAAGGGCCCGGTGCCGATCGACAACCAGATGATCGCCGCCGCCAGCAACGGCGGTGGGGTGCCGGGCCTCAGCAACACAGTAGTTCTGCTCGTCCTTGCTGCCGCGCTGGTGATCGGTGTGATCACCACCATGCGCATCTTCCGTTCGCGGTAGCCCGAACTAATCGCCCCGACGGCGACGAAGAAAGGTGTCACCCATGCGAAGGTCCAAGTACCGGCGCGCCAGTGATTCGACGTGGTTCAGCGGGCGTCGCCGGGTCATCGCCGTGGCGGCCACGCTCGCGGCGTTCGGCGGCATCGTGACGGTTACGCAGATCTCCAGCGCGAGCACCAACGACGGCACCAAGTCCGCGCTCGCCGCCTGCGACAACCTGAAGGCCGGGGGGCAGACCAAGCTCTCCACGCAGACCCGCAAGGACACGTACACCACGAACAACGGCACCGTCACCCAGCACCCGGACGACGGCGCCGGGGACGTGGCGACCACCGAGCAGGTGAAGGCGCGGTGCCGGGACTGGGTGATGAAGAACGTGGCCAACACGAACGCCGACCGGCGTCGTGGCGGCGGCCGTGGCAACGGCGGCAACAACAACGGCGGCGGTAACAACAACGGTGGTAACAACGGCAACGCCTCCGCTCCGGCCAGCGCCCCGGCCAGCGGCGCGGCCAGCGCTCCCGCCGGCAACGGCGGCGACAACGGCGGCGCCAACAACGGCGGTGGCAACAACAACGGCGGTGGCAACAACAACGGCGGTGGCAACAACAACGGTGGTGGCAACAACAACGGCGGCAACAACAACGGCGGCAACAACGGCGGCAACAACGGTGGCGCCGCTCCGAGCACCCCGCCGCCCGGCGCCGGCCTCGGCATCCTGACCAACAGCTGCGACACCAGCAACCTGCCGCAGCACGACGGTTTCCAGAAGGGCGACCGCTGCGTCAGCACCGAGTTCGGTGAGGTCGGCTCGGCCGCGAACAACCCGTCGCTGCTGATCACCCAGGCGCCCCGCCAGGTGAACCGGAACACCGCGTTCACCCTGCAGGTCAGCACCCGCAACCTGATCCGTGACCGGTTCCTCGCGGCCGGCCAGGGCGGTTACTACGTGGAGTCCAGCGTCCTGCAGAACGGCCTGGTCCGCGGTCACTTCCACACCGCCTGCCGGATGCTCGCCAACACCAACTCGGCGCCCGCGCCGGACCCGGTGCCGGCGTTCTTCGTGGCGACCGAGGACAGCAAGGGCGGCGCCACCCCGGACACGGTCACCATCCAGGTTCCCGGCCTGCCGACCGCCGGCACCGCGCAGTGCGCCTCGTGGGCCGGTGACGGCTCGCACCGTATCCCGATGATGGAGCGCGCCAACCAGACCCCGGCGTTCGACATCGTCCGGATCCGGGTGCGGTAACTCTCCGAACGCGCGGAGCACAGCCGTTCGGCGGGCCCGTACCGGGAAGAGCACGTTCCCGTCGTGCCTTCCCGGAACCCCCTGCGGGCCCGCCGGCCGTCCTTCCCCCTGCCGGACGTGCACAGCGGCTGCCCGGCCTCCACCCGGGGCATCGCTCCGCAACCGGGTGATCGAGCCTTTCTCGGGTGTTCGATCACCGTCCGATGGCCCTGACCCCAGCACCGGGGACAGGGCCATCGGCTTGCCGGCAGTACAGTTCAGCGGTGACTTCCGAGGTGAGCCGCCGTCTGACGCCGCCGGAGCGGTATCAGTTCGGCGCCTCGGTGCGGTCGCTCCTGGTGCCCAAGCACGATCCGTGCGGCACGTTCCGGGACGGCGAGCTCTGGCTCTCCGTCCGTACTCCGCAGGGCGGGGCGACCCTCCACCTGGCCCGCGCCGGCGGCGAACTGGTAGCCACCGGGCTCGGGCCGGGGGCGGCCTGGGTCGTCGAGCGCGCCGACGCGATCGCCGGGCTCCGCGACGACGTCGCGGAGTTCCCCGCGCTGGCCGTGCGTCATCCGGTGGTCGCCCGGCTGGCCAGGACCTTCTCCGGGGTCCGGATGCCGGCCACCGGCCAGGTCTTCCCGCGCCTGCTGCGCGCGATCCTGGAGCAGAAGGTCACCGGCAACGAGGCGCACCGCTCGTACCGGGCGATCTGCCGGTACTTCGGCGAGCCCGCTCCCGGCCCGGCCGGCCTGGTGCTGCCGCCCGAACCGGCCGCCGTGGCCGCGAGCGCGTACTGGGAGTTCCATCCGCTCGGCGTCGAACAGCGCCGCACCCAGGCGCTGCTGCGCGCCGCCCAGGTGGCCCAGCGGCTGGAGCGCTGCGCCGACTCGGCCGAGGCCACCGCGCGGATGACCGCGCTGCCCGGGATCGGCCCGTGGACCGCGGCCGAGGTGGTCCGGACCGCCTTCGGCGACCCCGACGCGGTGAGCGTCGGCGATTTCCACATTCCCAACACCGTGGCGTACGCGCTGGCCGGCGAGCCACGCGGCACCGACGAACGAATGCTGGAGCTGCTGGAGCCGTTCCGCGGGCACCGCGGCCGGGTCTGCGACCTGCTGGCGATGGGCGGCCTGATGGCCCCGCGCTACGGCCCGCGTATGCCAGTTCGGTCGTTCGCACGCTTCTGATGCCCGATCGGCGGGTATTCGGCCGGCATGATCTGGAATCTGCTGCGTCGTCTGATCATTACCGCCATCGTCGTGCCGCTGGGTGCGGCCGGCGCCCGCAAGCTCAGTGAGGTCATCGAGAAACGTCGCGGGCCGAGCCGGGCGACCCGGCTGCTGCGCCAGGGCGCCGACACCGTCCAGTCCACGTTCGGTCGCAAGAAGCCGCAACGCAGGCGTTTCAGTTTCCGCTGACGTTTCGCGCCCGGCGGCTCCCGGGTAACGGCGGCGACATGCGAACCCCCCGCACGATCGCCGTCGTTGCCCATCAGCGCAAGACCCTCGACGGAGGGCTGGACGAGCTGCGCCGCCGGCTCACCGAGAAGGACGTCAAGAAACTCATCTGGTACGAGGTGCCGAAGAGCCGCAAAGCCCCGAAGAAGGTCCGCAAGGCGCTGAGCCGCAAGCCGGACCTGCTGGTGGTGTGGGGTGGCGACGGCATGGTGCAGCGCACCCTCGACGTGGTCGCCGGCTCGGACGTCCCGGTCGCGATCATGCCGGCCGGCACCGGCAATCTGTTCGCCACCAACCTGGGCGTGCCGGAGTCCCTGGAGAAGGCCGTCGAGATCGCGTTCACCGGCCAGCACCGCCGGGTGGACCTGGGCAAAGTCAACGGCGAGCACTTCGCGGTGATGGCCGGCGTCGGCTTCGACGGGGCGATGATCAAGGACGCCGACGGGGCGCTGAAGGACCGCCTGGGCAAGCTCGCGTACGTCTGGACCGGCATCCGCCACGTCAAGGGCGAGGCCCCGCGCACGAAGATCAAGGTGGACGGCACCACCTGGTTCGACGACGCCGCCAGCTGCGTGCTGATCGGCAACGTCGGGACGATCACCGGCGGCATCCACGCCTTCGACGACGCGGTGCCGGACGACGGCTGGCTGGACGTCGGCGTGGCGACCGCGCAGGGCGCGCTGCAGTGGGCGCGGGCGCTCGGCACGATGGCGGTGAAGCGCTCGGACAGCTCCCCGTTCGTGCGGACCACACGGGCCCGCCGGATCGAGGTCACGCTGGACTCCAAGCTGGAGTACGAGCTCGACGGCGGCGCCCGCGCGCGGACCAGGCACTTCACCGTGTCGGTGGTCCCGGCGGCGGTCACGCTCTGCGTGCCCGCCGCCCCATGAGACCGGAGACCTCTCCCCCCGGGTCCGGCCCGCTTTCCATCCACGCTCGCCGAGACCCCCATGGGACCAGCTGCGACCTGGGCCGGCGGGTGGAAGAGGGTCAGGCGATCTGCTGCCACCAGCCGTCCACCGGGGGCGGGTTGTCGACGTCGACCCGCTCGCCCGGACGGGGGATCGCCAGGCGCACCCCGCGCGCCTTGGCCTCCCGCCAGGTGCGGTCGGCGGGCTCCGGCCACTCGTGCAGCGCCAGGTTGAACGTGCCCCAGTGCACCGGGATCATCAGGCCGCCCCGGACGTCGACGTGCACCGAGACGCCGTCCTCCGGCACCATGTGGATGTCGGGCCAGGCGTCGCCGTACGCCCCGACCTGCACCAGCGTCACGTCGAACGGGCCGTGCCCGGCGCCGATGTCGGCGAAGCCGGGGAAGTAACCGGTGTCGCCGGAGTAGAACGCGCGGCGGGTCGGCCCCTTGATCACCCAGCTGGCCCAGAGGGTCTCGTCGCGGTTGAGGCCGCGGCCGGAGAAGTGCCGCGCCGGGGTGGCGATCAGTTCCAGCGTGCCGATCCGGTGGGACTCGTTCCAGTCCAGCTCGACGATCCGGGTCTGCGGAACGCCCCAGTGCTCCAGGTGGGCGCCGACGCCGAGCGGCACCAGGAACGGGGCCGCCTGCAGGTCGACCAGGTTCTGGATGGACTCCATGTCCAGGTGGTCGTAGTGGTCGTGGGAGATCACGATCGCGTCCAGCGGGGGCAGCTCGCGCAGTGGCGCCGGCGGCTGGTGCAGGCGGCGCGGGCCGGTCAGGCGGGACGGCGAGCAGCGCTCGCTCCAGACCGGGTCGAGCAGCACCCGGCGGCCCTCGATCTCGACCAGCGCGGACGAGTGTCCGTACCAGGTCACGTGCAGGCCGTCGGACGCGGCCGGGGGCGGGGTGACGACCGGGACCGGCAGGTGCGGCCGGCGGGCGTCACGATCGGTCATCGCGGCGACGAACAGCCGGGGCATGGACGCCGCGGCCACCTCGGTGGCCGGCACAGTGTTGCGGAACTTTCCGCCGGAGAACTGGGGTGAGGCCTCCATCCGGGCGCGCCGCGCGCCGCGCGCCCGCGCGCCCATCTGGGCCGGGAGATCACGAGCGGCCCAGACCGCCGCGGCACCGAGTGCCAGAGCCACCACCGTACGGGTACGAACACGCTTCGCCATGCGCCCAGTCTGACCTGACCCCCGCTGTCCCGCCCACCGCCTCCCTGAGGCCGCTCTCAGAAAGGCCGCCGGCAGAAAACCCGGCCGGGCTCGCCCCCGGAATGTCCTGCCGCGCCGCGGCGGTAAGCCGGCCGGCCGGGACCGCCGGCGGAAAGCAGGAGGCACGGGCCGGCAGGACGACCGATCCTGCCCTGGTGACGGCATATGGCACACTGCCGCGGTGACGATCGATATTCTCCAGCAGCAGACGCAGCTCATCGTGCGTCAGCGCATCCGTTTGATGGTCAATCAGTACGAGGTGCACGCGGTCACCCCGGACGGCCAGGAAGCCGGCGTCCTCGCCTTCGCGCAGCAGAAGCGGCTCGCGTTCAAGGAGCAGGTGACCCTCTACACCGATGACACCAAGCAGGTCCCGGTGCTCGGTTTCAAGGCACGCCAGGTGATCGACCTGGGCGCCACCTACGACGTGCTGGACGCGGCCGGCGCCTCGATCGGCCTGTTCCGCAAGAAGTTCGGCGCCTCGCTGCTGCGTTCCACCTGGGTGCTGGAGCAGCCGGGCTGGCCCGAGATCGTCGGCCAGGAGCGCAACGTCTTCGTGGCGATCGCCAGGCGCTTCGTCGACTACCTGTCGTGGCTGCCGTACCACTTCGACTTCGTCGTCGACGGCCGCACCGCGTTCTCGGTCGAGCGCAAGTGGGGTCTGCGCGACACCTACCGGGTCGCGATCCACGAGCCGAACCTGGACCGCCGGCTGGTCGTGGCGATGGCCGTCGCGCTGGACGCTCTGCAGTCCCGGTAGCCTCCCGGGGCATGGACGATCCCCGCGCCGCCCGGCTCTTCGGCGACAGCACTGTCGCCCCTGGTGACCTAGCTCTCAGCCCGTTCCGGGTGGACCGCGACCGGATCGTCAGCTCGCCCTTCTTCGCCCGTCTCGCCGGGGTCACCCAGGTGATCAGCCCCGGCGGGGCCGGGCTGCTGGTGCACAACCGGCTCACGCACAGCCTCAAGGTGGCGCAGGTGGCCCGGGCGATCGCCGAGCGGATCCGGGCCGGCCAGCCGGATCTCGCGGAGAAGCTGGGCGGCTGCGACCCGGACGTGGTGGAGGCCGCCGCGCTCGCCCACGACCTGGGGCATCCGCCGTTCGGGCACCTGGGCGAGCGGGTGCTGGACCGGCTGGCCCGGCAGCGGCTGGGGCTGCGCGACGGGTTCGAGGGCAACGCCCAGTCCTACCGGATCGTGACCAGCACCGAGGTGCGCGGTCAGACCACGATCGGGCTGAACCTGACAGCCGCCACCCGCGCGGCGATCCTGAAGTACCCGTGGACCCGGCACGGCCACCCGGACCCGCATCCGCGCTTCATGGAGCCGCCGCCGCGCGGGGCCGCCGCCCATCCGGACGACCCGGACGCCGGCTCGGCGAAGTTCGGGGCCTACTCCACCGAGATCAACGACGTCCGGGCGGCGCGCGCGCCGTTCGCCGGGCGGGTCGCCGACTGGCAGCAGACCGTCGAGGCCTCGGTGATGGACACGGCGGACGACATCGCGTACGCGATCCATGATCTTGAAGATGTGCACCGGGTCGGCGTCCTGCAGCAGGGCGCCGTGGCCAGCGAGTTGATGGCCTGGCAGCGCTGGGGCGCGGCGAGCGACCCGAAGCGGGCCGGCGGCGCGATCGAGTCGCTGCGCCGCAGCCTGCACCGCAAGGAGGGGTGGATCGCCGACGACGACGCGTTCGCCGACGCGGTCGAGCTGGTCCGCGCGGAGCTGGTGGACGGTCTGCTGGCGCAGCCGTTCGACGGGTCGGTGGCGGCCGAGGCGCGGGTCGCGGCGTTCTCGGCGACCTGGACGCGGCGGCTGGTCGACTCGGTGGGGCTGACCGAACAGGCGGCGATCCGCAGCGGTCACGTGCAGCTTGCCGTGGCGCAGTGGCACGAGGTGCAGATCCTCAAGTTCGTGCAGAACCGGTTCGTGCTGGCGCGGCCGGACCTGGCCCTGCACCAGCGCGGCCAGGGGCGGCTGCTGACCACGCTGGTGGAGGCGCTGCTGGGCTGGCTGACCGATCCGGACGAGGAGGACCGGCTGCCGCGGCGGCTGCGCGACCTGGTGGAGCTGGCCGAGGTGGAACTGCCCGGGGACACCCCGGAGCGGCTGAGCCGGGCGCGCGGGCGGGCGGTGATCGACTTCGTGGCGGGGCTCACCGACGGGCAGGCGGTCGGGCTGATGGACGCGCTGTCCGGGCGCTCGCGGCAGCTGTGGACGGACGCGTTCGTACTATAGGCGTTTTTTGATCTTGGAACGCAGCACGCGGGTGGCCAGTGGGCCCAGCTCGTCCATCACCTCGACCAGCACCGCGAGCTGGTCGATCGCCTCCATCGACCGGCGCCCGCCGGCCGCGTCGACGCCCTCGAACAGCTCCAGCCCGACGAACGCCGCCGAGATCGCCTGGGCCAGTCCCGGCACGTCGGCGACCTCGGCGATCGGCGAGCCGGTCAGCACCCGGCGCAACACCGTCTCGATCTCGCCGGTCCAGAGCGCGAAGGTGGCCCGGATCGGCTCGGCCAGACGCTCGTTGCTCTGCGCCGCGGCGAGCATCTGCGCCAGCACCGAGACGTTGCCCTGGGCCAGCTCGGCGGCGTGCAGGGTCCGGCCCACCTGGAGCAGCTCGCGCAACGAGGTCACCGCGGCGAACCGGTCCGCGTAGTGGGCCACCCGCTGCTCGGTCGCCTGCCGGCAGGCCGCGCCGAGCAGGTCGTCGACCGAGCCGAAGTGGTAGAAGACCAGCGCCTGGTTGACCCCGGCCGCGGCGGCGATGGTCCGCGCCGAGGTCCCGCTCACGCCGTGCTCGCGCACCGCGGCGAGGGCGCCGTCGAGGAGCCGCTGCTTGGTGTCCGGCTTCTTCTGATCAATCATCTGGCTCCTCCGGCGGGGTGCGGCGGGGCGATCTGGGCGTCGGCGATCAGTTGCGCCAGGCGGTTGAACACCGGGAGATTCAAGAGCCAGCCGAGGTACGCCCATTCCAGGCTGACGTGATCGAACGCGGACGCCACGGCTGCCACGCCGGACGCCGAGTAGCCGTCCGCGGCCGAGTAGCGGGCGCGCCACAGCGTGGTCGGGTGAGTCGCGGCGGGCACGAGGTCCAACCGTACGGGCGAGCGCCCCGCCACGAGGTCCCGGGTCGCCGCGCACGGCCCGCAGTCGTCGTCCAGCCAGATCCGGGCCGGCTCGATCCCCTCGAACGGCCTGCGCCGCGGCCACCAGTCGCGCACCCGGCGGCGGTATTCCAGCCAGCCGTCCCCGTGCCGGCGCCGCAGGTCGTCGTGCTCGTGCGGGGCGGCGACACCGGCCGAGAAGGCCACCGCGCCGAGCGCCGCGGCGGCCAGCACCGGGCTCCGCGTGCCGGCGGCCAGCAGCACGAGGACGGCGACCATGCTCAGCTGCATGGGATTGGCGACATAGGCGTACGGCCCGGTGGTCACCAGCCGCACCGGCGGATCCCAGGGGAACGGCGTGCCGCCGCCGCGCACCGCGAACTCCCGGACCGCCGCCACCGCCGGCACCCCGAGCACCGCGGCGACCTGGACGAACCCGGCAAGCACCGGACCGGGCAGGCCGAGCAGGCGATCCCAGCCGCCGCTCCCGCCGAGCGTGAAGACCAGGGTCGGCAGCAGCCAGAGGATCAGGCCGGAGAACAGGATCATCTGGAGTACGACCCGGGCGTACAGGCGCCGCCCGGTCCCGGTCCACCGGCCGAGCAGCTGCGCCGGCAGCGCCACGACGGCCAGCCCGAGCAGCTCCCCGTGCAGCCAGTGGTGGCCGAGCCGGACCAGCGGGTCGAGCGCCGGCATCGCGATCAGGTCGATCCAGAGCAGCAGGGCGAGCGCGGCCGGCAGCGGCAGCCTGCGGTGCAGCAGAACCGGCAGTGGTCCCCACAGCACCGCCCAGCCCAGCCACAGGTCCACCGGCAGGCCCCGGAAAGCGCCGTCCACCGCGGCGAACGAGTACCACCCGGACTGGATCTCGGTGAGCCCCGCGACGCCGAGCGCGGCCGCCAGGAACGACAGGGCCGCGCCGGTGCGGGCCCGGCGGCCGGTCCCCACCGCCGCGCCGAGCATCGCCGCCACCGGGAACAGCAGGGAGAGATACCTGGCGGCGGTCATCGCAGGGCCAGCATGTCCAGCAGATGATCGGCGCCGGCGTGCATGAAGCGGTCCTGGAGCGGCCCGAAGTACCAGCTCGGGTCGAGCCCCCGCCGGTAGTCGATCCGCAGCCGCACGGCTGTCCCGCCGGCCACGGTGTGCCAGCTCAGCGTGGCGTCGCGCATGCCGACCCAGCGGTTGGTGATCGAGGTGTCCTCGACCACCGCCCAGGTGATGCTGCGCGGGGTGGCGTCGCGGACCTCGGTGACGATGTCGCCGCCCGGTCCGTGCGAGCCGCCGTGGTAGACGAACGTCCAGCGGTCGCCGGGCCGCAGCCCGTCCCCGTGCACGTGCACGGGCATCGGCACGTCGAGCAGCCGCAGCGCGAGCGAGCGGGCGGCGGTCGGCTGCGGGCCGGCCTCCAGGATCACGGCCACCCGCTCCGCGGGCACCGCGATGGTGCGGGTGACCTCGACCGACTGGTCCGGGTGCACCCGCCAGCCGGCGTTCGTGCCCTCCACGCCGCCGGCCAGCAGCAGGGGCAGCGGCAGCAGGGCGAGGGTGCGCCGGCCGCCGCGCCTGGCGGCCTGCGCCGCCGCGGTCGCCGCATGGGCCACCAGGTAGACCAGTGGCGCGGCCAGCAGCACGCAGATGGCGCCCTCGTGCAACCAGACCGCGGACAGCAGCAGCGCGATCGTGGTGATCCGGAAGACCTTGCCGTGCGGGCTCCGGCCCGGCGTCAGGGCCAGCGCCACGGCGAGCGCGACCGGGAACGCCACGAAGAGCAGGGCGCTGTCGGCACGGCCCGAGCGCACCGTGACGACGAAGCACACCACTCCGGAGAGCCCGATCAGCGCGGCCAGCCACAGGTTCGCCGGCCGGATCCGTCTTTCCCGTTCCATCCGCATGCGGAGACACCTCACCCCTGGTCGTCAGCGGCCGCTCCCCGTTTTTGAGCGACCGCTCAAACCGAAGGCTAGACGGAATTGAGCGACTGCTCAAGTCGACGCCTCCCCTCGGGTTGGCGGCCTGAGCCATTGCGGTGTAATCATGTAATCAGTGCAAAGAACGAGGAGGCCGTTATGCGATTCCGCCCTGCCCCACCCGGCGCCCGGACCGAGCCGCCACCCGCCGACGACGCCGCCGCCTGGGTGACCGGCGCGGTGCCGGACGGGTGGTTCGTCGAGCCGCCCGAGGTGGTCACCGACCGCGACGAGATCATCGTCTGGGGCCGCCTGCCCGAGCCGGATCTGCCGGCCGAGGCCACCGACGCCGACCGCGCCGCCGCCCACAGCGGCCGGGTCACCCAGTTCCGGGAGAACACCCGCGACGACCGGATCCTCATCGCCCGCCAGGTCGAGCACCGCTACCAGCGCAAGGTGGCCTGGGGCGCCCGCTGCGGCGACACCTCGGAGCTGTTCACGCATCTGGCCGCCCCGGTGATGACCCGGCTCCGCCAGCCCGAGCGGCAGGTGCTCGACACGCTGGTGGACGCCGGGGTGGCCCGCTCCCGGTCGGACGCGCTGGCCTGGTGCGTGCGCCTGGTCGGGCAGCACACGCAGGAGTGGCTGGCCGATCTGCGCTCGGCGATGACGAAGGTCGACGAGCTGCGCCGCCAGGGGCCGGATGCCCGGTGACCCCCGGCGCCGGCCCGGCCCCGGGGCTTGTCCCGCGCGGTCGGCGGGGCGCGCCCTAGGGTGGTCGCGTGCTGCGTGAGATCACCGCCATTCGTTATGTCACCCCCCTGCGGGAGGGCGGCTCGCTGCCCGGCGTCGTCGAGGCCGACGACCTCGGGACGTACGTGGTGAAGTTCCGCGGCGCCGGGCAGGGCCCGAAGGCGCTGGTCGCCGAGGTGATCGCCGGGGAGTTGGCGCGCCGGCTCGGGCTGCCGGTGCCGGAGCTGGCCCGGGTCGAGCTGGACCCGGTGGTGGCGCGCGCCGAGCCCGACGAGGAGGTGCAGGAGCTGATCAAGGCCAGCGCCGGCGGCAACCTCGGGATGGACTTCCTGCCCGGCGCGCTCGGCTACGACCCGAACGCGCACCCCGTCGACGCCGGGCTGGCCAGCCGGGTGCTGGCGTTCGACGCCTTCGTGGAGAACGTGGACCGCAGCTGGCGCAACCCGAACCTGCTGATCTGGCACGGCGGCCTGTGGCTCATCGACCACGGCGCCACGCTCTACTTCCACCACAACTGGGCGCGCGCCGGGAGCGTCGTGCACCGGCCGTACCGGTGGGACGACCACGTGCTCAGGCCGTACGCCACCCAGCTCGCCGCCGAGGGCCCGGCGCTGGCCGCCCGGATCACGCCCGAGCTGATCGGCGAGGCGGTCGCGCTGGTCCCGGAGGACTGGCTGGACGACGGCGGGCGGGACGCCTATCTCGACCACCTCGCCCGCCGGGCCGCGAAGCCGGAGGCGTGGCTGCCATGAGGGTCCCCTACGAGTACGCCGTCATCCAGGCCGTGCCCCGGATCGAGCGCGGTGAGCTGATCAACGTCGGGGTGCTGCTCTACTCGCAGCGGCACGACTTCCTGGCCGCCCGCACCCACCTGGACGAGTCCCGGCTGCTCTGCCTGGACCCGGGCGCCGACGTGGCGGCGATCCGGTCCGCGCTCGACTCCTGGGAGACGACCTGCACGGGCGGCGGCGCATCCGCCGGGATGAAGCTCGGCGAGCGGTTCCGCTGGCTGGTCGCCCCGCGCAGCACCGTGCTGCGGGCCGGCCCGGTCCACATGGGGCTGGCCGCGGACCCGGCCGCCGAGTTGGAGCGGCTCGTCGGGCTACTGGTCCGTTAGGTCCACCACGGAGCGCACGCCCCGTGGGCAGGCGCAGACGACCGCCGGTCCCGGGTGCGGGCGCGGGTCGGAGAACCGGCTCTGTCACGTCCAGTCCATGAGACGTCCCGGACCGGCTCGACCCCGCCGGAGAAGGGCACGCACACCTTGATCGAGAGGCCGGCGAGCCGGGCGAACTCCCCGATGGACAGCCAGTCGGGCCGGGTTCTCATGGCGTCGATGGTGGACTCCGCCCCAGGGGCCGAGTAAAGGGCATCACGGCGCCGGGTTTCGCGGCAGACTGAGCGGATGCAGCTGCCGTTCCAGCACCCGGTCAAGCCGATGCTCGCCAAACCCGTCGCGGAGATCCCCCCGGGGCAGATCTACGAGCCCAAGTGGGACGGATTCCGGTCGATCATCTTCCGGGACGGCGACGAGGTGGAGATCGGCAGCCGGAACGAGAAGCCGATGACCCGGTACTTCCCCGAGGTGGTGCGGGCGGTGCTGGCCAATTTCCCGGAGCGGGCGGTGATCGACGGCGAGGTGATCGTCGCCGACACCGGGCGCAACACCCTCGACTTCGAGGCCCTGCAGCAGCGCATCCATCCCGCGGCCAGCCGCGTCACGCTGCTCTCCGAGCGGACCCCGGCCGGCTTCGTCGCGTTCGACCTGCTGGCGCTCGGCGACGAGGATCTCACCGAGCTGCCCTTCGAGCAGCGGCGCGAGCGCCTGCTACAGGCCCTGGACAAGGCGCGGGCGCCGGTGTATGTCACTCCGGCCACCGACGACCTGGCCACCGCGCGGAGGTGGTTCGAGCAGTTCGAGGGCGCCGGGCTGGACGGCCTGATCGCCAAGGGGCGGGATCTGACGTACCAGCCGGACAAGCGGGTGATGTTCAAGATCAAGCACAAGCGCACCGCGGACTGCGTGGTGGCCGGGTACCGGGTGCACAAGTCCGCGGAGAACCGGATCGGGTCGCTGCTGCTCGGCCTCTACGACGAGCGGGACGTGCTGGTCTCGGTCGGGGTGATCGGCTCGTTCCCGATGAAGGTGCGCGAGGAGCTGTTCGAGCAGTTGCAGCCGCTGGTCACCGAGCTCGAGGGCCACCCGTGGGACTGGGCCGCGCACCTGCAGGGCGAGCGCACCCCGCGCAAGAACGAGGTGAGCCGCTGGAACAGCGGCAAGGACCTGTCCTTCACCCCGCTGCGGCCGGAACGGGTGGTCGAGGTGCGCTACGACTACATGGAGGGCCTCCGGTTCCGGCACACCGCCCAGTTCGAGCGCTGGCGGCCCGACCGCGAGCCGCGGACCTGCACGTACGAGCAGTTGGAGCGCCCGGTCAGCTTCGACCTGGCGCAGGTGCTCACCAGCCGCTGAGCGAGGCGTGCGGGGGGACAGGCTAGCCTGGGTGGCCTGCCGTCGAAAGGTCGCGCCGTGCCCCGTCGATCGCGTTCGGTCACCGCTCTGCTGGCCGTGCTGCTCACCGCCCTCGGGGGCTGCACGCTGCCCGCGTTCGCGCCGGAGGGCTCGGCCGAGCCGGTCGGCGGTGTCCCGACCGTCGCCTCGACCGCCGGCGCCGCCGCCCACTGGTCTCCGTGCCCGGACGTGCCGGAGAAGCTGATCGGCCGGGGCGCCGCCGGGATGAGCTACGACTGCGCCACGGTGGCGGTCCCCCGGGACTGGGCGCAACCGGACAACGGCCAGACGTACGACGTCGCGATGATCCGCGTCCGCTCCACGTCGCAGAAGAACCGGATCGGCTCGCTGCTGGTCAACCCGGGCGGCCCGGGCGGCTCCGGCGTCGACATCGCCGTCTACCTCTCGTTCGGCCAGGCGATGGGCGGCCTGCCGGCCGAGATCACCGACCGCTTCGACATCGTCGGCTTCGACCCGCGCGGGGTGAGCCGCTCCAGCCCGATCAAGTGCATCAGCGACAGCGACCAGGACGCCAGTTTCGGGGCCGACCCCGATCCGGTCAGCCAGGCCTCGTTCGACCAGCTCACCGCGCTGAACAAGAAGATCGCCGACGGCTGCGGCCGGAAGTACGGCGACCAGCTGCCGAACTTCTCCACCGAGCAGGCCGCCCGGGACATGGACGCGCTGCGCACCGCTGTCGGCGACAGCAAGCTGACCTACCTGGGCTTCTCCTACGGCACGCTGCTCGGCGCGACCTATGCGCAGCTGTTCCCGCAGAATGTGCGGGCCCTGGTGCTGGACGGCGCGGTCGACCCCACGGAGAACTACGTGGAGAGCTCGGAGACCCAGGCCAAGGGCTTCGAGCGGGCGTTCGGCAACTTCACCGCCTGGTGCAAGGCGAACCCGGCCAAGTGCCCGGTCGCGGCCGACCCGCGGGGCGCGATCACCGGCGCGCTGGCGAAGGCGGAGAAGTCCCCGGTTCCGCTCCGGGACGGGCGCAAGGCCACCCCGGGCTGGATCTTCCTGGGGCTGATCTCGTCGCTCTACACCGAGTCCGGCTGGACCAGCCTGGCCAAGGCGACCGCCGATCTGGCCCGCGGGGACGCCAAGGGCATCATGGAGCTCGCCGATCAGTACGCCGAGCGCGAGCAGAACGGGACGTACTCCAACCTGTTCGACGCCAACCTCGCGGTGAACTGCGCGGACACCGACGACGCGCCGACCGCCGACCGGGTCCGCGAGTTGCAGGGCCAGTGGCGGGTGAAGTACCCGATGTTCGGGGCGCCGCTGGCGACCGGGATGCTGCCGTGCACGTACTGGCCGGGCAAGCCCGACCCGTACCCGGCCGGGAAGGCGAACGGCGCCCCGCCGATCCTGGTGGTGGGCACGACCGGGGACCCGGCCACGCCGTACGAGAACACCGCGCGCCTGGCCGGCATGCTGGGCACCGGGCACGTGCTGACCTGGGAGGGCGAGGGCCACACGGCGTACCCGTCGACCGAGTGCGTCACCCGGGCCGTCGACGGCTACCTGATCGATCTGAAGGTGCCGGCGGAGGGCCTGCGCTGCCCGGCGAAGTGAGCGGCTCCTAGGACTCCCAGTTCGCCCGGTTCATCTTGCTGGGCTGCACGCGCGGAGGCTCGCCGGGCATCTTCGGGTGATCCGGCGGGTAGGGCAGGTCGCCCAGGCCGGCCCTCTCGTCCCGCTCGACCCACTCCAGCAGTGGCGTAAGGTCGTGCGCCAGGTCGTCGATCCCGGCGTGCGGGTCGCCGCGCTCGGCGATCCGCTTCGGCACCGTCCGCAGGTCGAAGTCGTCCGGCTCGACCTGCGGCAGCTCGTCCCAGGTGACCGGGGTGGAGACGGTGGCCCGCCGGTTGGCGCGCAACGAGTACGCGCAGGCGATGGTCCGGTCCCGGGCCATCTGGTTGAAGTCGAGGAACACCTTCTGCCCGCGCTCCTCCTTCCACCAGGCGGTGGTGATGCCTGCCGGGTTGCGCCGCTCCACCTCCCGGGCCAGCGCGATCGCGGCCCGGCGCACCCGCACGAAGTCCCACCGCGGCGCGATCCGGACGTAGACGTGCACGCCCCGGCCGCCGGAGGTCTTCGGATAGCCCACCCAGCCCAGCTCGTCGAGCACCTCGCGGACCACGCCGGCGGCCGCTGTCACGTCGCCGAAGCCGAGGCCCGGCTGCGGATCCAGGTCGATGCGCAGCTCGTCGGGGTGGTCCGGCGCGGAGCCGCGGACCGGCCACGGGTGGAACACCACGGTGCCCATCTGGGCGGCCCATGCCACGTGGGCGAGGTCGGCGACGCAGAGCTCGTCCGCCGTACGGCCGCTCGGGAATGTGATCTTCGCGGTGGTGATCCAGTCGGGGACGCCCCGGGTCGGTATGCGTTTCTGGAAGAACGCCTCACCGTCCAGGCCGTCGGGGAACCGCTGCAGCGTGGTGGGCCGGTCGCGCAGGGCGCGCAGGATGCCGTCGCCAGCGGCCAGGTAGTACTCGAAGACGTCCCGCTTGGTATAGCCGCGCTCGGCGAAGACGAGCTTGTCGGGGCTGCTCAGGCGCACGGTGTGACCGGCGATCAGGTGTTCCTCGGCGGCGGCTCTCGGCATGCCCCCGACCCTATGCCAAAGCTGGAGGGTCACCCGAAAAACTCGGGCGACCCTCGCAAATCGGACACATGACGCGATCAGGCGGTCTTCCGGCGGCGGGTGTACCAGAGTGCGCCCGCGCCACCGGCGACCAGCACCGCCCCGACCGCCACGGTGGCGCCGACCGGCCCGCCGGTCAGCGGCAGGCGCTCGTTCGAGACGCCGCCGGGCTGCGGCACGGACGCCGAGCTGACCCGGCCCGGAACGCTCTTCGCCCCGCCGGTGACGGTCGGGGACCCCGCCGGGCTGATCGAGCCGTAACCGGCGTTCCCGCGGGCGCCGCCGACGGTGCCCGGGGTCTCGGTGACCGGCGCGGCACCCGCCGGTGGAGCCGTGGTGGCCGGCGCGGTGGTGGCCGGCGTCGCCGGAGCGGCGCCTCCGGGGCCGTAACCGGCGTGGCCCCGGTCCGGGCTGGCCATCACGACCGGATGGCCGGCCCGGACCGGATCGGTCGCCCCGAGGACCGGCGACGAGACGGCGAGAGCGGCGAAAGCGGCTGCGCCGGCCACGGGAAGACCCACGGCCAGCCGACGAGCAAGACTCATGAGGAGTATCCGTTCTGTTGCTGTTAGGTACGATTGCATGGTCGCACGGGAGCTTAGCGGGGATTGCCCGTTTTACCCGAAAGGCACTCTCGGCGCGTCTTCAACTCGGAAGACCACCGAATCGGTGACTGCGCCATAAATGCGACAAAGCAAACACTTTGAGCTCGAACTGCGGATCCGCGGCGAAGAGCCCCCCGCTGTACGGCGCGTTCAACTGCACGCTGGCCCCGGAGTCCAGGTAGACCGAGACCACGTTGCGCCGCCCCCGGCGCTCGGCGCGCAGGTCCACCACCCGGTTCCAGGGCACCTCGCCCTCGCCGAGCAACGACGACGTGCGGATCTCGCGGCTGCCGACCTGGACCCCGGTCCGCCGCCCCGACATGATCCCCAGCGCGATCCCGAGCAGCAGCGGCGCCAGCACCAGCACCGCCCACGACCATCCCGGCGGGCTCGACGGCCCGGGCCAGAACATGGTCGCGATCACCCCCGTCGTGACACTCGCCACCGCGCTCAGCGCGCCGAGATACAGGCCGTGGCCGAAAGCTTGCTGGAAGGTCGGCCGGAACGTCGGAGATGCAGCTTCCATAGACGGCTCAACGGCCCGCCCACGCGTGTCGCCGCACGTCCGGTGCGACGGGAGGCCGACGTACCGTTGACGGCATGGCGATCGAAGAGACCACGCTGCCCACCACCGAGGACGAGTGGCGGGTCCGGCTCGACCCGGCCGAGTTCCGGGTGCTTCGCGAGGCCGGCACCGAGGCCCCCTGGAGCGGGGAGTATGTGAACACCAAGACCGAGGGGATGTACCACTGCCGTGGCTGCGGCGCGGAGCTCTACCCCAGCTCCACCAAGTTCGACTCGCACTGCGGGTGGCCCTCGTTCGACGACGCCATCCCCGGCGCGGTCAAGGAGATCGAGGACCGCAGCCACGGCATGGTGCGCGTCGAGATCCGCTGCGCGCGCTGCGACGGGCACCTGGGCCACGTGTTCCGGGGTGAGGGTTTCACCGCCAAGAACACGCGGCACTGCGTGAACAGCCTGTCTATCCGCCTCGACCCGAAGTGACCAGGTCCTCGACGAGGTAACGGACACCGTTCGGCGCGGTCGTCCACCCGGTGGAGGCGGCCACCTTCCACTCCGGACCCAGTTCCGGGGCGTAGGTGTCGCCCTCCACCGCAAGGTCGATGGTCGTCCGCACGATGTGGTCGGCCAGCGGCAGGAAGTCCGCATAGATCGACGCGCCACCCATCACCCAGAAATCGTCTTCGACGATCTGATCACGATGGTGTACGACGTGAGCGCCGTCCGCGTTCCACGACCGGTCCCGGGTGAGCACCACGTTGCGCCGCCCGGGCAGCGGCCGGCGGGGCAGCGAGTCCCAGGTGACGCGGCCCATCACCACTGTGGCGCCCATCGTCCGCTCCTTGAAGACCGCCTGTTCGCCCGGGACGTGCCAGGGGATACCGCCCCCGGCGCCGATCACCCGGTGACGGGCCTCCGCCCAGATCAGGTGCACGCTCACACCGCCACCGGCGCCTTGATCGCCGGGTGGTGGCGGTAGCCGACGACCTCGAAGTCGGCGTACTCGTGGTCGAACAGGCTCGGCCGCGGCGCGATCCGCAGCGACGGGAACGGGTAGGGCTCGCGGCCGAGCTGCTCCTGGACCTGATCGACGTGGTTGTCGTAGATGTGGCAGTCGCCACCCACCCAGATGAAGTCGCCCGGGGCCAGCCCCACCTGGTCGGCGATCATCCGGGTGAGCAGGGCGTAGGACGCGATGTTGAACGGGACGCCGAGGAACAGGTCGGCGCTGCGCTGGTAGAGCTGGCAGGAGAGCCGGCCGTCGGCGACGTAGAACTGGAACATCGCGTGGCACGGCATCAGCGCCATCTCGTCGAGGTCGCCGACGTTCCAGGCGGAGACCACCATGCGCCGCGAGTCCGGATTCCTCCGGAGCGTGTCCAGGACCCCGGAGAGCTGGTCGATGCCGCCGTTCCGGCCGGGCCAGGAGCGCCACTGGTAGCCGTAGACCGGACCCAGCTCACCGTCCGGGCCGGCCCACTCGTCCCAGATCGTCACGCCCTGGTCCCGCAGCCAGCGCACGTTGGTGTCCCCGCGCAGGAACCAGAGCAGCTCGACGGCGATCGACTTGAAGTGCACGCGCTTCGTGGTGATCAGCGGGAAACCCGCGGACAGGTCGTAGCGCAGGCGCTCGCCGAAGAGGCTGCGGGTGCCGGTCCCGGTGCGGTCGCTCTTCGGCGTGCCGGTCTCCAGCACCCGCCGGAGCAGTTCCTCGTATTGCGTGTCGACGGCCATGGGCCCTTTCTATCAGGCCTTCAGCTTGCCGCCGATGGCGACGATCCGGCGCGCCAACCGCTTCGCCATCGCGTGCACGGTGCCGGTCGCCGAGTAGTAGACGATCGCCAGCTTGACGTCTGCCACGATTCCCCCTCCGGGACGCCTGAACCGCAGATTCGAACAGATCCCCCGGAACCGGTCGCCGAAACGCTTATAGGTGCAGTTCGCTGCCGTCCGGATCGTCGAACCAGACGCCGCCGGTGGCCAGGTAGCGGAACCGGTACTCCCCCGGTTCCAGCGGGACGCTCACGGTCCGGGTGCCGTTGCGGCGCACCTGCAGCTCGTGCTTGCCGGGCTGCCAGTCGTTGAAGGTGCCGACGACGCTGACCACCCCGAACGGCTCGTCCGCCGGCAGGGAGAAGGTCACCCGGGTCTTGTTGCCGAACAGCTTGCTGCGTTTGATCATGCGTCCTCCACAGGCAGTAGCCACATCACTACTACGCGGGACCGGGGGGAACGGCGACGACGCGCCGCATACGCTGGCCCGATGCATCCCGAACCGCACGACGAACTGCGCGTGTCATCGTTCCGCGACCTCCCCGCCGCGACGCTCTACGACATCCTCCGGCTACGGAGCGACGTGTTCGTGGTCGAGCAGGAATGCGCCTATCCCGACCTGGACGGCCGCGACACCGAACCCGGCACCCGACACCTATGGTTCTCCCGGGACCGGGAGATCCGGGCCTATCTGCGGATTCTCGATGACCACGGGATGGAACGGATCGGCCGGGTGGTGACCGCGAGGGCGGCCCGGGGCGCCGGGCTGGCCGGCCGGCTGATGGAGCACGCGCTGGAAATCGTCGGTCACCGGCCGAGCGTGCTGGACGCCCAGTCGTACCTGGTGAAGTTCTACATGCGGTACGGATTCGAGCCGTCCGGGCCGGAGTACGTGGAGGACGGCATCCCCCACGTACCCATGGCCCGGCGGGTCTAGATCACGGCAGGCTGGCGGCGATCTCCGCGATCGACCGGCGCCGCCCGGTGTAGAACGGCACCTCCTCGCGGACGTGCCGGCGCGCCCGGGAGGCCCGCAGGTCCCGCATCAGGTCGACGATCCGGTGCAGCACGTCCGCCTCGAAGGCGAGCATCCACTCGTAGTCGCCGAGCGCGAACGACGCGACCGTGTTGGCCCGCACGTCCGGGTACCCGCGGGCCTGCCGGCCGTGCTCGGCGAGCATGTCCCGGCGCTCCTCGTCGGGCAGCAGGTACCACTCGTAGGAGCGGACGAACGGGTAGACGCAGATGTACGGCCGCGCCTCCTCCCCGGCCAGGAACGCCGGCAGGTGACTCTTGTTGAACTCGGCCGGCCGGTGCAGGGCCATCTGCGACCAGACCGGGGTCAGGTGCCGGCCCAGCGCGGTCCGCCGGAACAGCGAGTACGCCTCCTGCAGGTTGTCCGAGTCGGCCGAGTGCCACCAGATCATCACGTCCGCGTCGGCGCGCAGGCCGGAGACGTCGTACGTGCCGCGGACCGTCACATCCTTCGCCGCCAGCTGCTCGAAGAGGCCGTCGACCTCACCGGCCAGCTCGTCACGCAGCGCCGGCAGCGGGGTGGACGCCCGGAAGACCGACCACATCGTGTACCGGATGGTGGCGTTCAGCTCGTTGATCCGAGCCGCGTTGGTCTGCTGCTCACTCACAGTCGTGTGCCTTCCTTTGCATGCTCCCCGGACGCTGCCGCTCACGCGTCCAGATAACTGTTCACATCGTCCGCCGCGCGTTCACCGCTGGCCACACAGACCGGGATGCCGACGCCGTCCAGGGCGGCGCCGGCCACCGCCAGGCCCGGCGGCAGCGCCGCCCGGGCCGCCAGCGCCCGGTCCGGGTGGCCCGGCGCGTACTGCGGCAGGCCACCGCCCCAGCGCTGGATCCACGACGCGGCCGGCGCCGGCAGCCGTGTGCCGGCCAGCTCGCCCAGCTCCCGGTGCGCGATCTCGAGCAACGCCTCGTCGCTGGGGTGCAGGCGCTCCTGTTCACCCGCCCGGCCCAGCGAGGCCCGCACGATCACCGGGCCGTCCGCACCGGTCAGGTGCGGCCATTTACGGGTGAAGAAGGTGGCCGCCTTGACCAGTGTGCCCTCGCCCGGCGGGACCAGGAAACCGGACAGTTCGGGCAGTTCGGTGCCGGCTGGCAGCGCCATCCCGGCCAGGGCGACGCTCGCGTACTCCAGCGCGCCGATCAGCCGCGCGGCCTCCGGCGCGGCCCCGGCCAGCAGCCGGGCCGCCGGCTTCGCCGGCACGGCCAGGATCACGGCGTCGACGTCCTCGGTCCGCGGATCGGGCGCCGGCCCCAGCACCAGCTGCCAGCGATCGCCGGTACGGACCAGCTCGCGCACCGGCAGCCCGAGGCCGATCCGCGCCCGGGCGGCGGTCGCGGCCGCCTCGACCAGGCGGCTCATCCCGCCGGCCACGGCCGCGAAGACCGGCTGCCCCGGGGTGCGCCGGCTCAGCGCCTGCGCCGCCCGGACCGCGCCGCGCAGCGTGTGCTCGGTCTCCGCCGTGCGGGCCAGCTGCGGCATCGTGGCGCGCAGCGACAGCTGGTCGGCGCGGCCCGCGTAGACCCCGCCGAGCATCGGGTCGACCAGCCGGTCCACCACCTGCGCGCCGTACCGCGAGCGGACCAGCTCGCCGACCGCGACGTCCTGGCCCGGGGCGAGCAACGGCTGCCCGGTGTCGGCGTCCGAGTCCGCGTCCGGGACGGCCACGCCGTCCAGCGCGGACAGGTCGCCGGGGACGCCGACCAGAGTGCCGGCCGGGATGCGGGCCAGCTTCCCGCCGATCGCCAGGGCGGCCGGCTGGGGGGCCGGGTGCACCAGCGCGTCGCCGAGGCCGAGCCGGCGGGCGAACCGCACGGCCGCGGACTCGCCGCCGCCGGGAGCGCCGTTCAGGAAGGACTCGGCGCCCCGCTCGACCGGGACGCCGGCCAGCTCGCCGGTGCGCAGTTTGCCGCCGAGGGCGCCGCTCTGCTCGTACACGACGATCTCGGTGTCCGCGGGCGTCACATCCCGCAGGCGGACGGCGGCCGCCAGCCCGGCGATGCCGCCGCCGATGATCGCGATCCGCTTCCGCACGCTCTCCACCCTCCCAGCCCGCCCCGATCCGCAACGCCCGGGGTCCACCCCTGTGACCGCCACCCCGGCGGCAGCCCGCGCGGCAGTCCTCGGGCCGCACACCTCTCACGCCCGGCCCGCGCGGGCCACTGGCCCTCAGGGGCGCCCCAAGGCCGTCGACACACCCTCCGGTCGGCGGCTGCCGGCTGGCCGTCACGGATGGCTCAAGGCCGTCGAGAGGCCCCTCGGTGCCAGCCGGCCGCCGCCGGCTGGACGCGAGCGGTGTCCAGTGCCGTCGAGATGCCGCTGGGCGGACCGCCCGGGGAAAGCCGGGCGGGACAGGGACGAAGGTCCCTACCGGGCGGTGATCTCGTGCACCAGCGCGACGAGCCGGGTGAGGATGTCCGGGTCCGTCTCCGGCATCACGCCGTGACCGAGATTGAACACGTGACCGGAGGCTGCCCGGCCCTGTGCCAGCACCCGCCGGGCCTCCCGCTCCACCACGTCCCAGCCGGCGAACAGGATCGCCGGGTCCAGATTGCCCTGCACCGCGCGGTCCGGGCCGACCCGCTTCGCCGCCACGTCCAGCGGAGTACGCCAATCGACGCCGACCACGTCCGCGCCGGCCTCGCCCATCGCCTCCAGAAGCACCGCGGTGCCGACGCCGAAGTGGATCCGCGGCACGCCGGCGCCGGCCAGCCCGCGCAGCACGCTCGCCGAGTGCGGCATGACGAACTCACGGTAGTCCGCCTCGGAGAGGGCACCCGCCCACGAGTCGAACAGCTGCACCGCGCTGACACCCGCGTCGACCTGCGTCGTCAGGAACGTCAGCGTGATGTCGGCGAGCCGGCCGAGCAGGGCGTGCCACAGCGCCGGCTCGGCGTACATCATCGCCTTGGTCTTCAGGTAGGTCCGTGAAGGACCGCCCTCGATCAGATAGCTGGCCAGCGTGAACGGCGCACCGGCGAAACCGATCAGCGGCGTCGCGCCCAGCTCGGCCACCAGCAGCCGCACCGCCTCGGCGACGAAGTCCACGTCCGCCGTGGTGATCGGCCGCAGCCGCTCCAGGTCACCGGCGGAGCGGACCGGGTCGGCGACGACCGGGCCGGTGCCGGCCACGATGTCCAGATCGATGCCGGCCGCCGCGATCGGCACCACGATGTCGCTGAACAGGATCGCCGCGTCGACGTTGTGCCGGCGCACCGGCTGCAGGGTGATCTCGGTGACCAGGTCGGGCCGGCGGCACGACTCCAGCATCCCGGTCCTCTCCCGGATCTTGCGGTATTCCGGCAGCGAGCGCCCGGCCTGCCGCATGAACCAGACCGGCGTGTGCGGGCCGGGCAGGCCGCGGCACGCGCGGACGAACGGGGAATCCTCGAGAACGGTCACCGGCTCATGGTGCCACGTGAGTGAAGAAGCCCCGGCGGCGCGGCGAAGGCTGCCGGGGCGTAGATCGGCATACTCTTCCACCATGGCGTCCCCCTCCGCTGTTCCCGAGGCGTTCACCCGTGCGGTGGCCGCGTTGCGCGCGGACTCGCCACGGCCGGAGATCCTGCTCGAGGAGATCGCCGCGCCGCAGCGGCTCGCGCCGTACTCGTTCGCGCTCAGCGCCACCGTCCTGCGCGCCGGGGACGAGGTGGCCAGCGGCCGGCTCATCCTGCTGCACGACCCGGCCGGCCACGACGCCTGGCGCGGCGAGATGCGGCTGGTCACCCTGGTGACCGCGGAACTGGAGCCGGATCTGGCCACCGACCCGTTGCTCCCGGCGGTCGCCTGGACCTGGCTGACCGACGCCCTCGACCAGCACACGGCCGCGTACACCGCGATCGGCGGCACGGTCACCCAGACCGCGTCGACCCGCTTCGGCGAGCTGGCCGGCCCGGCTCCGACGGCCGACCTGGAGGTCCGGGCCTCCTGGACGCCGCTCTCCGACGACTTCGCCGCCCACCTGCGGGGCTGGTGCGCGATGCTGGCCTCCACGGCCGGCCTGCCCCCGCCCGGCGTGGCCTCCCTCACCGACCGCCACCGGGCCCCCGCCACCTGACCCGGCTCGCGGTTCCCGGCGGGCCGCGAGGGGTGACCGCGCGGCGACGACTCGGACGCCGACTGGTCCGCGGTTCCCGGCGGGCCGCGAGGGGTGTCGACGGCACGAGGCGAGCCCGGGCCACCAGCGGCCCGCAGCGGTCAGCAGACGTTCTTGAAGGTGGCGCAGGCGGTCGCGATCGGGATGCCCAGGCCGATGCCCTCGGCGTCGCGGGCCTTGGCGGTGGCCAGGGCGACCACCTGCTTGCCGGTGTTGACCACCGGGCCGCCGGAGTTGCCGGGGTTGATCGGCGCGTCGAACTGGATGGTCGGCCCGTCGGCGTCGTCCTGGCGGAAGGCGCTGATCACACCCTGGGTGACGGTGTCGTCGAGGCCGAGCGGGTTGCCCAGAACGACCACCGGCTGGCCCGGCTTGACCGTGCCGGCGGCGACCGCGAGCGGCTTGATCTCCTTCTTGGCGGTGAGCAGCGCCAGGTCCTTGGCCTTGTCGACCTTGACGATCGTGGCGTTGATCCGGGTGGCGCCCTGTTCCAGGGTGACCCCGCGGTTGCCGGCGTTGAACACCGACTCGACGACGTGGAAGTTCGTCAGCAGGTTGGCGGTGCCGTCCTTGGCCTTGGCGCCGACCGAGAACGCGGTGCCGGTGAAGTCGCCGGCGCGCACCCGGAAGACGCTGGGCAGCGCGGACGAGGAGATGCCCTCCGGGTCGAAGACGTTGGTGAGCGCCTTCTCCAGTTCGGCGCTGCGGTTCTGCTCGGTGGAGACCGCGGTGGCCAGGTCGTTGCTGCTCTGGATCACGGTTTCGATGCGGTACGCCTGCCAGCCGGTCACCGCGAGCAGCACCGCCACCAGGCCGATGACCATCGGCTTGGTGCGGGCGGGACGCCTCTCGCGGAGCGGGGCCAGGCCCGGCCCCGGACCCGGGCCGTGCTGAACCGGCGCCGGGGCGGCGTATCCGTAGTCCGGCTCGGGCTGGTCGGACCAGCGCGGGGCGGCCGGCTCGGGCTGGCCGGACCAGCGCGGGACGGCCGGCTCCGGCTGCGCCCAGGAAGGCTGCTGGGCCGCCCACGGGTCCTCGGGCCGGCGGTGACCGTCGTCGTACCGGGTGTCGTAGCGGTCGTCCCGGGTGTCGTAGCGGTCGTCCCGCGAGCCGTAACGCTCGTCCTGTCGCGAGGCGTAGCGGTCCCGGCGCGGCTCCGGGGAACCGGCTGGGGTGAAGGGCTCGTAGGTGGCGGTCATCCGCACGGCCTCCCGGGTTGTTCGGCGTGGCACCCGGGTATACGGAGCGGGACGCTCAATGGTTGAACCGAGAAGTCGATCGAGAAATCGGCGCGCCGGGACCCGGCTGCGCGCGCCATGGGGAAGACCCCCGTACGGTTACGGAGTGACCGACGAAACACCCCTGCGCCGTCGGGACACGCCAGAGCCAGCAGGGGACGGACCGCACGACGTGCCGCCCGACCCGAGTTCTGGCGGTCCCGAGGCTGTTCCCCTCACGGCGCCCCGCGACGGCACCCCCGCCCCGGTGGAGAGCACCGGCGAACTCGCCGAGGTCGTGGCCCGGATGGCCGCGGGCTCCGGCCCGGTCGCCGTCGACGCGGAGCGCGCGTCCGGCTACCGCTACACCCAGCGGGCGTACCTGGTGCAGTTGCGCCGGGCCGGCGCCGGCACCGTGCTGATCGACCCGCTGCCGCTGGACGATCTGCGCACCCTGGACACCGCGCTGGCCGACACCGAGTGGGTGCTGCACGCCGCCAGCCAGGACCTGCCCTGCCTGGCCGAGCTCGGGATGAGGCCGCGCCGGCTGTTCGACACCGAGCTGGCCGCGCGGCTGGCCGGGTTCGAGCGGGTCGGCCTGGCCGCGCTCACCGAACACCTGCTCGGCTTCTCCCTGGAGAAACACCACTCGGCGGCGGACTGGTCGACCCGGCCGCTGCCGGAGTCCTGGCTGACCTATGCCGCCCTGGACGTGGAGCTGCTCACCGACCTGCGCGACATCCTCGCCGCCGAGCTGGACCGGCAGGGCAAGGCCGGCTGGGCGGCCGAGGAGTTCGCCGCGCTGGTGGCCGGCGCGGACCGGCCGCCCCGGGTCCGCCCCGACCCGTGGCGCCGTACCTCCGGCATCCACCGGGTGCGCGGGGCGCGCGCCCAGGCCCGGGTGCGCGCGCTGTGGTACGCGCGGGACGGCGTCGCCGCCCGCCGGGACTCGGCGCCCGGCCGGGTGCTGCCGGACTCGGCGATCGTGGCCGCGGCCGAGGCCGATCCGAAGGACGAGCGCACGCTGCTCACCATCCCCGGCTTCGGTGGCCGCTCGGTGCGCCGGCTCGCGAAGATCTGGCTGGACGCGCTGGACCAGGCGCGGGCGCTGCCGGACGACGCGCTGCCGGTGAACCAGCCGGTGGAGGGCCCGCCCCCGCCGCACCGCTGGGCCGAGCGCGACCCGATGGCCGCCGCCCGGCTGGCCCGCTGCCGGCAGGTGGTGGTGGGCACCGCGGAGACGCACCGGCTGCCCCCGGAGAACCTGATCAGCCCGGACTACATCCGCCGGCTGGCCTGGTCGCCGCCGGACGAGGTGAGCGCGCAGACGGTGAGCGACACGCTGCGCGGGTTCGGGGCGCGCAACTGGCAGGTCGGCCTGATCGCCAACCAGCTCGCGGCGGTGCTTCCGGCGACTTTGTGAACTTTCCCGAGGGGATGGCAGCCTCTAGTTACCGGCGAGTAGCATTGCCGGGACATTTGGGTTCACGCCCGCAAGGAGGCTTGCTGTGCCCCGTGAAGTACGCGAGGTCGTCTTCGTCGACGGCGTCCGCACACCGTTCGGCAAGGCGGGCGGCATGTACGCCGAGACCCGCGCCGACGACCTGGTGATCCGCTGCATCCGAGAGCTGATCAAGCGGAATCCCCAGCTCCCCACGGACCGGGTGGACGAGGTCGCGATCGCGGCCACCACCCAGACCGGCGACCAGGGCCTGACCATCGGCCGGACCGCGGCCCTGCTGGCCGGCCTGCCCAAGACGGTGCCCGGGTACGCCGTGGACCGGATGTGCGCCGGCGCGATGACCGCGGTGACGAACGTCGCCGGCGGCATCGCGATGGGGGCGTACGACATCGCCGTCGCCGGTGGCGTCGAGCACATGGGCCGGCACCCGATGGGCGAGGGCGCCGACCCGAACCCGCGGATCCTGACCGAGAAGCTGGTCGACCCGTCCGCCCTGGTGATGGGCGCGACCGCGGAGAACCTGCACGACCGGCTCCCGCACATCACCAAGGAGCGGGCCGACCGCTTCGGGCTGAACTCGCAGCTCAAGACGGCCAAGGCGTACGCCGACGGCAAGCTCCAGCCGGACCTGGTCCCGGTCGCGATCCGCAGCTCCGAGCTGGGCTGGGGCCTGGCCACCGTGGACGAGGCGCCGCGCGAGACCTCGATGGAGAAGCTGGCCACGCTGAAGACCCCGTTCCGCCCGCACGGCCGGGTCACCGCGGGCAACGCGGCGGGCCTCAACGACGGCGCCACCGCGGCCCTGATCGCCGACGAGGGGACCGCCCGCGAGCTGGGCCTGCCGGTCGCCATGCGGCTGGTGTCGTTCGCCTACGCCGGCGTCGAGCCGGAGATCATGGGGTACGGCCCGATCCCGTCGACCGAGAAGGCGCTGAAGAAGGCCGGCCTGACCATCGACGACATCGGCCTGTTCGAGCTGAACGAGGCCTTCGCGGTACAGGTGCTGGCGCTGCTGGACCACTACGGCATCGCCGACGACGACCCGCGGGTGAACCCGTGGGGCGGCGCGATCGCCATCGGTCACCCCCTGGCGTCCTCCGGCGTGCGCCTGATGACGCAGCTGGCCCGGCACTTCGCGGAGCACCCCGAGGTCCGGTACGGCATCAACGCCATGTGCATCGGTATCGGCATGGGTGGCACCGTGATCTGGGAGAACCCGAACTGGGAAGGCTTCGCGAAGTGATCGAGAACCCGAACGAGGTAGTCACCAAGGCGCTCCTGCGCCCGGTCCGGGTCCCCGGGCTGGACAAGCCGGTCGCCCTGATCACCCTGGACAACGGCTTCGACCACAAGAAGCCGAACAGCTTCGGCCCGGCCGGCCTCAAGTCGCTGGACGACGCGATCACCGCGGCCGTCGAGTCGGACCCGGCGTTCATCGCGATCACCGGCAAGCCGTACATCTTCTGCGTCGGCGCGGACATCACCGGCATGCCGCTGCTCTCCTCCCGGGAGCAGGCCGTCGAGCTGGGCGAGCTGGGCCACCGGGTGTTCGCCCGGCTGCGGGACAGCACCATCCCGACGTTCGCGTTCGTCAACGGCGCGGCCCTCGGCGGCGGCCTCGAGGTGGCCCTGCACTGCCATTACCGCACGGTGTCCACCGGCGCCGCGGCGCTCGGCCTGCCCGAGGTCGCGATCGGCCTGATCCCCGGCTGGGGCGGCAGCCAGCTGCTGCCGAACCTGATCGGCATCGCCGGCGCGGCCCAGGTGATCCTGCAGAACCCGCTGACCCAGAAGACCCTGCGCCCGAAGCAGGCCAAGGAGCTGGGCGTCGCGGACGCGCTCTTCGAGGCCGCCGACTTCCTGGAGAGCTCGCTGGCCTGGGCGGCCGGCGTGGTCAAGGGTGAGGTCACGGTGGAGCGCCCGGAGATCGACCGGGAGATGTGGGACGGCGTGCTCTGGTTCGCCAAGAACCAGCTGGACGAGAAGCTGCACGGCGCGGTCCCGTCCGCCAACAAGGCCCTGGAGCTGCTGGCTCTGGCCAAGGAGGCGTCCTTCTCCGACGGCACCGCTGCCGAGACCGAGGCGCTCGCCGACCTGATCATGGGTGACGAGGCGCGGGCCAGCCTGTACGCGTTCGACCTGGTCCAGCGACGCGCCAAGCGCCCCGTCGGCGTCCCGGACAGGTCGCTGGCTCGCAAGGTCACCAAGGTCGGCATCGTCGGCGCCGGCCTGATGGCGTCCCAGCTGGCCCTGCTCTTCCTGCGCCGCCTGCAGGTCCCCGTGGTCCTCACCGACCTGGACCAGGCTCGGGTGGACAAGGGCGTGGCCTACGTCACCGGCGAGATCGACAAGCTGGTCGGCAAGCGCCGCCTGGACGAGGGCACCGCGGCCAAGCTGCGCGGCCTGATCAGCGGCTCGGTGGACAAGGCGGTCTTCGCGGACGCCGACTTCGTGATCGAGGCGGTCTTCGAGAACCTCGAGCTGAAGAAGAAGATCTGGGCCGAGTTCGAGACGATCGTCAAGCCGGAGGCGATCCTCGCCACCAACACCAGCTCCCTGTCGATCACCGAGATGGCGGCCGACCTGCAGCACCCGGAGCGGGTGGTCGGCTTCCACTTCTTCAACCCGGTCGCGGTCCTCCCGCTGCTGGAGATCATCAAGGGCGAGCAGACCGACGACGCCACGCTGGCCACCGCGTTCGCCGTCGGCAGGGAGCTGAAGAAGTCCTCGGTTCTGGTCAAGGACGCCCCGGCGTTCGTGGTCAACCGGGTGCTGACCCGCTTCACCAGCGAGGTCTTCAAGGCGATCGACGGCGGCACCCCGCTCGATGTGGTGAACGAGGCGTTCGACCCGATGGGCCTGCCGATGCGCCCGATCGCGCTGCTGCAGCTGGTCGGCCCCGCGGTGGCGTACCACGTGGGCGAGACGCTGCACCGGGCGTTCCCGGACCGGTTCGCCGACAGCCCCAACCTCAAGCGGATCGTCGACGCCGGCCTGCCGCTGCTGGTCGACGACGAGATCAACGCCGACGTGGTCAAGCTGCTCGAGGTCGGCGACACCCCGCTGACCGCCGACGAGGTGCGCGCCAAGGCGCTCGCCGCGCTGGCCGAGGAGGTCCGGATCATGCTGGACGAGGGTGTGGTCGCCGAGGCGCAGGACATCGACCTGTGCATGATCCTCGGCGCCGGCTACCCGTTCCACCTCGGCGGGATCACGCCGTACCTGGACCGCAGCGGCGTCGCGGAGCGGGTCACCGGCAAGCGGTTCCTGCCGCGCGGCGTGGCGGACGTCCGCCGCTCCTGAACGAGATCTCCCCCACGCTCCCGCCCGGATGCCGGGCGGGAGCGTTCTCACGGTGAGCGAGCCGAAGACGCTGGGCGGCCGGCCGCACCTGGACAACGCGGAGTTCTCCGCGGTCACCGGCACCATGGAGGACAGCCTGCTCACCTCGTACCCGGGGGCGAGCACCTCGTTCGGCGCGTTCTACGGCGCGCCGCCGAAGAAGAACATGGTGATGGCGATCGCGGTGGCCGCCCCGATCCCGGACCCGGCGCTGGAGCTCGACCGCAACTTCACCAACATGAGCCTGACCGGCCTGGCGGTGGACGACGTCGCACCGGTCGGCACCGGCTCGCTCGGCGGCGTGGCCAGGTGCGGCAACAGCGAGACGTCCGGGATCGACCTGGCCGTCTGCGTCTGGAGCGACGAGGGCAGCGTCGGCATGCTGGTCTGGTACCACTCGTCGGCGACCAGGGCGAAGGCGGAGTTCCCGGTCCTGCGGGGGCAGATCGAGAAGGTCGGCTAGCGGGACCGGGGGACGCTCGCGGTCGCGGCCACCACCGGGGTGGTGTCCGCGGCCGGCAGCGAGACGGTGACCTCCAGGCCGCCGTCGACCAGGGCGATGGCCGAGACCGTGCCGCCGTGCGCGTCACACACCGCCCGGACGATCGACAGCCCCAGGCCGGAGCCGCGCGAGCCGGTCCGCTCCCAGCCACCCCGCCGGAACGGCTCGAACAACCCCGGCACCTCGTTCTGCTCCACCTCGTGGCCGGTGTTGCCGACGATCAACCGGGCCTGCCCGTCCACCGACGCGGTGCGCAGCCAGAGGCGGCCGAGCAGGTGGTTGTAGCGGATCGCGTTCTCGATCAGGTTGCCGGCCAGCCGGTCCAGCAGACTCGGGTCGCCGACCACCGGGGCCGCCGCGAGGTCGGTGGTGACCTCCAGCCGCATCCGCTCGGCCTCGTCCTTCACCGCGGACAGCGCGTTGTACACACTGGTGGCCAGGTCGGCCGGCACCTTGCGGACCAGCCGCCGGCCGGACTGCGCCTCCGAGCGGGCCAGCACCAGCAGCGCGTCGACCAGCCCGTTCGCCCGGGACGAGGCGTCGCGCACCACCCGGGCCATCCGCCGGTACTCCGCGACGTCGGCGTCCGGGTCGCTGAGCGTCACGTCGATCTCGGTGCGCATCACCGCCAGTGGGGTGCGCAGCTCGTGCGAGGCGTTCGCGACGAACCGCTTCTGTGACTCGAACGCCTCGGCCAGCCGGTCCAGCATCGCGTCGAACGTGCGGGCCAGCTCGGCCACCTCGTCGTCCGCGCCGGAATACCGGATCCGCTGGTCCAGCGTCTCCTCGCCGAGCCGCTGGGCGGTCTGGGTGACGGTGTGCAGCGGGCGCAGCGCCCGCCGGGTCACCAGGTATCCCCCGGCGATGCCGATGATGCCGATCGCCACCAGCGCGCTCAGCCCTTTGATCAGCAGCTGGTCGGAGGCCTCGTCGATGGTCTCGGTCTGCCAGGCGCGGGCCTCCCGGACGCTGCCGTCGTTGAGCGTCACGGTGGAGCCGGGGCGCAGCTCGTCGGCCGGGTGCAGGGACTCGTCGACCAGCAGCCAGGCCAGCACCACCAGCACCGCGCCGGCCGCGACCAGCAGGATCCCGTTCAGCAGGGTGAGCCGCAGCCGCAGGGTGGGCCGCAGCAGCCAGCGCAGGCCCCGCGGGCGCTGCCCCTGATAGACGGTCAACCGGTCACGACCCGGTAGCCGGCGCCGACCACTGTCTCGATCAGCGGTGGATCCCCGAGCTTCTTCCGCAGGGTCATCACGGTCACCCGGACCGTGGTGGTGAACGGGTCGGTGTTCGCGTCCCAGACCCGCTCCAGCAGCTCCTCGCTGGAGACCACCGCGCCGCTCGCCTTGAGCAGCACCTCCAGGACGCCGAACTCCTTGTTGGTCAGGTCGACAGGCGTCTGTCCGCGGGTCACCGCCCGGCGGCCCGGGTCGAGCACCAGGTTGCCGACGCTGAACACCGGCGGGGCGGGCGGGGTGGCCCGCCGGCCCAGCGCCTGCACCCGGGCCACCAGCTCGTCGAAGGCGAACGGCTTGGGCAGGTAGTCGTCGGCGCCGAGCTGGAGTCCCTCGACCCGGTCGGCGACCGAGGCGCTGGCGGTGAGCATCAGCACCCGGGTCAGCGCGCCGGACTCGACCAGGGCGGCGCAGATCTCGTCACCGTGCATGCCGGGCAGGTCGCGGTCCAGCACGACCACGTCGTAGCGGGTGACGTAGGCCATCTCGTGGCCCTCCAGGCCGTCGTACGCCACGTCGACAGCCATCCCGTGCCGCCGCAGCCCGCGCGCGATCGCGTCGGCCATCGTCCGCTCGTCCTCCACCACCAGTACGCGCATCGCAGACCTCCTCGGCACCGGCCGGCCCCGGCGGCCGTAGCTGAAGGCTACCGAAGCCGCCAAACCCCGACGGCCGCGTCGCTCCGGCGGCAGACCAGCGCTTCGGCGGCGACCGTGCACTCGCCGGTGACGCCGGCGGCGGTGGCGAGCGGCCGGACCCGGAACGGGTCCACCTCGAGCACGCCGAACGTGGCCCCGCCGGACTCCATGCGCTCGACGTAGAGGGCCGAGTCGTGGCCGGCCGCGAACTGCCAGCCGTCGGCGCGGTCCGTCACCCGGCCGGTGACCGGGTCGGAGCGCACGATCCGGGGCCGGGTCCCGTCCTGCTGTTCCATGCCGATCAGCCAGCCGTCCTCCCACAGCGAGTACGCCCCGTCCGGCCTCGACCAGCGTTCCGTCAGGGTGGCCGGGTCGATCCCGGTGACCCGGCCGTCGGGGGCGTACACGCAGATCAGGTCTCCGCAGGAGGAGCCCGCCACGCTGTCGCCCAGGCTCCGGGCGGTGTGCGCCAGCGCGATCAGGCCGGGGTCGAAGATCGTGGTCCCGGTGGTGTCGCCGCTGATCAGCACCCGGTCGCCGACCGGCCAGAGCGCCGTGGCCGGCGGCGGCAACCCGGGCAGCCGCACCTGCGCCGTGCGCCGGCCGTCCCGGGTGTCGTAGGCGGACAGCCGCCCGGCCCGCAACACGTGGAGCCGCCGGAGCACGCCGCGACGCAGGTCGGTGACACTGCGCTCGCCGGGCTCCTTCCGGACCCGCCACCGGACCTCGCCGGTCGCCAGGTCCACCCCGTGCCAGTCGACCTCCCGGTCGAGGTCGTCGACCTCGAGGCTGTTCGAGCCGAACACCGCGGGCCCGCCGGGCGTGACGCCGACCAGCTCGCCCCGGTGCCGCCAGAGCTCCGGCCCGCCGGGACGCACCGCGATAGTGGTCTGCGCGGCCGCGCTGTAGGCACGCACGTTGATCAGCAGCAGGTCGTCCCCGGCCGGCTGGACACGGATGATCTCCCCGGGGACGGTCAGCGTGTGCGCGAAGAGGGGGCGCACCCCGGGCAGCGTGTACGCCCGGATCGTCTGCCGCCGCTCCGACGTGCCGACCAGCTCACCCAGGTCGATCACGTAGAACCGGTCCGGCAGCACCTGGAGCCGGGCGTCGGAGATGGCCGGCACCGTCACCGGCGGCGCCTGCGGCGGGCGCGGCGCGGCGCCGCCGAGCAGCGCCAGCAGCGCGAGGGCGACGGCCGCGAGCGGCGGCCGGAAGCGGCGCGCGGGCATCGGCGTCGCCGGCTGCTCCTCGTCCTCTATCTCACCGAGATCGATCACCGCGTCAGACACAGAGAACAACTTAGATGCGGTACGCCCAGATCCGTAGCCCGCCGGCCGAGTGGCAGACCAGATGGTGACCGTCCGAGTCGCAGTCGCCGGGACCGGTGCCGGTCACCCCGAGCCGCCGGATCTCGGCGTGCCCGGGCACCACCGCCGCGAACGCCTGCCCGTCTGCTTCCGCGCGGCGCAGCAGCAGCGGCTCGTGGGACGCCCCGGCCACCGGAGCGGTCCAGCCGGTCAGGTCCACCCGGGTCGCGCCGGTGTGCGGGTCGCTGAGCCGCACCGGCTCGCCGGACGCCGCGTCGGTCTGCAGCACGTAGCCCGCGCGGACCGCCAGGTCCACGTCCTCCTGCACCCGCCAGCGCGGCCGCCCACTGACCGGGTCGAGGATCCGCAGGTCACCGTGCTCGCCGTCGCAGAGCACGCCCTGACAGTCGGCCGGGTCGGCGACCAGGTCACGGACCGCGCGGATCCACAGCCGTCGCAGCGTGCGGGCGTCGAAGGCCACCTGCCGGCCGGGGTTCCGATAGCTGACCAGCGCCACATCGCCCAGCAGCGAGCCGCTGACCGGCCCGTGCCCGGCGAACCGCGGCAGCTCGGCCTGCCGGATCAGCTCGCCGGTGCGGCCGGCCACCAGGCTGAGCCGCTCGGACGAGGTGATCAGCACCGCCGGCTCGTCGCCGGGCACCTCGTCGACGGTGACCGAGCCGCCCGGCGTGCTGGTCCAGATCGTCCGCCCGTCGCTCAGGTCCAGGCCGCGGACCTCGGTGCGCAGCGGCGGCTCGGTGTGCGGCTCGCCGGTGGCCGAGAAGTAGAGCGGGCCGGGATCGCCGGAGTCCTGGTCGTACCCGGTGCCGGGACGGAACACCCGGTCCACCGTGACGCCGATGCCGCTGCCCGCCAGCACGGTCACCGCGATCGGCGAGGACCAGCGGATCCGCCCGGTGGCGTTGTCCACCGCTGTGGTCCGCGCGCCGGCGGTCAGCAGGGCCACGTCGCCGGCCTGCCGCACGGTCACCGAGGCGACCGGGATGACGCCCCGGTCGTCGCCGACCGGCACCCGGGCGGTCCACCGCGGAACCGGCGGTCCGGCCGGGTCCCAGGCGGTCACCGAGGGCTCGGTCCCGCTGGTGTCGACGGTGTAGAGCCGGCCGCCGGCCAGCTGCACGGGACCGTCCGGGGCGCTGATCGCGCCCAGGTAGCGCCACCGGATGCCGGCCGCCGGCGCGGCGCCGCCCAGGGCCGCGAGCAGGGCGAGGCAGACCAGCAGGCCGGCGCGGCGACGGGCGGCGAGCGGGGGACGCGAGGCGGGCGATGGGCCGGGGCGGGCCTCGCGGTCCAGCTCGATCAGCGCCACAGGACACCCTTTCCGGTACGAGGGTCAGCCCGCGCCGGCCGCCTCGTCATAGGCCCACACCACCAGCTCACCGGCCGTGGACCGGCAGATCAGGCGCCCCGGCGCGGCCTCGCACTGCCCCGTCCCGGCGGGGAGCTGGGCGATCGGGCGCGGGCGGCCGGTGTCCCGGTCGGCGACCGCGACCATGGTACGCGCGCCGGGCGGGGCCTCCAGGGTGACCAGCAGATCGCCGGACCCGTCCGCCCCGGCCACCGGCAGCCACCCGGTCAGGTCGACCAGGACCCGGCCGGTGGCGCTGTCCACCAGGCCGACCGGCCGGCTGATGTCGTCGTCCGGGTAGGCCAGCAGATCCGGGCCCTGCTCGTCGACGGCCTGCCAGTTGGCCCGCGCCCAGCGCCGGTCCCCGGTGGACGGGTCGACCGCGACCACCCCGGCCTGTCCGAGGAGACAGGCGAGCGGGCCACAGGGCTGGACCTCGTAGGTGCCGCCGGCCGGCTCGGTCCAGATCGGGCGGAGCGTGGCCGGGTCGTACGCGGAGACTTCCATCCCGGACTGGCCGGGGTGCCGCAGCAGCACCACCCCGCCGGCCACCACCGGGTTCTCCGGGCCGTAGTTGGCCGTGGGAAGTTCCCGGGTGGCCAGTAGGCGGCCGCCGGCCAGGTCGTACAGGTTCGCGGTGCGGTCGTCGCGGACGGTCAGCAGGTGAGCGCCGGCCGGGCCGGGCACGCTCAGCACCACAGCCGTCGACGGGACCCGCAGTTGCCAGCGGGTCGACCCGGTGACCGGGTCGAGCACGTCGATCGCACCCTGCACCCGGCGGCCGCTGCCGGAGAGGCTGCGCGTGCCGGTGACCGCGGCCAATGCCACGCCACCGCCGATGGACACCACGTTGCGCGGGTTCCGCCAGGCCAGGGCGCCGGTGGTGACCGAGATCGCGGTGGTGCCGCCGGACTGGTAGGCGGTGGTCCACGGTTGCAGCAGCAGGAGGCCGCCGCCGGTGCGCAGCCGGTAGACCGGGATCGGCTGCGGGGTGCGCCAGCGCAGCGCGCCGGACTCCAGGTCGTACGAGGTGAGCTGACCGCCGGCCTGGGTGAGCAGGCCGGCGCCGGTGATCAGATACGGGTCGGCGGGGCTCATCGGGATCCGCAGCAGCGCCCTGAGCGGCGGTTGCGGCGGAGCGGCCGAGGCCCCCGAGCTCAGCAGCAGGAGCATGGCCACCACGACAGGGGCGAACCACTGCGGGGTGGCACCCCGCCGCAGCCGCTCGTAGGACTCCGGCTCACCCCGGCCGAGGCCGAGGTCGATGACGACCGTCTCCGCGCCCATCCATCCAAAATAACGGTTGAGTAACGAAGACGCTCGTCGACTTCCCAGCTTTTGTCAGATCGTTGCCTGCGGCTCCTCGACCGTGTCCACGGCGTCCAGGCGGGACACCCACTCGGTCACGTCCCGGGCGATGTCCTGCGCGGTCAGGCCGAGCGACGCGAGGATCTCGGCGCGGGTGCCGTGCGGGTGGAAGCCGGCCGGGACGCCGAAGTCGCGCAGCGGCACGAGGCTCCCGGCGTCACGCAGCGCGGCGGCCACCGCGTCGCCGACGCCGCCGGCACGGATGCCGTCCTCGATGGTCACCACCAGGCGGTGCTGGGCGGCCAGGCCGGTCAGCTCGATCGGCACCGGACGGACCCAGCGCGGGTCCACCACCGTCACGCCGTAGCCCTGCTCGGCCAGGCGCTCGGCGGCGTCCAGCCCCAGGCCGGCGAACGAGCCCACCGCCACCAGCAGAATGTCCTTGCGCTCGTCCTCCCGCAGGACGTCCACCTGACCGGCCCGGCGCAGGGCCGGGGTCTCCGGGGCGACAGTGCCGGTCGGGAAGCGCACGATGGTCGGGCCGTCGCTGACCGCGACCGCCTCGCGCAACTCCTCGCGCAGGGTGGCGGCGTCGCGCGGCGCGGCGATCCGCAGGCCGGGGACGGCCCCGAAGACGCTCATGTCCCAGATGCCGTAGTGGCTCGGGCCGTCCGGACCGGTGATGCCGGCCCGGTCCAGCACGAACGTGACAGGCAGCCCGTGCATCGCCACGTCCAGCAGGACCTGGTCGAAGGCGCGGTTGAGGAACGTGGCGTAGACCGCGACCACCGGGTGCAGGCCGCCCATCGCCAGGCCGGCCGCGCTGGTGGCGGCGTGCTGCTCGGCGATGCCGACGTCGTACGTCCGCTCCGGGTACTTCTTGGCCAGCTCGGCGATGCCCGTCGGCTCGGCCATCGCGGCGGTGATGCCCACCACGTCCGGGCGCTCGTCGGCGATCCGCACCAGCTCCTCGGAGAAGACCTTGGTCCACTTCAGCGACTGCTTCGCGGTGAGCGCGCCGGTCTGCGGGTCGAAGGCGCCCGGGCTGTGCCAGCAGTCCGCCTCGTCCTGCTCGGCGGGGCGGTAGCCGTAGCCCTTGCGGGTGACCGCGTGCACGATGACCGGCGCGTTGAAGCCCTTGGCCCGGCGCAGAGCGGACTCCATCGCCTGCTGGTCGTGGCCGTCGACCGGACCGATGTACTTCAGGCCGAGATCCTCGAACATCGGCTGCGGGCTGACCGCGTCCTTGATGCCGCGCTTGACCGCGTGCAGCACCTCGAAGACCGGCTTGCCGACCACCGGGGTCGAACCGAGCGCGTCCTTCACCAGGTCGAGCACCTTCTCGTAGCCCGGGTTGAGGCGCAGCGTGGAGAGGTGGTCGGCCAGGCCGCCGATGGTCGGCGCGTACGAGCGGCCGTTGTCGTTGACGACGATGACCAGCCGGTTCTTCGTGGCCGCGATGTTGTTGAGAGCCTCCCAGCACATGCCGCCGGTGAGCGCGCCGTCACCCACCACGGCCACCACGTGCCGGTCCTCGCCGCGCAGCGCGAACGCCTTGGCCAGCCCGTCGGCGTAGGACAGGGCGGTGGAGGCGTGCGAGTTCTCGACCAGGTCGTGCTCGCTCTCCGCCCGGCTCGGGTAGCCGGTCAGGCCGCCCCGCTGGCGGAGCAGGTCGAAGCCCTCCTGGCGACCGGTCAGGATCTTGTGCACGTACGCCTGGTGGCCGGTGTCGAAGAGGATCTTGTCACGGGGCGAGTCGAAGACCCGGTGCAGCGCGAGCGTCGTCTCGACGACGCCGAGATTCGGGCCGAGGTGGCCCCCGGTCCGCGACACCTTGGCCACGAGGAAGTCCCGAACCTCGGCCGCCAGCAGGGTGAGCTGCTCGGCGGAGAGTCGCTTGAGAGCAGCGGGATCGGTGACGCTCGCCAGCAGGCCGGCCGGGATCGAGGGGGAGTCGCTCATGAGGCAGAAGTCTATCGGGGTGACGCGCGCACGCGACCTGGAGCGAACGGACAGGCCGAATCCTCCACACCACCTCCACATTCCGCGATCGGGGGAGGTCTGTGATTCGGTTCACGTCAACGGGTAACCGGTACCCATGTCTGTCGATGCGCAGGCCCCGCGGCGGCGGGACCGCAGCCACTTCCTGTACCTGGCCGTGCTGCTCGCGATGGGGCTCGGCATCGCGGTGGGCTTCCTGGTCCCGGACCTCGCTGTCGAGCTCAAGCCACTGGGCACCGGGTTCGTCGACCTGATCCGGATGATGATCGCCCCGGTGATCTTCTGCACCCTGGTGCTCGGCGTCGGCTCGATCCGGCGCGCCGCCCAGGTCGGCCGGGTCGGCGGGCTGGCGCTCGGCTACTTCCTGCTGATGTCGACGGTAGCGCTGGCGATCGGCCTGGTGGTCGGCAACATCCTGCACCCCGGCGCCGGCCTGCACCTGAGCGGGGAACTGGCGAGGACCGGCACGGCGCAGGTCAGCGAACAGGCCCCGAGCGGCGTCGAATTCGTGCTCGGGATCATCCCGGACACCCTGGTCTCCGCGTTGACCAGCACCCAGGTGCTGCAGACGCTGCTGGTGGCCCTGCTGGTCGGGTTCGCCGTGCAGTCGCTGGGCGAGCGCGGCGAGCCGGTGATCCACGCGGTCGCGCTGGCCCAGCGGGTGGTCTTCCGGATCCTGGCGATGATCATGTGGCTGGCCCCGATCGGCGCGTTCGGGGCGATGGCGGCGCTGGTCGGCGCGACCGGCTTCGACGCGCTGAAGAGCCTGGCCACGATCATGGTGGGCTTCTACGTCACCTGCGCGATCTTCGTCTTCGTGGTGCTCGGGCTGATCCTCCGGCTGGCCGCCCGGATGTCGATCCTCCGGCTGCTGCGCTACCTGGCCCGGGAGTTCCTGCTGATCCTGTCCACCTCGTCGTCGGAGTCGGCGCTGCCCCGGCTGATCGCCAAGATGGGCCACCTGGGGGTGAGCCGGCCGGTGGTCGGCATCGTGGTGCCGACCGGGTACTCGTTCAACCTGGACGGGACCGCCATCTACCTGACCATGGCGTCGCTGTTCATCGCGGACGCGCTGGACCGGCCGCTCTCCGTGGGGCAGCAGATCGGCCTGCTGCTCTTCATGATCGTGGCCTCGAAGGGCGCCGCGGGGGTCACCGGCGCCGGGCTGGCCACGCTGGCCGGCGGGCTGCAGAGCCACCGGCCCGACCTGGTCCCCGGGGTGGGGCTGATCGTCGGGATCGACAGGTTGATGTCCGAGGCGCGGGCCCTGACGAACTTCGCCGGCAACGCGGTCGCCACCGTCCTGGTCGGCACGTGGACCCGGGAGATCGACCGGGAGCAGGCCGCCCGGGTGCTCTCCGGGCAGGCCCCGTTCGACGAGTCCAGCTTCGACGACGATCCGCATGCCGCCGGGACGCCGGCCGCCCCTGGTCCCGGGACCGGCCCCGGGGCTACCGTTTGATCGTGCCTCCCGTGCTGGCCGGGCTGGTCGTCCTGGCCCTGGCGCTGACGCTGCTGGTCCTGGCCGTCCGCCAAGTGGCGAACCAGGCCCGGGACCTCGCGCCGGGCTGGCACGGCTTCCTCTACGTGAACCGCGCCGACCCGGCGTTGCTCGTCCCCCGGCGCAACGGCTTCGGCTGGACGCTCAATTTCGGTCACTCGGCGAGCTGGCACTTGCTCACCGCCCTGCTGCTGCTTCCGGTGCTGGTGGCCGGCCTCGCGGCGTTGTTCGCCTGACGGCGCGGTCCTCGCTCCGCCGCACGTGCCTCGTGCCGGCTGCGAGCGGGTCATCCCGGCAACCTGCGCCGAAGCACACGCAGGCGTGCCTCGTGCCGGCTGCGAGCGGTCATCCCCGAGACCGGCGACGCGCACCCGCAGGCACACCCGGCCGCCGCCGGCCCGTCCACGCCGGCACGGTTCGGGAACCGCCGCCGGCAGGCGCGGCGAGCCGGCCGGACCCCGGCGGCCCGCCGCGGACGCGCGTCCGGCATCCTGGAGGGACGCAGCGACTGGCGGCACGGGGATGGTCGAACCATCGGGGAGCTCGTCACGGGAGTCGACCGCCTGGGCTCCCCGGCCGAGGAGCGAAAGACATGACCACCGAGACAACAGCACGCCTCCTGCCCGGCGCGCCCGTCGCCGAGGCCGTGCTGGCCGACGTGCGCGAGCGCGTCGCGCGGCTCAAGGAGCGCGGGATCCGGCCGAGCCTGGCGACCATCCTGGTGGGCGACGACGACGCCAGCGCCGGCTACATCCGGATCAAGCAGAAGCAGGCCGGTGAGCTGGGCTTCGAGTCGCCGCACCGGCATCTGGGCGGCGACGTCACCCAGGCCGACCTGCTGACGGTGATCCGTGAGTTCAACGACGACAAGAGCGTGCACGGCGTCCTCATCCAGTACCCGATCCCCGCGCACCTGGACTACGACGCCGCGCTGCAGACCCTCGACCCGGACAAGGACGTCGACGGGATGCACCCGCTCAACATGGGGCGGCTCGCGGTGGGGCTGCCCGGCCCGCTGCCCTGCACGCCGGCCGGGATCGAGGCGCTGCTGGCCCACCACGGGGTGGAAGTCTCCGGCCGTGAGGTGGTCATTCTCGGTCGCGGCGCCACGCTCGGCCGGCCCCTGGCGATGCTGCTGGCGCAGAAGCGGCCGACCGCGAACGCCGCGGTGACAGTGGTGCACACCGGAGTGCGGGACTGGCCGCGGTACACCCGGCGCGCGGAGATCCTGATCGCGGCGGCCGGCGTGCCCGGGATCATCCAGCCGGAGCACGTGCGGCCGGGGGCCGTGGTGATCGGGGGCGGGGTGCGCTACGAGGGCCGCCGGCTGCTGCCCGACGTGGACGAGTCGTGCGCCGCGGTGGCCGGGGCGATCACGCCGCGCGTGGGCGGGGTCGGGCCGACCACCGTGGCCATGCTGTTCCGCAACGCGGTGGCCGCCGCGGAGCGCGCCAACCCGTGACCGGACGCCGGCCCACCCTCCGGTGGGCCGGCGCGGGTTCACGCCGCGTACCGGTACGCCGAGCACCGCAAAGGGCTCTGCGCCCGGTTCCGCCGCTCCCCAGGCGCGCCGGGATCCGGCCCGACCGGACCAGCCCTACGCCGGCAGCAGCAGGGCGACGCACTCCACGTGCTGGGTCATCGGGAAGCAGTCGAAGGCGCGCAGCTCCGCCAGCTCCCAGCCCAGCGACCGGAACGTCTTCACGTCCCGGGCCAGCGCCGCCGGATCGCAGGCGACGTAGGCGACCGCCCGCGCCCCGGCCGCCGCGATCCCCCGGACCACCCGGGCGCCCGCTCCGGCCCGGGGCGGGTCCAGCACGATCAGGTCGACCGGGCCGGTGATCCGGCGGCGGCTCAGAGCCGTCTCGACCGCTGCCTGCACCACCTCGACCTGCGGCAGGTCGGCCAGGTTCGCCCGCGCGGCCTGGACGCCCAGCGGCGACGACTCGACCACCGTGGTCCGGGCGCCGGTCCGCTCGGCCACCGCGGCGGCGAACAGGCCGGCTCCGCCGTACAGATCCCAGGCGATCTCGCCGGCGGTCGGCCGCAACATGTCCAGCACCGCGGCGATCAGCGTGGCCGCGGCCTCCGGGTGCACCTGCCAGAAGCCCTCCGGCGGGAGCTCCCAGGCGCGCCCGCCGGCCACCTCGGTGACCCGCTCCGGGCCGGCGATACGGACCAGCTCGGATCCGCCCGGGTCCTCGGTGGGGTCGTCGCCGGACGGCCGGGACGTGCCGGCCCGGCGCTCCAGCGCGACGACGTCGCCGTCGCCGGAGGCCACCGCCTGCAGCGCGGCCGAGTCCGGCCAGGAGCGCTGCAGCAGGTCGAGCTCCTGGATCGCCGGATGGGCGATCAGGCACCTGTCGATCGGGACCACCTGGTGCGAACGGTGCTGGAGCAGGCCGGGGCGGCCGGCGGCGTCGACCGCGTACCGCACCCGGGTGCGCCAGCCGAGCAGATCGGCGGAGAGCGGCTCCGTACCGGCGAAGATCTTGTCCTGGTCCTCGGGCGCCAGCCCGGCCAGCCGGCCCAGCTGTTCCCGGACCACCTGGGTCTTCCACCGCAGCTGCGCGTCGGCCGCGACGTGCTGCAGGTCGCAGCCGCCGCAGCCACCCGGATGGGCGTAGCGGCAGGGCGGCGGGACGCGGTCCGGCGAGGCCTCGTGGATCTCGACGGCGTCGGCGCGCAGGTACCCCCGGTGCCGCTCGGTGATCTCGGCGGTGACCCGCTCGCCGGGCAGCGCGTGCCGGACGAAGACCACCCGGCCGTGCGGCCCGCCGTGCCGGGCCACGCAGTGCCCGCCGTGGGCCGGCGCGCCGACGGTCAGCTCGATCCGGTCGCCCTCGACGAGGTCGTCCTCGAACGGCACGGTCACGGCCTCTCCCCACCACTCGGTTCGGCTACCGGCGCGGCCGGCCTGGTCCGCGGACCACGCGCCGGGGCCCGGCTCAGCCCGCGGTCCAGCCGGTCCAGGTCGCGGTCCTGGCTGGAGCGCAGCTGCCAGGGCACGCTGGTGACCATCACCCCGGGCTCGAACAGCAGCCGGCCCTTGATCCGCAGGGCGCTCTGGTTGTGCAGCAGGTTCTCCCACCAGCGGCCGACCACGTACTCCGGGACGAAGACGGTGACCACGTCCCGGGGCGAGGCACGGCGCACGCTCTTCACGAAGTCGATGATCGGCTTGGTGATCTCCCGGTACGGCGAGTCGATCACGGTGAGCGGGACCGGCAGCTCCCGGCGCTCCCACTCCCCCTGGATCACCCGGGTGTCCTTGTCGTCCACGTTCACGGTGACCGCGGTGATCGTGTCCGGGCGGGTGGCCTGGGCGTAGGCGAGCGCCCGCAGCGTGGGCATGTGCACCTTGCTGACCAGCACCACGGCGTGGTTGCGGGAGGGCAGCACCGGGCGCTCCTCGGTGGGCCGCAGCTCCTCGGCGACCCGGGTGTAGTGCTTGTGGATGGCCAGCATCAGCGCGTAGATCACGATCATCGCGGCGATCGCGATCCACGCGCCGAGCAGGAACTTGGTGATCAGTACGACGATCAGCACGGCCCCGGTCAGCCCCATGCCGAACCCGTTGATCGCCCGGGAGCGGATCATCTGGCGGCGGCGCTCCGGATCGCGGTGGATCTGCAGCAGGCGGTTCCAGTGCCGGATCATGCCGGCCTGGGACAGCGTGAACGACACGAACACGCCCACGATGTAGAGCTGGATCAGCCGGGTGGTCTCCGCCTGGAACGCGACGATCAGCACGATCGCGGCGCCGGCCAGGAAGACGATGCCGTTGCTGAACGCCAGCCGGTCGCCCCGGGTGTGGAACTGGCGGGGCAGGTACCGGTCCTGCGCCAGGATCGAGCCGAGCACCGGGAAGCCGTTGAACGCGGTGTTCGCGGCCAGGAACAGGATCAGCGCGGTGACCCCGCCGACCAGCACGACCAGCCAGGAGCCGTGGCCGAAGACGGTCTCGGCGAGCTGCGCGGTGACCGTCTTCTGCTCGTAGTTCGGCGGGCCGGCCAGGATCTGCGTGGTCGGGTCCTCCACGTACTGCAGGCGGGTCATCCGGGCCAGCGAGACGATCCCGAACAGCATCACGATCGCGGTGCCGCCCAGCAGCAGCAGCGTCGTGGCGGCGTTGCGGCTCTTCGGCGGCTTGAACGCGGGCACGCCGTTGGAGATGGCCTCCACCCCGGTCAGCGCCGCGCAGCCCGAGGAGAACGTCCGCAACAGCAGGAAGACGAACGCGAAGCTGGTGAGATGGCTCTCCTCGGCGGTGATGGTCAGCCCGGCGCTGGGCGCCCGCAGATCTTCGCCGAGGACGAAGACGCGGAACAGCCCGGTCAGGATCATGCCGACGATCACGATGATGAAGAGGTACGTCGGTACGGCGAAGGCGGTCCCCGACTCGCGCAGGCCCCGCAGGTTCAGCGCGGTCAGCAGCAGCACCGCGCCGACCGCGATCTCGACCTTGTGCACCCCGATCGAGTCCCAGGGCACCACCGAGGCGAGGTTGCTGACCCCGGAGGAGATCGACACCGCGACGGTCAGGATGTAGTCGACCAGCAGCGCGCTGGCCACGGCGAGACCGGCGCGGGGCCCGATGTTGACCGTGGCCACCTCGTAGTCGCCACCGCCGGAGGGGTAGGCGTGCACGTTCTGCCGGTAGCTGGCGACCACTGTCACCATCACCACCGCGACCGCGAGCGTCACCCAGGGCGAGATCGCGAAGGCGCTGGCCCCGGCGATCGACAGGGTCAGCAGGATCTCGTCCGGCGCGTAGGCCACGCTGGACAGGGCGTCGCTGGCGAACACCGGCAGGGCGATCCGCTTGGGCAGCAGCGTGTGCTGCAGCCTGTCGGAGCGGAACGGCCGGCCGAGCAGCAGCCGCTTGGCTAAGGAGGTGGTACTTGCCACGAGTGCCAAGGGTACGGCCGCACGCGTGCGGCTGTTGCCCGCCCCGGACAACGTGCCGCAGAGGGGCATGGCACGCTCATCAGGGATGGTAGGCGATCGGGGAGGGCACGAACCGTGCACGTGGTGATCATGGGGTGCGGCCGGCTCGGTTCCACGCTGGCACAGAATCTCGACGCGCGGGGCCATCAGGTCGCCGTGATCGACCAGAACGCCGACGCGTTCCGCCGGCTGGGCTCCGACTTCGGCGGCATCACGGTGAACGGCATCGGCTTCGACAGGGACGTGCTGCGGGCCGCCGGCATCGAGCGGGCCGACGCCTTCGCGGCCGTCTCCAGCGGCGACAACTCCAACATCATCTCGGCCCGGCTGGCCCGCGAGACGTTCGGCGTCTCCCGGGTCGTCGCCCGGATCTACGACGCCAAGCGGGCCCAGGTGTACGAGCGGCTGGGCATCCCCACGGTGGCCACCATCCGCTGGGCGGCCGACCGGATGTTCCGCTTCCTGGTCCCCGAGGACCTCAACGAGGTGTTCCGCGACCCGACCAGTGTGGTCAGCATCGTCGAGGTGCCGCTGCACTCCGACTGGGTGGGCCGGACGGTGAAGACCCTCGAGGAGCAGACCGGCGCCCGGGTGGCGTACCTGCTGCGCTTCGGGGTCGGCGCGCTGGCCCAGCCGTCCACCGTGCTGCAGGACGGCGACCAGGTCTTCATGCTGGTCACCGACGAGACCGTGGGCAAGGTCATGGACATCGCCGGACGCGCCGGGAACGAGGGGCACTGACATGCGCATCGCCATCGCGGGAGCCGGCAACGTGGGCCGCTCCATCGCTCAGGAACTGATCGGCAACGGCCACCAGGTGATGCTGATCGAACGGCAGCCCCGGCAGCTCTGCCCGGAACGGGTGCCCGAGGCGGAGTGGGTGCTGGCCGACGCCTGCGAGCTGAGCAGCCTGGAGGAGGCCGACGTCGCGTCCTGCGACGTGGTGGTCGCGGCGACCGGCGACGACAAGGCCAACCTGGTGGTGTCGCTGCTGGCCAAGACCGAGTTCGCGGTCGGCCGGGTGGTGGCCCGGGTGAACCGGGCGGAGAACGAGTGGCTGTTCACCGAGCAGTGGGGCGTCGACGTGGCGGTGAGCAAGCCGCGCCTGATGGCCGCGCTGGTCGAGGAGGCGGTCACGGTCGGGGACCTGGTCCGCCTGATGACCTTCCGGCAGGGTGAGGCCAACCTGGTGGAGATCACCCTGCCGAGGAACGCGCCGTACGAGGGTCAGCCGCTGCGCGCGGTGCCGATGCCACGGGACGCCGCGCTCGTCGCCATCCTGCGCGGCAAGCGGGTCGTGGTCCCGACGCCCGACGACCCGCTGGAGGCCGGCGACGAGCTGATCTTCGTGTGCACCAGCGAGGTGGAGGACCAGATCCGCGCCGTGGTGCTGGGCTCCGCCTAGGCCCTGGGCTGCTTTCAGCGCGGGCTGCCGGGTCCGCCCAAGGGCCTAGGCCTCTTCGAGGCCGGCCTGCTGGGCGGAGGTCACCCGGTGGATGGCCCAGGCGGTGAGGGCGAACGTGGCGGCGTAGATCGGCCAGCTCACCAGGATCCGGACGATGCCGAGCGCGTTCGCCTCGCCGATCGCCCACAGGTAGTACTGGATGCCGGCGCGCAGGCTCAGCGACGCCACCCAGACCAGGGTGAGCCACTGGAAGGTCCGGAAGAGCCGGGTGTTGCCGAACCAGTCCTGGCGGCCCTTGTTGGCCATGATGCCCCACGCGTACCCGATCAGCGGTTTGCGGAAGACGACCGAGAGCAGCAGCACCGCGGCCTGCCCGAAGGTGAGCAGAATGCCGGGGAGGTAGAAGTTCTTCGCGTCCCCGGTCCGCCAGGCCAGCCAGGCGCCGACCGCGATGCCGAAGAGCCCGTTCACCGCGTGGCGGACCGGCTGCCTGCGGGCCAGCCGGACGGCGCCGATGGCGACCGCCGAGCCGACCGAGCCGACGATCGCCCAGAGCAGCGCGCTGCGTTTCTCCAGGCCCAGCACCGAATCGCCGAACAGCACGTTGAGCACCACGAAGGCGAGCACCGGGATGCTCGACTCGATCAGCCCCCGCACACCGCCGAGCTGTTCGGCGATCTGCTCGCTCATCGAGGGGAGCGGCTCGTCCTCGCCGGCCTTCTCGTCCGGCACCGGGTGCAGGTCGAGCTCCTCGACGATGTCCTCGGCGAGCCGCTCCTCGACGGTTTCGTGCGCCACGTGGCGCGGCTCGTTGCCGGGTGTCACCGCGGCGCCTCCAGCTCGTAGTGCGGGTTGTAGATGACCTTGCGGTCATCCCGGATCGCGACCCGGCCGCGCGCGGTGATCTGGCGCCCGGGCTCGATGCCGGCGATCGACCGGCGGCCCAGGAAGACCAGCGTGACCACGTCGCTGCCGTCCCAGAGGTCGGCCTCCAGGGTGGGCAGGTTGGTGCGTGGAGTGTACGCCACGGTGCGCAGTCGCCCGGACACCGAAACGACCTGTCCCCGCCGGCATTCCCCGGCCGGCACGGCGCCGCACTTGGCGGCGTCACGCTGCAGCTCCCGGGCGTCGAGCTCGGAGTCGGTCGCGGTCAACCGGTCCAGGAACCGGCGCAGGCCGGTGCGCTCGTCGGTGGTCATGACTTCACGGTAACCCGATCGGGCCTCACACCTGCTGTGCGGGGTTCTGTTCGGCCATCTCCTTGGGCAGCCGCAGCGGCAACGGCTCGCGCACCGGGCGCGGCTCGTCGTCGCGAACCACGACCAGGCCCTGGAGCGCCACACCGAGCACGCCCTCCCGGGACGGGTCGGCGGCCGCCGCGCCCTGGTAGAGCGCCCGGACCATCCAGCGCGGGCCGTCCACCCCGACGAAGCGCACGTCGGCCGGACCGTCCGGGGTGTTCACCCGGGCGAGCAGCTCGGTGCCGTACCGCCCGGTGACCTCGCGCGGCTGGACGCCGTCGGCGGCCATCGCGGTGGCGATCTCCTCGCGCACCTCGTCCCAGATGCCCTCGGTACGCGGCGCCGCGAACACCCCGAGCTGGAGGGCGCTCTCGCCGTCCACCAGGACGACCTGCTCGACCCCGCCGTCCGGGTTGGCCTGCACCCGCACCTCCACGCCCTCGATCGCCGGGATCTGCAGGCTGCCCAGGTCGAGCCGCTGCACGTCGCCCGGGGCGTGCCGGACGTCCCACGGGCCGAACTCGGGCGCGGGGGGCTCCCCGTCGGCCGCCAGGCTCTGGGCGAGCGCCTCGGAGGGCGGCGCGTCGGCCGCGCGAACGTGCTTGGCGCCACCACGCTTACGGGAGAACATCACTGCCAGCCTTTCCTTCTTCGAATCACTCAGAGGGCCTGGTGGCCGCCGGTCGAGCCGTGCCCGCCCGCGCCCCGGGAGGTGTCGTCGAGGGCGTCCACCAGGTGGAACACCGCCCGCTCCACCCGCTGGACGACGAGCTGGGCGATCCGGTCACCACGAGAGATCTTCACCGTCTGTGCCCGGTCGTGGTTGATCAGGTTGACGAGGATCTCGCCACGGTAACCGGCGTCGACCGTACCGGGCGCGTTGAGCACCGTCACCCCGAGGCGAGCGGCGAGCCCGGACCTCGGGTGGACCAGCCCGACGAAGCCGTCCGGGATGGCGACCGCGATGCCGGTCCGCACCTTGACCCGGGCCCCCGGCGCGATCTCCGCGTCCTCCGCGGCGACCAGGTCGGCGCCGGCGTCACCCGGGTGCGCGTAGGCCGGGAGCGGGAGGTCCGGGTCGATCATGCGGACCTGGATCACGGGGTCGGTCACGGAAGGGTTCCTCACACTGGTACGGCCTAAGGTCGGTGCCTACCCTGCCATCCTGCCGCGTCGCGCCACGGAGGCACGCCGTACCCTTCGAGGGTGACACCCACGCCCCCGGAAACCTTTGAGGAGCGCCTCGGTCTGCCGTGGTGGGCGTGGCCGGCGGCCCTGCTGACCGGCGCCGTCGTGGCCGTCGAGCTGAGCCTGGGCCTGCCGGATCTGCCCGGCTGGGCGCCGTGGGCGGTGTTCCTCCCGCTCGCCGTCCTGCTCCTGCTGCCGCTGGGCCGGCTGCGGGTCGCGGTGCGCGACGGCGAGTTGCTGGTCGACGACGCGCGGCTGCCGGTCTCGGCGATCGCCGACGTGGTCGCGCTGGACGCGGCCGGCAAGCGGGAGGCGCTGGGCGTGGGCGCGCATCCGCTCGCCTTCGTGGTCCAGCGCCCGTGGATCGGCACGGCCGTGCAGGTGCTGCTCGACGACCCGGCCGACCCGACCCCGTTCTGGGTGGTCAGCACCCGGCGGCCGGTCGAGCTGGCCACCACGCTGCTCGCCGTCAGCCGCCGAGCGCGCGCCGGTCAGGCCTCTTGAGCGCGCGCTTGCGCAGGTCGGCGGCGACCTTCTCGCCGACCGCGCGGGTGGCCCGCCGGTTCAGGTAACCGGCGACGGCGGCGCCGGTCAGCAGCGGGCCCATCGAGGTCAGGTTGCGGCCGAACCGGCGCAACAGCGTCTTCTGCAGCTCCCCGCGCGCGGCGGTGCCGAGCACGGTGGCCACCCCCGTTCCGGGCACCAGCGGGTTGACCCCGCGCTGGCCGGCCCAGGACTGGATCAGGGCGAGCGCGCGCTCGGTGCCGTTGCCGGGGACCGGCTCGCCGTACACCTCGTGCAGTTCGCCGATCAGCTTCATCTCGATCGCCACCACGGCGATCGTCTCCGCGGACAGCAGCACGGGCGCGGAGAGCAGGATGGGCGCCGCGGCCCACTCGACGGCGGCGACCCCGCCGCCGGCCGCGCCCACGCCGGCCGTGGCCCGGGCCGCGTTGCGGACCAGCCGCTCGGCCAGGGCGTCGTCGTCCAGACCGGGGAAGTGCCGGCGCAGCGTCTCCCGGTCGCGGACCGGGATGTGCGGCGCGACATCGGCGACCACGTCGGCCATCCAGCGCAGGGCTGCCCTCGGCTTGAACAGCTGTCCCACGCCCCGGCGGCGCACGTCGCCGACCAGCCGGCCGAGCAGGCGCCGCCGGCCGGACGACTCCAGGTCGTCGGCGGTCAGAGCCGCGACGGTGCGGCCCAGCTCCTCGTCGGCGCGGGCCTCCTCCGGCGTCTCCAGCGGGTCGGCGCCGATCGCGGGCGGCTCCGAGCCGGTCACGCGGTCCGGTTCACTCATCGTCGTCCTCCCCGTCGTCGTCGCCGGTACTGTGCCCGGTTCCGCCTCAGGGTCAAACCCCGTGTCAATCCCCGTTCACCACCCGGCGGCGGGCGCCGGGCGGAGCTGCTCCGCGCACGAGCGCGCCGGTCAGGCGCACTCGCGGCAGATCAGCTCACCGTTCCGCTCGGTCGCCAGCTGGCTGCGGTGGTGCACGAGGAAACAGCGCGAGCAACGGAACTCGTCGGTCTGCATCGGCAGGACCTTGACGGTCAGCTCCTCGTCGGCGAGGTCGGCGCCGGGCAGCTCGAAGCTCTCCGCCACCTCGACCTCGTCCACGTCCACCGAGCCGGACTGGGAGTCTGCACGGCGGGACTTGAGCTCCTCGAGGCTGTCCTCGCCGAGGTCGACCTCATCGCGACGCGGGGCGTCGTAGTCGGTGGCCATCGGTCTTCACTCTCCTGTATCGATGTGTCACTTGGCGTTAGTAACGCCGGTGACATGGTTTCGGTTCCCGGTTCCGCCAGACGATTTCTGACACTCGTTCGGACACCGAGGACGGGGCCTGGCGAGCGCGGAACCTTACCGCTGTCGCGGCAGAGTTGTACGCCCACTGGCGGCACATTGTTCCCGATGTGACTGAGGCGACATCAAAGTAGGGGTACCAGCCTCTGGATCATCGTCGGCACGCCGGAAGCATTCCCTGTTTCCGCGCGCCTGGCGGACAGACGTTAACCTCTCGACAGGCCCGGCGACCTCACCGGGACCTGTCGCCTGATCCTGGAGCAAAACCCATGAGCTTTGCGCGCGTCCGAGCGCTCGTCGTCGTCGGCGTGCTCGCCGTGGCCGCGATCGTCTTCGTCATCGTCGCGCTGGTCCGCGACAAGCAGGCGGACATCGCCAACGGCGCCAACTGCCCGGACGGCGCCCCGCTCGCGGACGTGCGACTGCCCGACGATCCCGCCGAGGTGACCCTCAAGGTCCTCAACGGCACCAACACCGCCGGCCTGGCCGACAGCGTGTCCACCGAGTTCAAGAACCGGCGGTTCACCGTCCAGGAGCCCGGCAAGAGCAAGACCAAGTACAAGGGCGTCGCGGAGATCCGGTACGGCCCGGACGCGGTCGGCAAGGCCCAGCTCGTCCAGGCGTACTTCCTCGCCCAGTCGAAGCTGGTCTACAGCGCCAAGCGCAAGGGCGAGGTCGTCGAGATCGTGATCGGGAACCAGTTCCAGTCGCTCGCGACGACCACCGAGGTCAACCAGTCGCTGGTCGAGATCGGCGAGCCGACCCTGCCGCCCGGCGCCTGCGTCAAGCCGGCCGCCAAGAAGCCCGAGGACGGCTGAGCCTCGCGGGCGGCCCGTGCCCCTCACGGGCCGCCCGCGGCGTCCACCTCCACCAACAGGTCGTGCAGCACCGGGTGAAGCGCAGGCGGGGCCAGCAGCACCATCTCGGGACCGGCCGGGGCGCCGTCCAGGCCGGTCACCACCATCCCGGCCTCGGCCGCGATCAGCCCACCGGCCGCGTGATCCCACGGGTTGAGACCTTTCTCGAAGTACGCGTCCAGTCTGCCCTCCGCGGCCAGGCAGAGGTCGAGGGATGCCGCACCCAGTCGCCGGATGTCGCGCACACGGGTGATCATCTGGGCCAGGACGCGCCCCTGATGCGCCCGCCGGCGGGCGTCGTAGCCGAAGCCGGTGCCGATCAGCGCCTGACCCAGGTCGGTCTCCGTGGAACAGCTCAGGCGTCTCCCGTCGCGCCAGGCGCCGCCGCCTTTGGTCGCGGTCCACTCGTCGCCGGTGGCGGCGTTGCGCACCACCCCGGCCACCACCTCGCCGTCCACCTCGGCGGCCAGCGAGACCGCGTACTGCGGCAGGCCGTACAGGTAGTTGACGGTGCCGTCGATCGGGTCCAGGATCCAGCGGACCGCGCCCGGCTCCGCGCCCGCCGCACCGCCGAACTCCTCGCCGAGCACCGTGTCCCCGGGCCGCTCCGCCGTCAGCGCCGCCACCGCCTGGCGCTCGACCGCCTTGTCGGCCGCCGTGACGACGTCCGTGCTGGTGCTCTTGGTCTGCACGTCGCCGATCGCCTCGTCGCGCATCCGCTGCGCGGTGGCCGCCGCCTCCCGGGCCACGCGGACGGCGATCGACAGCAACCGCTCTGGAGAAATCTCGCTCACGTATGGGTCCTTTCCGCCGATTACGATTCTCGCCCGGAGGGTCTCCGACGAGGTCGTCGGCCCCCGGCGGCGTGCTGCGGGGGGAGGATCCCGTGAGACGGCGCTACAATTCACCCCTGCCCACGTTCACGGACACTCACTGCGGCGACGATCCGTGGCCCGGGGGCTCCCAAATCGACTCCGGCGAGACTCGCCCCCGCGTGCTGCGCTGGACCATGGCCGTGCCCAACTCATCGCCTCCGGAAGGTCATTCGTGACAGAAGCCCACCAGAACGGTGCCGACGTTCGCTCTCTCACCGAGGCCCTGATCACCCATGCTCAGGGTGCGGGCGGGCAGCTCACTTCGGCCCAGGTCGCGCACACGCTCGAGTCCGCAGCCGTCAACCCGGCACAGGCCAAGAAGATCCTGCGCGGCCTGGTGGACGCCGGCATCACCGTCGTCGTCGACGGCTCGGCCAGCACCCGCCGCAAGGTCGCGGCCGCCCGGTCCGCCACCCCGGCCTCCAAGGCGACCACCGCCAAGGCCGCGCCGGCCAAGAAGGCGACGCCCGCCCCGAAGCAGGCCGCTCCGGCGGCCGGCGGCGAGGCGGCGCCGGCCAAGAAGTCCGCTCCGGTCCGCAAGGCGGCCACGGCGGCCAAGGGCGCCAAGGCCGCGGGCGCCAAGGCGACGCCGGCCAAGGCCGCCAAGCCCGGCGAGGAGGGTCCCGAGGGCGAGGAGATCGATCCCGAGGAGCTCGCCGCCGAGATCGAGGACGTGGTGGTCGAGGAGCCGGCCGCGATGGTGGCGGCCGCCGTCTCCGACGCCGCCAGCTCGGCCACCGACGGCGACTTCGAATGGGACGACGAGGAGTCCGAGGCCCTCAAGCAGGCCCGCCGCGACGCGGAGCTGACCGCCTCGGCCGACTCGGTCCGTGCCTACCTCAAGCAGATCGGCAAGGTTCCGCTGCTCAACGCGGAGCAGGAGGTCGAGCTCGCCAAGCGGATCGAGGCCGGTCTCTACGCCGCCGAGCGGCTGCGCGCCGCGGAGGAGGGCGAGGAGGTGCTCGAGCGCAACTTCGAGCGCGACCTCAAGTGGATCAACCGGGACGGCGAGCGGGCGAAGAACCACCTGCTCGAGGCGAACCTGCGGCTCGTGGTCTCCCTGGCCAAGCGGTACACCGGGCGTGGCATGGCGTTCCTGGACCTGATCCAGGAGGGCAACCTGGGCCTGATCCGCGCGGTCGAGAAGTTCGACTACACCAAGGGCTACAAGTTCTCGACGTACGCGACCTGGTGGATCCGGCAGGCGATCACCCGCGCGATGGCCGACCAGGCGCGCACCATCCGCATCCCGGTGCACATGGTCGAGGTCATCAACAAGCTCGGCCGCATCCAGCGCGAGCTGCTCCAGGACCTGGGCCGCGAGCCCACCCCGGAGGAGCTGGCCAAGGAAATGGACATCACGCCGGAGAAGGTGCTGGAGATCCAGCAGTACGCGCGTGAGCCCATCTCCCTGGACCAGACGATCGGTGACGAGGGCGACAGCCAGCTCGGTGACTTCATCGAGGACTCCGAGGCGGTCGTCGCGGTCGACGCGGTCTCCTTCTCGCTGCTGCAGGACCAGCTCCAGCAGGTGCTGCAGACGCTCTCCGAGCGGGAGGCCGGCGTGGTCCGGCTGCGGTTCGGCCTCACCGACGGCCAGCCGCGCACGCTGGACGAGATCGGCCAGGTGTACGGCGTGACCCGCGAGCGGATCCGCCAGATCGAGTCCAAGACGATGTCGAAACTGCGGCACCCGTCGCGGTCGCAGGTCCTGCGCGACTACCTCGACTAGAACTTTCAGTCAACTTTCCGTGTCCGTTTGGTCACCACCCGTTCATCAATGGGTGGTGATCAGACCGTTGTGCAGAAGTGATCGTTGACGTGGCACCCTGGGATCACGGCACACTAGGCGGAACCGGTGTGACGTCGGTCCCCCCGGGGCACTCTGGGAAGGCCGCAGTGGCGCAGGGTGTTGCACGATGTGTGAGCAGTAGCCGAGGAACATGTTCATCGGTGACGAACAGAGGAGGAAGGCGATGACCCCGACTCTCACGCCGCCGGCGGGAAATCTGGCCGGCCCAGCAGCCGATGAACGGTGCGACCGCTGCAATGCAGCCGGGAAGCTCCGTTTGACCCTCGCTGGCGGTGGCGAACTGGTGTTCTGTGGCCACCACGCCAACCGTTACGCCGAGGACCTGGTGAAGATCGCGGTGCAGTTCTCCGCCGATCCGGAGTTCACCTGGCGCGGCGCGGACATGATGTCGAACTCCAGCAACTAGAAGCAACAGCGGTCCCCAACTGAAGACGCGGTACTGAAGGGGCGCCTCCCGCGGGGCGCCCCTTCAGCATGCGCACCGCGCCGCGGAAAGCACCGCGGGCGCCTCCCGTCCCCGGCCGACGCGACCACACGCCGCCCGGCACCGCGCCGACCACGTCAGGCACGCCCGGCACCGCGCCGACCACGTCAGCCACGCCCCACACCCCGCCGACCACGTCAGCCATGCCCCGCCGACCACGCCCAGTGGCCCGCCGCCCACGTCTGGCAGGCCCGGCACCTGTGTAGGCGGCGGCCGGCCCACCAGCTGGCCTCCACAAGCCTCTCAACGCCCCCGAGACACTTCCACCCAGCCGAACCTACCCGGCTGGCACCGAGCGGTGGCTCGAGCCGCGCGAGACACCCCTGTGTGCCAGCTCCGAGCGTGCGGCCGGGGCTCAGGGCGCGCGAGGCACCGCCGGGGGCCAGCCGGAGACCGGTGGCTGGGGGGTGTATCAGGCGGCTGGACGGAGGGCTGGGACGGGGTCCACCTCGATGCCGTCGCCGCCGTGGCGTTTCACGCGGTACATGGCGATGTCCGCCCGGTGGACGGCGGAGCGGACGGCCGCGCCCGGGGCGAGAGCGATCCCGACGCTGACCGTCGCGATGCAGTCCGGGATGTCGCGGACCGCCCGGACCATCCGCGAGGCCACCCCCACCGCCGCCGTGGTGTCCGCGCCGGCCAGCAGAGCCGCGAACTCGTCCCCGCCCAGCCGGGCGATCAGATCACCGGGGGCGACCTGGCCGGCCAGCGCCGCCGCGATCGCCCGGAGAGCCTCGTCGCCGGCGGCATGACCACGGGTGTCGTTGATCGTCTTGAAGTTGTCGGTGTCCACCAGCAGCACCGCGATCTCGCCGGGCCGGCCGGCGGCCAGCTCCACCGCCCGGTCGAAGGCCCGCCGGTTCGCGATGCCGGTCAGCGGGTCCAGGTCCGCGGCCCGGGCCACCTGCTCGTGCTGCGCCCGCAGCACAGCCAGATCGTGCATGGTCCGGGCGGCGTGCAGCGTGTTGAGCCGCTGCCGCCAGAGGGCGGCGGCCAGGCTGTCGCCGTACGCCAGGGTCGACGTCGTGTCCCGGGAGCCCAGATGGGCCATCAGCACCGCGCGGGTCCGGTGGGTGCTGGCCGACACCAGCCAGTCGGCGTCCGGGGGCAGCAGCTCCACGGCCGCCGTCAACACGTCCACGGCCGCCTCCGGGTGGCCGGAGCGCAGCAGCGCCACCGCGTGGAACGGGCGGCTCAGCGCGAGCGCCTCCGGGGTGAAGTCGCGTTCCCGCAGCCGGGCGGTGTACCGCTCGATGTCGGCAGCGGCGCCGGCCGGGTCGTGGCGGTCGGCGCGCGCACAGGCGGCGTAGAGCAGGGCGTTGTCGCGCCAGACCGACGCGTCGTCGCCGGAGACCTCGGCGGCGGCCCGTACCGCGTGCCGTTCGGCCTCGGCGGTGTGTGACTCGGCCTCGTCCGCCCGGTGGACCTGGTAGAGCTCCAGGGCCCACCGCAGATGCATCTCGGCGAGGTTCAGCAGCCACATGGCCCGGTTGCCGTTGGACCCGCAGTCCGCGGCGCTCATCTCGTAGGCGCCGCGGAACTGGGGCTCGACCAGCTCGTACAGGCGCAGCTCGTAGTAGCCGATACCGACCGCGACCCGCGAGTTCACCGCGGCCACCGGATCGGTCTCGCCGGCGGCCAGCATCTCGGCGGAGACCAGGTCGCGCAGCACGCCGTCGAGGTCGTGCTCGGCGGCGTCCACCTCGCCCAGCCGCAGGCGCTGCCAGGCCCGGCTGGCCAGGGCGCAGGCCTGCCAGCCGCCGCTGCCCTCGCGGACGGCCGCCACCAGCATCGGCTCGACCGCGGCGATGGCGCCGCGCGGGTCGGTCTGGGCGATGTGCGCCACCACCCGGACGAAGTGCATGCAGGCCGGCCCGTCCACCAGGTCCCCGGTGACGGCCCGCAGGACGGTCTCGGCCTCGGCCAGGGCGCCGGCCGGATCGCCGCTCTGGGCGCGCTCCAGCAGGCGTACCGCGTGCTGTGTGGTATCCCGCACCGGCGTCACCTCCGGACGCTCTGATCGGCCGGAAGCGCCGCAAGGCGAGGGAAACCAGGGCCGGAACCAGGAGGCCGCGTACGACGCGGGAGGCGAGGGAGAGCAGGGCCGGAACCAGGAGGCCGCGTACGACGCGGGAGGCGAGCGCTAGAGGGTCTGGATGGTGGCGATCCGCTCCTCGAGCTGCTCGATGGTGGCCTGCGCGCTGGGTGGCCCGCCGCAGAGCCGGCGCAACTCGGCGTGGATCTTGCCGTGCGGCAGGTTGGTCCGGTGGTGGTGCGCCGCGACCAGGGTGTTCAGCTGGCGTCGCAGGGTGGCCCGGCGCTCCCCCGCGCTCATCGGCACCACCTTCTCCACCGGAGGCGGCTCCGGCGTGTTCCGTTCCTGCCGTTTCTGCGCGGCCAGCTGCTCGGACTGCCGCTTGTTGAGCAGCATGGACACCTCGTCCGGGGTGAGCAGGCCGGGCAGGCCCAGGTAGTCGGCCTCCTCGGCGGTGCCGGTCCGGGCCGGCAGGCCGAACGCCGTGCCGTCGTAGATGACCTGCTCCAGCTCCGCGGTCGCGGACAGCGCCTCGAACTGCTTCTCCAGGTCGCCGATCGCGTCCTCGGACTTCTGCGCCCGCTCCAGCAGCGAGTCGTCCAGGCCGTCGGACTCCTTGGGCGCGCCGAGCACGTGGTTGCGCTCCGCCTCCATCTCGCTGGCCAGCCCGAGCAGGTGCGGCACACTGGGCAGGAACACCGTGGCGGTCTCGCCGGGCTGGCGGGACCGGACGAAGCGGCCGATCGCCTGGGCGAAGTAGAGCGGCGTGGAGGCGCTGGTGGCGTAGACCCCGACGGCCAGGCGCGGGATGTCGACGCCCTCGGACACCATCCGGACCGCCACCATCCACTGCTTGTCGGAGGCGGCGAACTCGGCGATCCGGCCGGAGGCGCCGTCGTCGTCGGAGAGGACCACCGTGGGCGCCTCGCCGGTGAGGTCGTGCAGCAGCTTCGCGTACGCCCGGGCGGCGGTCTGATCGCTGGCGATGACCAGCCCGCCGGCGTCCGGCATGCCCTCCCGGACCCGCAGCAGCCGGTTGTGGGCGGCCCGCATCACCTGCGGCATCCACTCGCCGCGGTGGTCCAGGGCGGTCCGCCAGGCCTGCGCGATCAGGTCCTTGGTCATCGGCTCGCCCAGGCGTGCGGCCAACTCGTCACCGGCGTTGGTGCGCCAGCGGGTCTCGCCGGAGTACGCCATGAACATGACCGGCCGCACGACCCGGTCCCGCAGCGCGTCGGCGTAGCCGTACACCGAGTCGGCCTTCGAGCGCTGGATGCCGTCCATGCCCCGCTCGTACTGCACGAAGGGGATCGGGTTCTCGTCGGAGCGGAACGGCGTCCCGGTCAGCAGCAGGCGCCGCTCAGCCGGCTCGAACGCGTCCTTGACCCCGTCACCCCAGCTGCGCGAGTCGCCGGCGTGGTGGATCTCGTCCAGGATGACCAGGGTGCGCCGGGTGACGGTGCGCCGCTTGTGCACCTGCGGGGCCATGCCGACCTGGGCGTACGTCACGACCGCGCCGTGGAAGTCCCGCGACGAGTGGACCTCGGCGTTGCGGAACCTGTGGTCGAGTTGGATGCCCACCCGGGCCGCCGCCTGAGCCCACTGGGTCTTCAGGTGCTCGGTGGGGCAGACCACGGTCACCGCCTCCACCGTGCCGTCGACCAGCATCTCGGCGGCCAGCCGCAACGCGAAGGTGGTCTTGCCGGCGCCGGGGGTCGCCACGGCCATGAAGTCCTCGGACCGGCGGCGCAGGTATTCCACCATCGCCTTGCGCTGCCAAGCCCGCAGGGGCGGGAAGATCTCCAGATTGGGCAGAGACGGGCTCAAGCTCCGGTGATCCCTTCAGTCCATGGAAAAACCTCCGCGGCGCAGGTCGCGGAGGCGAGGTTCCAGCATAGCCGTGGACCGGTGCGACGCGCCGGTTACGGCACCGCGACGGGCGCCGACCAGCGGCGGTAGAGCGCGAGCAGGCGCAGCCCGGTCATCAATGCCGCGGCGGTGACCAGCGGAACCAGCCCGGTCCAGCCGAGCCGGTGCAGGACGGTGACGAGAATCGCCCCGCCCAGGGCGACGCTCGCGTAGATGTCGCGTTGCAGCACGATCGGGATCTCCCCGGTCAGCAGGTCGCGGGTCAGTCCACCGCCGATGGCGGTGAGCATGCCGAGCAGGCAGGCGCCGACCGGCGGCACCCCGGCGCCGATCGCCTTGAGCGTGCCGGTCGCGGTGAACAGGCCCAGCCCGGCGGCGTCCAGGACGAGCACCGTCCGCCGCACCCGGTTCAGTCTCGGGTGCAGCCAGAACACCGCGAGCGAGGCGAGCACCGCGGTCATCGCGTACCGCCAGTCCGCGAAGGCCAGCGGCGGGACCGCGCCGATCGTCAGGTCGCGCAGGATGCCCCCGCCCAGCGCCGCCGCGAAGCCGACGAACGCCACACCGAACAGGTCGAGGCGTTTCGCGACGCCGGCCGAGGCGCCCGAGGCGGCGAACACCGCCACCCCGATCAGATCCGCGACGAGCAGTGCGTATCCGCCCGTCACGCCCCGATCAGGCCTTCATGGCTTCGTAGATCTCCTTGCACTGCGGGCAGACCGGCGAGCCGGGCTTGGGGGTCTTGGTCACCGGGAAGGTCTCCCCGCACAGCGCCACCACGTAGGTGCCCATCACGGCACTTTCCGCGATCTTCTCCTTGCGCACGTAGTGGAACATCTCCGGACCGGTGTCGGCGTCCTTGGTCTCCGGACGCTCGAGGATCTGGGTGCTCACAGGTATCTGCCCTTCGGGAGTTCACTAAAGGTCGGAGAGGAAAACCTCCAGCCGACAAGTCTTGCACCTCACGCCTGACCGGTCCAACGACAACAGGCCTGCCTGGGGCCGTACCTTGGTGATCGTGACTGACTTCGCTATTCGCTACGGCGACCACGTGACCCGTGCGCGCCGGGAGGGCCGGCCGGTGGTGGCCCTGGAGAGCACGATCATCTCGCACGGCCTGCCGCACCCGGACAATCTGCGGGTGGCCCGGGAGATCGAACAGACCGTCCGGGACAACGGCGCCGTCCCGGCCACCATCGGGATGATCGGCGGTGAGCTGATCGCCGGGCTGGACGACGCGCAGATCGAGCACCTGGCGCTCGCCGGCGACGTGGCCAAGCTGTCCGTGCGGGACCTGGCGATCGCCGCGGCCAGGCGGGCGGACGGCGCCACCACTGTCGCCGCCACCAGCGCGGTCGCCGCGGCGGCCGGGATCGGCGTGTTCGCCACCGGCGGCCTCGGCGGGGTGCACCGCGAGGCGAATGTGACGTTCGACGAGTCGGCCGACCTGACCGCGCTCGCCCGGACCCCGATCGTGGTGGTCTGCGCCGGGGTCAAGTCGATCCTCGACGTGGGCGCCACCCTGGAGCGGATGGAGACGCTGGGCGTCTCCGTGGCCGGGTACGGCACCCGGCGCTTCCCGGGTTTCTTCATCACCGACGGCGGCTTCGACGTCGACTGGCAGCTGGACTCGCCGGAGCAGGTGGCCGACTTCATCCGGGCGCGCCGCGACCAGGAGGTCACCGAGGGCGCGCTGGTGCTCGCCAACCCGCTGCCCACGGACGAGCAGCTGGACCCGGAGCTGCACGACCGCACCCTGGCCTCGGGGCTCGCGCTGCTGGCCGAACAGGGCGTCACCGGCAAGGCGGTCACCCCGTTCCTGCTGGCGCACTTCCACTCCAGCACCGACGGCCGGAGTCTGGCCACCAACGTGCGGATCATCCTGCGCAACGCCGCCCTCGCGGCCCGGATCGCGGCCGCCGAGAGCGCCGGGACCGCCGCGCCGGTGGGCTTCTCCGTGCCGGCCTGAGCCGTGGGCCCGGTGATCGTCGTCGGTGATCTGGTCACCGACGTGCTGGTGGAGCACGACGGCCCGATCCGGCCGGGTTCGGACACCGCGGCCGCGATCCGGGTGAGCGGCGGCGGCCAGGCGGCCAACACCGCTGCCTGGCTGGCCCATGCCGGGCGGGCGGCGACGCTCGTCGCGGCGGTCGGCGACGACCAGGCCGGCCGGGACCGGGTGGCCGAGCTGGCCGCGGCCGGGGTGGGCGACGCGATCCAGGTGTGCCCGGGCGCGGCCACCGGCAGCGTGGTGGTGCTCACCGGCGCCGGCGAGCGCACCATGATCACCGACCGGGGCGCCTGCCTGCTGCTCGACCCGGGGCACGTGACAGCGGTGCTCACGGCCGCGGCGCCCGGCGGCCACCTGCATCTGTCCGGATATCCGCTGCTGCACGCCGGGTCCCGGCCGGCGGGCCGGGCGGCCCTGACGGCCGCCCGCGACTTCGGGCTCACGGTGAGCGTCGACGCGGCGTCCGCCGCCCCGTTGCGCGACGCCGGGGCCGGGGACTTCCTCGCCTGGGTACGGGATGTGGACCTGCTCCTGTGCAACGCGGACGAGGCCGACGTGCTGGCCGGACCGGGCGACGCCACGTCACAGGCGACCCACCTGACCGGATTCGTTCAGCATGCAGTGGTGAAACAGGGCGCCGGCGGCGCGGTGTGGGCGGCCCGGGACGGGGCCACCTGGTCGGCTCCGGCGACGCCGGTGCGGGTGCTGGACCCGACCGGGGCGGGCGACGCCTTCGCCGCCGGTCTGCTGGGCGCGTGGCTGACCGGCGCGGAACCGCCGGACGCGCTGGCGGCCGGGGCGGCCCTGGGCGCCGCCGCCGTCCAGCGGTTGGGGGCCCGGCCGCATCCCGCGGGTTGATCACGCCCACCCACGGACGCCGCCCGGCCGAATCTCGCGGGCTGAGCGCGCCCACCACGGACGCCGCCCTCCCGGCCGGGCGCGCCGGCGGCCGGCTCAGCCCGCAAGGGTCCCGGCGGAAGCGGCGGCCCGGACCACAGCGGACGTACGAAACAGGAACGTGCTTCTCACGGGTTCTTGTCCGGCTCGACGATCTCCGCGTCGATGGTGATCGGCTCCGGCGTCTCCACCGCCGCCGATTCGGCCAGGGCCCGCTGCCGGCGCTCGCGGGCCGCCGCGTCGGCGGCCCGCTCCTCCTTGGTCTTGGGCGGGCGGTCGTTGGCGATCAGCACCGCCGCCCAGGGCAGAAACACCATCCCGGCCGCGCACAGGATCAGCCAGAGCGGCAGCAGCGGCACCTCGAGACTGATCAGCACCCCGCCGAGGATCAGACAGCCGGCCCGGACGCTCATCATCGTCACGTAGCGGATCTCCCGGCTACGCAGTTGATCGCTGGGGCTCCGCGCGGCATCGGTGATCAACACCGAGGGCTGCTTCTTCACAGGGGTCTCCCGTTCGACCCCGCCATCCTCGCACCGGTCAGCCGGTGCCGGCCACCTGGTCTACGCCTTTGCCGCTCTGGCCTCTGCCTTCGCGGCCTTCTTGTACTCCCGGACCTTGCCCAGGGACTCATCGTCGACGATGTCCGCGACCGACCGGTAGGCGCCCTCGTCGCCGTATCCACCGGCCGCCTCCCGCCAGCCGGACGGCCGCACCCCGCACTGCTTGCCGAGCAGCGCCACGAAGATCTGCGCCTTCTGCTTGCCGAAGCCGGGCAGCGCGAGGATCCGACGGTACAGCTCGGCGCCGGTCGGCACGTCGCACCAGAGCGCGGCGACGTCGCCGTCGTACTGATCGGCGATCACCCGGCAGACCTCCTGGACCCGGCCGGCCATCGCCTTCGGAAAACGGTGCAGCGCCGGCGGCGCCGCGAAGATCTCCAGCAGCGCGTCCGGGTCGAAGTCGGCGAGCTCGGCCGCGGCCGGCTCGTGGCCCAGCCGCTGCGCCAGCACGAGCGGCGAGGTGAACGCCTTCTCCATGGTGATCTGCTGGTCCAGGACCAGGCCGAGCAGGATCGCCAGCGGGTCACGGTTGAGAAGATCGTTGGCCTCGGCCGGCACGGGAAGCGCAATTACCATGAAGCCATCCTGCCCGCCGGTGAGCTATGAGGGTCAAGCGGATGGCCCGTTTCTGTCGTACCCCGGCGGTATGGTCCTCCGGCCGCAGCGGTCACGACGAGTTCAGGTGGTCAAGACAGCATGACCCAGGAGGAAGCAGGGACATCGAGGAATCACTGGCTCTACCACTTCACCCATCTGGACAACCTCGCCTCGATAACGGAGACGCGACACCTCGCCTGTGATGTCGAAGCGCGTTCCGGACTTATGGGGACCGAGGTGGGCGCAACGGACATCAAGGAGCGACGACGACGGCGCGCCGTGCCCATCGCTCCTGGAGCTCACGTCGGCGACTACGTCCCGTTCTATTTCGCGCCCCGCTCACCCATGCTGTATCGCATCGCGTGCGACCATCGCGATGCGATACCCGATCGCTACCAGGGCGGCGACCGCCCGCTGGTGTACCTGGTCACAACCACCGACGCGATGCTGGGAGCGACACTTGACTGGGTCGCGACCGACGGTAACGCCGCCACTGCCACCACCGAGTTCACCTCTGCCCCCGAGTCGTTGGAAACGCTGGTGGACTGGCCCCTCATGGATGCCGAACGTTGGAACAACACCCAGGACGATCCGGACCGGCAACGTCGCCGCCTGGCGGAGTTCCTCGTGCACGGCCCGTTCCCCTGTCGTTGATCCGCTGGGTCGCGACCTACGATGACGACTACAAAGCGCAGGTCGCAAAGCTCGTGAAGGGAAGCCCACTCGCCGACAAGGTCATCGCAAGACCACGTTGGTACTACGGATTCGAGCGGGGGTCAGGAAGATGATCGAAGTGGGCCATGGCAACCTCCTGACCTCAGAGGTCGAAGCACTCGTCAACACGGTGAACACGGTGGGTGTGATGGGAAAGGGCATCGCCCTACAGTTCAAGAGGGCCTTCCCCGCCAACTTCCGCGCCTACCGGGCCGCATGCGCTCGCGGAGAGATCCAATTGGGCCAGGTCTGGCTCTTCGACACCGGAGTGCTGGGGCCGAGACGCTACATCCTCAACTTTCCCACCAAGCAGCACTGGCGCAACGCTTCGCAACTCTCCGACATCGCCGCCGGCTTGGATTCACTGGTGTCTCTGGTTCACGAGCACCGCATCCGGTCGCTCGCGATACCGGCCCTGGGGTGCGGAAACGGCGGGCTCGACTGGGCCGAGGTGCGGCCGCTGATAGAGCAGGCATGCTCCCGGATGCCCGATGTTCGTGCCCTGGTTTTCGCCCCTGAGGGGGCTCCCGCAGCCGCATCGATGCCGAATGCGACACCTCGCCCGAACCTGACCGCCAACAGGGCCCTGCTGCTGGCGTCGATCGCTCGATACCTCAGCCGTGCCGCCACGCATGAGGCACGCGAAGGCGTCAGCGAACTGGAAATACAAAAACTGGCCTATCTTCTTCAGGTACTCGGTGCGCCGCTGCGGCTGGAATTCGTCCGAGGAACGTACGGCCCTTACTCCGTAGGTCTCAACGGAGCTCTCGACACCCTGGAGGGCCACTATCTGAGCGGCATCGGTGACCGTTCTGCGGCAGTCACCGATCTTGCGCCCGTCAACCTGACGCCCGGCAGCGCGGAGGCGGCTGAAGCGGAGCTGAGCGGGCACCCTGCCCAACTGCAAGCTCTCGAGTCGCTGCTGTCTCTGGTCGACGGATTCGAAACTCCGTACAGCCTCGAACTGTTGGCGACTGTGCACTTCGCGGCAACCCAGGGCTCGGTCACCTCGGACACGGAGATCCTGGCTCAACGAGTGAGCCGATGGAGCATCCGCAAGGCGCGGATGTTCACTGATCGCCACATCCGCGTCGCGGCTCGACACCTGGCGCGGAACGGGCTGCTTCCCCCGGCGCCCGCGCCCGTCCTCGCGACTTCTCGGTAGTTCCAGGATCAGCCTGTCCAGGACCGCACCGGGCAGAGCGCCAAGGGGTCATGGTCCAGCAGCGCGTTGGCCTCGGCGGGGATGGGCAGGGAGAAACTCATGGGATCATGATGCCGCTTCGGCGTGCCTCTCGATGGTGCGGACCGTCTCGTCGGCCATCTCGGAGAGGTATTTCAGGTCGATGTCGCTGAAGCGGCGGCGGCGCAGGTCCAGCGCGCACAGGCCGCCCAGCACGAAACCGCCCGAGGAGATCAGCGGGGCGCCGGCGAACGACCGCAAGCCCTCGACTGTGACCAGCGGGTTCTCCTGGAACACCGGGTGCGTGGTGAAGTCCTCGACCGCGTGCGGCCGGCGGTGCCCGAGCATCGGCGTGCAGAACGCCCACTCGATCGGGGTGCCGCCCGCCTCGGCGAGCCAGCCCGGCACCGGCCCGTGCCCGGCCAGGAACACCTGTGCGTCGTCGAGCAGGATGTCCAGCACCGCGAACGGGGTGTCGAGCCGGTTCGCCACGTCCTCGACCACCTCGGTGAGCTCGGCGCGGTGCTCCTCCTGGTCCAGGCCGAGCCGGGCGATCTCGCGGATCCGGGCCGGGTCGTACAGCTGCGGATACTCCGGCAACCTCACGACTGGACCGTCCGGGCCAGCGCCTCGTACGTGATCAGCCGGACCTTGAGCGACCGGCCGGCCACCCGGCTCAGCTCACCCACCTCCATCACGAGCTCGGCGACGCGCCGCAGGTCGGCCGAGCTGGTGACCGGCCGCTGCAGGCCGAGCGACTGCACCGCGAGGCCCCACAGACCCTCGGCCATCTTCGGGCCGACCAGCTCCGCGAGCGCCTTGACGGCGTCCTTCTCGGTCGGCACCTCCCGGCCGTAATCCTCCATGCGAGCCATCGCGACGCCTTCCCCCGTGACAACTGTCAGAACAACTCGATCAACGGTTCGTCCGCGCCCTGCGCGTCCTCGCCGGTCTGCGCCGCGTGCGTGAACCGCTGCCGGGCCATCACGTGCTTCGCCCGCAGATCGTCGACGTCGATGGCCCGCTCCTGGACCTCCTCGGCGCTGACCTCACCACGCGCGTAACCAGCGACGGACTCGGACTGCCGGCGCACGTCGGCGACCGCGTCCGCCACATGTTCCAGCATCTGCCGGCTGATGTCCTGGAACTGGACATGGCCGACGGCTCCGGAGGTCTCCGTGACCAGTGAGTCCGAGCTGCTCTGCACCTGCCGGGCGGCCTCGATGGTGTCGCGCAGGATGCCGCTCACCATCTCGGACATCTCCCGCTGGGCGTTGGCGATGCCACCCAGGCGGCGGGTCATCGCGGTCTCCTCGTCGTTCGCCGGGAACTCCTGGGCCCGGTCGAACTGGGTGTCGTCGGAGAGGACCGCGTCCAGCTTGGCGGTCAGGTCGGCGATGCTGCTGCCGATGCCCTGCGCCGCCTCCGACGAGCGGTGCGCCAGCTTGCGCACCTCGTCGGCGACGACCGAGAAGCCCTCACCCGCCTCACCCGCCCGGACCGCCTCGATCATGGCGTTCAGCGCCAGGATGTTGGTGGCCCGGCTGACCTGTTCGATCTGGGTGACGTGCTGGTTGAGCTCACGCATCTGGTCTACCAGGGCCCGGATCTGGTGGTCCCGGTAGAGGAAGTACGAGATCAGGCGCCCGACCAACTGGTCGTTGGAGGAGCTGACCTGGCTCAGCTCCTGCTCGGTGCGGCTGAGCGTGCCGGCGAGCTGCGAGACGTCACTGGTCATCACCTCGGCGAGCGAGTCGACCTTCACCATCTGTTGGATGATGGCGTGCGCGGCCTCCCCGGTGAGCTCGATCACGTCCCGCACATGGCCGTCGATCACCTCGCAGTACGCCGGGATCGGCGCCAGGGCACCGGCCACGACGTCCCCCCGTACGCCCTGCTCCTCCGGCTGGTCCGGGGCAAGCGAGAGCCTGCGGAGAAGGCTTGGCATGCGATACCTCCGTTGCGATGGGACGGGCCTCAGGCCCCGGGGAGCACCTGCTTGATCACGCCGAGCAGTTGGTCCGGGCCGACCGGCTTGACCAGCCAGCCGGTGGCGCCGGCGCTCTTCGCCTCGGCGCGCTTGGACTGCTCCGACTCGGTCGTCAGCATCAGGATCGGCGTGAACCGCATACCCGGGGATTTGCGGGCCTCACGGGCGAACGTGATCCCGTCCATCTGCGGCATGTTGACGTCGCTGATGATCAGGTTGGGCTTGACTCCCTTGCCCAGCTTGTCCAGGGCTTCCTTGCCGTGGGCCGCGGTCTCCACCGCGTAGCCGGCCTTGGTCAGGATGGACTTCAGGCTCATCAGCATGGTGGCGGAGTCGTCGACGAGCATCACGGTGGTCATGGTGGTTCGGTCCCCTGTCGGCCGTTCTCGCCGTTGCCCCCGTTGAGCATCGGCAGCACCTGCGTCGCCAGGAAGGCGTCCTTCGGTGCTGCAGAAATCTTCGGCCGGAAAAGCAGCAGGGCCTGGAGTGCGCCGGTGTGCAAATGGTTGCATCTACGCAGGCTGACCCGCGGTTTCTGGCAACCCCGCAGCCAGCCGACGAGCTGTTCCACCTCGTCGACGGTGACCACCCCGATCAGCGTGGCATTCTCGTCATGCAACTCGAGCGGCAAGACCGAGCACCTCCTTCAGGTTCAGCACCAGCAGCACCAGGCCGTCGCCGAGCAGCGCGGTGCCGGAGAACTCGGCGGCGTGGGCGAGCAGGCCCTCCATCGGTTTGAGGATCACGTCTACCTCCCTGTGGAACTGCTCGACGAGCAGGCCGACGCGCTGGCCGTTGACCGACACCACGAGCACCGCGCGGTCCCGGCTCTCCTCCTGCGACCAGGGCATCTCCAGGGCGCGGGCCAGGTCGATCACCGGCACCACCTCGCCGCGCATCACCACCACGTCCTGGTGCAGGACGCGGCCCATCTCGGCGGCCGGCACCCGGACCGTCTCCACCACCAGGTCGACCGGGATGCCGAACCGCTGCCCGCCCACGCTGACCACCATCACCTGGGTGACCGCCATGGACAGCGGCAGCCGAAGCCGGGTGGTGGTGCCGGAGCCCAGCTGCGAGCGCATGGTCACGCTGCCGCCGAGCTTCTCCACGCTGGCCCGCACCGCGTCCATGCCGACGCCCCGGCCGGACAGGTCGGAGACCTGGTCGGCGGTCGAGAAGCCGGGGCGGAAGACCAGGTCGACCGCCTCGGTGTCGGTCAGCGACTCCAGCTCCTCCTCGGAGATCAGGCCCTTCTCGTACGCCTTGCGCTTGACCCGCTCCGGATCCACGCCACGGCCGTCGTCGGAGACCTCGACCAGCACCGCGTCCCCGTCGGCGACCGCCGCGAGGGTGAGCCGGGCGGTGGCGGGCTTGCCCGCGGCGACCCGCTCGCCGGACGTCTCGATCCCGTGGTCGAGGCTGTTGCGGACGAGGTGGACCAACGGGTCGCCGAGGGCCTCGATGACGTCCTTGTCGGCCATCGTGTCCTCGCCCTCGGTGACCAGCTCGATGGTCTTGCCGAGCCGCCGGCTGAGGTCGCGGACCAGCCGCGGGAAGCGGCTGAACGCGACGGAGAGCGGCAGCATCCGGACGTCCATCACGGCCGCCTGCAGCTCCTCGGCGATCCGGTGCAGGCCGGCGTACTGGTCCTTGATCCGGCGGCTGAGCGCGCGGCTGCCGAACTCCTCCTCGGCCGCGGCGGCCAGGAAGGTCAGCCCGTTCTTGGCCACGTTGAGCTCGCCGACCAGCTCCATCAGCCGGTCCACCTTCTCCTGGTCGACCTTGAGCACCCGGGTGCCTACCTGGCCGCCCGCGTCGTCGGCGCGGCCGGCCGGCTCCGGGGCGGGCCGGGCGGCCAGTTGCTCCAACACCGGCGGGTCGACGCCCGGCGGCTGCGCGGCGCCCTCCGCCGGGGCGCGGCCCAGCACGCCCTCGATCGCGGCGTTCACCGCCTCCCGGTCGGCGCCGGTCAGGTCCAGCGGGACGCCGAGCGCGTAGGCGGCCGAGACCACCGAGCCGGTCAGGGCGAGCAGCTGGGTGCCGGACGGCTCGCCGACGGCCAGGGTGCGGTGCGCCGCGGTGAGCACGGCGCGGGCGTCGGCGGCCAGTTCGGCGTCGACGTGCAGCGGCTCGGCGCCCGCCTCGGCCACCGGGGCGGCCTCCTCCTCGTCCTCGCCGGCCAGGTGCCGGTTGATCGCGGCGGCGTCCAGCTCGACGACGGCGACCTGGTCCGGGACGTAGCGGAAGAGGTAGTCCAGCTCGCCTGCCGAGGCGCGGGTGGCCAGCACGAAGGAGAGCAGGCAGGCGTACTCGTCGTAGTCCTCGATCGAGGGCCACTCGTCGGGCCGGATCACCACTAGCTTGTCCAGGCCGGGCACCTGGCGGACCAGGTGCAACGGGTCCTCGGCGCGGAAGAAGCAGTCCCGGTCCGGCAGGTAGCGCAGGAACCGCAGGGTGGACGAGGTGGTGTCGAGCCAGGTCGCGGTCTCGATCAGCCACTGCGTGCCCAGTTCGGCCAACCAGTCCGGGGGCGGGTCGATCCGCCGTACCACCGCCGGACCTTGATCTTGATCGGCGGCCTCCGGGCCGCCGCCCAGCGGCGCCCGCAGCTTGGTGATCAGCCCGGCGGCGTCGTTGCCGGCCGTCGCGGGCAGGCGCTCGTGCGTGGTGACGTGCGCCAGCCAGCCGCGGATCAGGTCGAACGCGGCCAGCAGGTCGTCGACCATGCCGGAGTCCAGCGCGAGCCGGCCGCCGCGCACCGCGTCCAGCAGATCCTCGGCGGCGTGGGTGAGCCGGGTCAGCTCCGGGAAGTCGAACAGGCCGGACGAGCCCTTGAACGTGTGCGCGGCCCGGAAGACCTCGTTGACCAGCTCCGGGTCGCCGGGGTTGCGCTCCAGCTGCAGCAGGCCGTCGTCGACCGAGGCGAGCAGGTCGTTCGCCTCGGCGAGGAACTGGGCCAACAGCGGATTCATGCGTCCGGGCCCTTCCCCGTGGTGAGCATCGTGGCGACCCGGACCAACCGCTCGGCGCTCACCGGTTTCACCAGGTAGAGGTTCGCCCCCGCCTGGTACGCCCGGTCGGCGTCCCCGGGCCGGTCCTCGGTGCTGATCATCAGCACCGGCGCGGCCGTCCCGACCGTCTCCGAGCGCAGCGTCTCCACGCAGGTGTAGCCGTTCATCTTCGGCATGTTGACGTCCACCACGAACAGGTCGTACGAGTCGATCATGGCCGCCTCCACGGCCTCCAGGCCGTTCGCCGCCTCGGCCACCTCGAAACCGGCCTCGCGGAGCAGACTGGTGTGATAGAGCCGCACGGTCGCGGCGTCATCCACTACTAGAACCCGGGTCATCACTTCGCTCCGGTCGGTCGCTGGTAGACGATGCCCTCCGGCAGGCGGGTCGGCGTGAAGATCGGTGAGATCCGGCTCATCGACTCGGAGTGCCCGAGGAACAGATGTCCGCCCGGGCGCAGGGCGCCGTACAGGTTCTCGGCGGCCCGGCGGCTGGACAGCTCGTCGAAATAGATCAGCACGTTGCGGCAGAAGATCACGTCGAAGTCGCGGAACGCGCGCATCGCGGCGGTGTCGCAGACGTTCACCTTGTGCAGCGTGACAGCGCTGCGGATGCCCTCGTCGACCTGGTAACGGCCGGAGCCCACCGGGGTGAAGTACTTGTTCACCCAGGCTTTGGGCACCCGTGCCAGCGATCGCGCGCCGTAACTGGCGTGCGCCGCCTTGGCCAGCACGTCGGAGTCGATGTCGGCGCCGTGGATCTCCACGTCCACGTGGTCGATCTGGTCCCACTCCTCCAGCAGGCGCAGCGCGATCGAGTACGGCTCCTCGCCGGTCGAGCAGGGCAACGAGAGGATCTTGATGGGGCCGGCGATCCGGTTCACCCCGCCGCGGGCCGCCAGGGCCTTCGGCAGCACCGTGTTCAGCATCGCGTCGAACTGGTAGTCCTCGCGCAGGAAGTACGTCTCGTTCACGGTGAGCTCGTTGATCAGCTCCTGGAGCATGTCCGGCTTGTCCATCCGGAGCGCCGCGAACCAGCTGGCGAACGTGTCGTACGGCGAGGAGCGGATGCAGGTCTCCACCCGCTTGTCGACGAAGTAGCGCTTGGCGTGCGTGAAATGGATGCCGGTGCGCTTGTAGAAGTACTCGGTGAACCTGTCGAAGTCGGCGTCGGAGAGGCCGGCGCCCGCGGAGGTCGCGCCGGCCATCACTGCGTACCGGCCAGCCCCGGCAGCGCCGCGCGGACGGTGAACTGCAGGAACGGATCGTCCGGGAAACGCCGCGCGGCCGCCTCCAGGACCGGGACGTGCTCGGCGGTGGCGGCCGGCAGCAGTGCGTCGATCGCGGCGGTCACCACGTTCGGATGCGTGTCGTCGGTGATCATCCGGACCAGCCAGGACCTGGCCTCCGGGGTCGGCAGATCGGCGAGGACCATCGCGGTCATCACGCGTACGTCGTGGTCCGGCGCCGCGAGCAGGTCGGGCAGCAGCCCCGGCACCGAGAGCGGCATGGTCGCCAGCGCCTCGGCCACCGCCGTCCGCAGGCCCGCCTCGTCGCTGGCCAGATGCACCGCCAGGCCGGCCGCCACCGCCTCGGTGTCGTGGCCCGCCAGCGTGGTGAGCATCGCGTCGCGGACCCGCGGCTGGGTCTCCAGCCCGACCCGGGCCAGCAGCTCGGGCACCGCGTCCGGCTCGCCGGCCAGCTCCAGGGCGGCCTCCCGGCGCTGTTCCGGGTCCGGGTCGTCGAGCTTGCGGATCAGTTCGCCGGTGTCCAGCGGTGGCGCCGTCTCCGGCTCGGGTTGCTGTTTACGGACCAGTCCCATGATGATCACCCCTCCTCAGCGCACCCAGTCGGCCAGGCGACCGGCGATCTCGTACGCGGGCAGCACCTCGGTGGCCCCGCCCCGGCGGGCCAGCTCGCCGGGCATGCCCCAGACCACAGCGGTCTCCTCGGCCTCGGCGATGGTCCGGCCGCCGCCCTTGTGAACCATCGCCATCTCGGTCGCGCCGTCGTCGCCCATCCCGGTCAGCAGCACACAGACCAGCCGTTTCGGGTCGACGTAGCGACTGGCCGAGGCCACCATCCGGTCCACGCTCGGATGCCAGCGGTACTCCGCGGCGGCCGGCGCGGGCTTCACGATCAACCCGTCGGTGCGCCGCGCCACCACCACGTCGGCACCCCCGCGGCCGACGTAGATGTTGCCGCGGCTCATCGTCATGATCCGGTCGACCTCGTGCACCCGCAGCGCGCACGTGTCGTCCAGCCGGCGGGCCAGCGGCGCGGTGAACGAGGCCGGGATGTGCTGGGCCACCACGACCGGGGCGGCCAGCGTCCCGGGCAGCTGCGGGAGCAGCTCGGAGAGCAGGTGCGGGCCACCGGTGGAGGAGCCGATCAGCACGAGGTCGACCGGGCCGGCCTCGCCCGCCGGCGGTGGCGGCGGCGCGGCCGCCCGGATCCGGGCCCTCAGGGTGCCGGCCCGCTTCATCTTCGCCTGCGCCGCGCCACGGACCTTGCTGACCAGCTCGGCGGAGACCTCGTCGATGTTGAGCGAGACGGTGCCGCCCGGCTTGGGCACGTAGTCCACCGCCCCCAGTTGCAGCGCCTCCAGCGTGACCAGGGCGTTGTGCTCGGTCAGCGAGGAGACCATGACGACCGGCACCGGGCGCCGTTCCATGATCTTGGAAAGGCAGGTGAGCCCGTCCATCTCCGGCATGTTCACGTCCAGCGTCACCACGTCCGGATGGACGCGCTCCAGCTGTTCGAGCGCGTCCACCCCGTTGCGGGCGGTGTGCACCACGAAGTCGCCGGCCTCGGTGAGCATGCCCTTGAGCGCCCGGCGCATCAACGCCGAGTCGTCGACGACCAGGACCGAGGTAGCCATCCCCCTACACCCCGGCGAGGGCCTCGTCGACGATCTCCTCGCACAGGCCGGCGGCCACGGCGGCCTGATCGGCCGCGAGCAACTGATCCACCTGTACGAGCAGCAGCATCCGTTGCTGCTCGGGCAGGTTGGCCACGCGGGACACCACGCGTGCCTGCTCCTCGGAGAGCTCCGGGGCCGGCTCCAGCACGTTGCGCCCGACCCGGGCGACCTCGGCCACCGAGTCGACGATGAAACCGGTCCGGACCCCGCCGATGATCAGCACCACGATCCGCTGCCGCTCGTCCCGCGGGGCGCGGGCCAGGCCCAGCCGGGTCCGCAGGTCGACCACCGGCAACACCGTGCCGCGCAGGTTGACCAGGCCCTCCACGAAGTCGAAGGACTTCGGCACGCGGATCAGCGCGTCCGGCACCCGGATGATCTCCTGCACCGCGTCGACGTCTACCGCGTACTCCTCCTTGTCGAGCCGGAACACGACGAACAGTTCCTCGCCGCCCCGGCCGTCGTCGGCCTCGCCGGGCCTCTCACTGGTCATCTCCTCGTCGTCCTCCCGGTATCCGGCGATCTCGTCGCGCACCTCTGGTGAGTCGAACATCCGGTTCACACTGAGCACCGACACCAGCCGCTTGCCGTCCTCCAGCCGGCACACCGACTCGACCTCGGTCTTGCGGCCCTCCCCGGCCACCACGCCGGGCAGCGGGGCGACCAGCTGGTGCGGCACCCGCAGCACCTCGCGCACGGTGTCCATCACCACACCGACCACGCCGTCCTTCAACGAGACGACGACGATCCGGTTCTGCGGCTCCAGCGGCGTCACCGGCAGCCCGAAGACCCGGCGCATGCTCACCACCGGCAACAGCCGGCCACGCAGGTCGATCACGCCGAGCACCTGGCCGGCGGCGTTCGGCACGTGGCTGACCGACTCGGGCGCCTGGACGATCTCCTGCACCTGGTCGATCGGCAGCGCGTACTCCTGGCCCTCGACCGCGAAGCTGACCAGCTCCAGGGTGTCGTCGGACTCGGCCTCCGGATCCGGCTCGCCGGTCGGCCGGGACGCCGCCTCGCGGCCGCCGCCGGGCCGCCGCTCCGCCAGACCGGCGAACTGGCTGCCGATCAGCTGGTCCACGTCGAGGACCGTGGTCATCTCGCCCTCGCCCGACTTGATCACTCCGACCAGCACGTCGGAGCGGACCGTGGACTGCACCGCGTCGGCCGGCTCCAGGGCCTGCGGGTCGATGCTGATCACGCTGGCCACCCGGTCCACCACGAAGCCGAGCGGCACCCCGCTGTCCACCACGATCACCCGGGTGGTCTCGTCGTGCTCGGCCTGCTCCATCGCGCAGCACTGCCGCAGGTTGACCACCGGCAGCACCCGGCCGCGCAGGTTGGCCAGCCCTTCCAGGGACGGCGGGCCGAGCGGCACCCGCACCACCGAGGGCATCCGGATGATCTCCTGCACCCGGCGCATCGGGAAGGCGTACCGCTCCCCCAGCATGTCGAACGTGACGTAGTCGGAGGACTCCTCGTCCTCGGCCAGCTCGATCTCGTCCATGGTCACCCCGCGTTCTGCAACTCGTCGGCGAGCGCGGCGATCTCCTCGACCGCGGCGGCCAGCTGCTCGGCGCCCTGGGCCTGCTCGCGCGCGGCGGTGGAGGCCTGACCGGCCAACTGCTCGGCCTGGTTGGCCGAGGCGGCGATCTGCTCCAGGCCGATCTTGACCTCGCCGAGCACCTTCGCGATCTCCTCGGCCGACAGGCGCACCTCGTCGTTGCCGCTGCGCACCTGCTGCATGTCCCGCTCGATCTCGACCAGCCGGGCCGTGGTGACCTTGGCCGCCTCCACCTCGGCCAGCGACATGCGGCTGGTCTCCTCCAGGTCGCCGCGGACCTCGACGATCCGGTCCTGCACCGCCTTGACCAGGTCCTTGATCCGGTCGGCGTTGTCCGCCGAGTCCCGGGCCAGGTTGCGGATGTCCGTGGAGACCACGGCGAAGCCCTTGCCGAACTCGCCGGCCCGGGCCGACTCGACGGAGCCGTTCACCGCGAGCATGTTCGTCTGGATCGAGACGTTCGCGATGGCATCGACGATCTTGTCGATCCGGCGGGAGATCTGCTCCAACTCGGTGACCTTCCGGACGTTGTCGATGCCCTCCCGGGCGGCCCGGCCGATCGCCTCGATCATCGAGTCGACCGCCTCCTTGTTGGTGGCGAGCAGTTCGAGGATGGTGTCGGCGCGCTCCACAGCGGTGCCGCCCCGCTCGGCCGAGAGCTGGGCGCCCTGCTCGATCTGATTGACCGCCTCGGCGGTCTGCTGGCCCTTCTCGGCGGCCGTCCGGGCGCCCGTGTTGATCTCGTTGATCGCGGTGTTGATCTGGGCCGCCGCACGGTTGATCTCCTCCACCGCCGCGGACAGTTGCTCCGCCGTGGAGGCCACGTCCTCCGCGCTCTTGGCGATGTCGGTGCTGCTGCGCAACGTCTCGGCGACCTCGGCGAGCGCCTCGGCGGCCTCCTCGCTCTGCCGCAGCGCCTGGGTCTGCTGACCGACCGTCTGCAGCGACTCCTCACAGGCCGCGGACTGCTGCTCGGCGGCCGCGGCGATCTCCTCGGAGCGTTGCTTGGCGTTACCCGCGGCGCGCTTGGCCTGCACGGCGGTGGCGGCCATCTCGGTGGCGCCGGCCATGATGGTGCCCATGTCGGCCCGGACGGTCTCCAGCTGGCTGGTGATCGTCTTGCCCTTCTCGACCTCGCCGCGGGCGGTCTCCGCGGAGCCCTGCACCGCCGCGGCGATCTCGGTGACGCTGTTGCGCACTTCGTCGATCAGGTCGCGGATCTGCCGGGCGCTGCGCTCGCTGGTCTCGGCCAGCGTGCGGACCTCGTCGGCCACCACCGCGAAACCCTTGCCGTGCTGGCGGGCCCGGGCCGCCTCGATCGCCGCGTTCAGCGCCAGCAGGTTCGTCTGGTCAGCGATGTGCGCGACCGTTTTGACGATCTCGCCGATCTCGTCCGCCTGCTTCTCCAGCTCGGTGATGGTCACCACGGAGGTGGTCTGGCGGGCCGAGGCCTGGTCGACGTTGGCCAGCAGCGCGTTGATGCCGTTCCGCGTCTCGTTGAGCAGGCCCTGCAGCGTCTGGCTCAGCTCGGCCACCTGCCGGGTGGTCTGCTCCTGCCGGCCCACCCGGTCCTCGATCTGGTTCATCGCGCCCAGGCTCTCCTGGGTGGCGCCGGACGCCTGCTCGGCGCCCGCCGCGATCTGCTGCATCGCCTCGGTGAGCTGGCGGGACGCCTCGGCCGCCTCGGCGTTCTGCGCCGAGATCTCGGCGGTCGCCGCGGCGATCCGCTCCGCCGCCTGCTGCTGTTTGGCCACCGAGCGGGCCTGGCGCCGGGTCGCGTCGCCGTCCGCGCCCGGACGCGCCGCCCGGGTCGCGGTCGCCGCGGCCGCCGGCCGGGCCGGGCGGGTGGCCTCGCTGGTACGCCCGCCGGTGGTGCTGGTGAGGGGCATGGGTGTTTCTCCCGTCTGGGTACGGTCGGTCCGGCGCATGACGGCGCACGGGTCCAGGTCCACCTCGATCGCAGAGCGCACCACCCCGGTCGGACCACCGGGCTTGATGCCGCCTCCGACCAGGCAAATCCTGGCATTGTTCGGACCGCTGCCGACCAGCTTTCGACGCATTTAGGTAAGACTTCACGGGTGTTTGGCAGCGGCTCCGGTGGGCATTTCGGGACGACCTGACACGGAGGTGGACGATGAGCGACTCACGACCCGGGAGCGACTTCGCCTCGGAGGCGGTGCTCGAACCGAACAGCTACCGGCCGGAGAAGGGCGGCGACGAGGATCCCGGCCTGTCCAGCACGATCGAGGCCGGCACCGACCCGGAGGAGCTGCGCAACGGCGGCCCGGCGACCGGCGGGGTGATGACCACGACCGGTGGCACCGCCGGGCCGGCCAGCTTCCCGAACCGGGCGCGGACCGGGCCGGGCGTGGCGAACACGACCACCGGTGACGCCACCACCGGGGCGTTGCGCACCCCTGCCGACGAGTACACCAGCGACGCCGCCGGCTGAGCGGTCCGCTACCGTCCGTACCCGGATCGCCGCGAGCGGCGCGGCGGCCGGGACGACGGGAACGGCATGCGGGCACTGGTGCAGACGGTCAGCCGGGCGAGCGTCACGGTCGGCGACGAGGTGACCGGGAAGATCACGGACGGGCTGCTGGTGCTGGTCGGGGTCACCCACGACGACACCCCGGCGAAAGCCGCCGAACTGGCCCGCAAGACGTGGGAGCTGCGCATCCTGGACGGCGACCGGTCGGCCGCCGACAACGGCGCCCCGCTGCTGGTGGTCAGCCAGTTCACGCTCTACGGCGACGCGCGCAAGGGCCGCCGCCCGAGCTGGACCGCGGCGGCCCCGGCCGAGGTGGCCGAGCCGCTGGTCACCGCGTTCACCGAAGCGCTGCGCGCCCGGGGAGCGACGGTGGAGACCGGCCGCTTCCGGGCGCACATGCTGGTGGAGAGCGTCAACGTCGGACCGCGCACGGTCCTGCTGGAACTCTGATCAGGACGGCGGGATCTTCCCGCTGCAGGTGTCCCGGACCTTGTAGAAGTTGGACAGGTACTGCGCGTGGAGGGCCGCGCTGCGCACCCGGACGATGGTCTCGTCGGCGTTGCGCAGCGAGGAGAACGCGAGGTTCGCGCTTCCGGTGAAGACCCGCGGGATCTGGTCGTCGTCGTACTGGCCGTCGATCAGCAGGTACTTGCTGTGCGGCTTGAGGGTTCGCCCGTCGTACGCCACCGCGCAACTGTGCAGTCCGACGTTGGCGCCGCCCGCCTTCAGCGCGTTGACCACGTTCTCACTGGTGTAGGCGTACGGGTTGGACGACGGACCGGCCGCGTACACGACGTCCACCCAGCAGCCGGCCTTGGCCAGGGCGGCCAGCTTCTTGGCCACCTCGGTGCGGGTGAATCCCCAGATCACCACGCGGATGTCGGTCTGGTGGGTGAGCCCGTCGGAGGTCCCCTTGTACGAGCACGTCACCGAGTTGAGCACCGAGATCATCGTGTCGGTGGACGTCTGGCCCGGGTTGCCGTCGGTCTCCATCCGCGGGAAGAAGTGCGTCTTGTAGACATCGTTGGTGGACCCGGTCTTGTAGTAGTTGTCCACCCCGGTCGCCGAGGGCCCGTACTTCTTCAGGTCGGCGAAGTAGTTCACGTAGTTCGTGTACGAGCTCGCCTCGCTCCAGGTGATCGAGTTGTTGTACGCGGTGTCGGCGTCCCACTTGGTCAGGTTGCCGGACGACTGGAACGTCACGTTGCTCACCGCGGCGCCGCTGTTCAGCACCACCTTGGAGGCCAGCAGGAACTTGTTGTGGTTGTAGGCCAGCACGTCGTAGACCGACCGCTTGGCGATGCAGCCGGCGTTGTCGCGGCAGAACATCAGGAACGACGGGGCGGACGTGTTCGAGCCCAGCTCCGCGGTGAGCGCGACGCCCGGGTAGAACCGGTTGCCGGCGGCGTCGTCGTACGAGGAGTAGTTCAGGATGATCTGCACGTTGACGCCACGCTGGTGCGCGGCCTTCAGACGCTCCACGAGGTCCGGCGTCTCCGCCGTGTCGGCCTGCCCGACGGCGCCCGGCAGCGTGAAGTCGAGCCAGGACATGCGGATGGTCTCGCCGGCCGGCACCCGGTCGATGATCCGGGCGATCTGCTGGAAGATCGCATACTGCGCGGACACCGAGCCGGACGGATTGTTGAAGACCGCCGACCCGATCGCCGGATCGGGCTCCGCGGCGATCGCCGGAGACGGCGCGATCGCGGCCACCCCGGCCAGCGCCAGCGTCATGAGAGTAGTCAAAGCCTTACGCATCGGCACATGCTAGTGGATCAAAAAAACAACCCGCGGCGCTGTGCCGACTGGCGCAGCCAGTCGTCCAGCCTGCCGGTCCAGTCCACCTGGTCCACGGTGGCGTAGTCGACGTCGAAGCTGCCGAACGCGTCGTGGCCCTCGGTGAACAGGCCGCCGCGCTTGTCCAGCTCCAGCACCACCTGCAGCCGGCGCGGCGTGGGCAGGAAGGTCAGCTCCAGCTGGTTGATCCCGCTCGCGAACTGCGCCGGCGGGTAGAACTCGATCTCCTGGTAGAACGGCAGCTGCTGCTCGACGCCGTAGACCCGGCCACGCTCCACGTCGGCCCGGTGGAAGCGGAAACCCAGCCGCAGCAGCGCCTGAAGGATCCGCTCCTGGGCCGGCAGCGGGTGCACCCGCACCGCGTCCAGATCGGACTTGTCCACCGCGCGGGCCACCTCCAGCTCGGTGGCCAGGCCCATCGTCATGCCGTGCAGATGCTGGCCGTACAGCTCGGTGATCGGGGTCTGCCACGGCACCTCGAAACGGAACGGCACGTCGTGACGCGCGCCGGGCTCCAGCCGGAACGAGCCGGTCAGCCGCTGCCTGTGGAACTCCTGATCGGTCTGGTACTCGTTGTCGCCGCTCTCCACCTCCACCTTGGTGGTCAAGCCGATCGCGACGTACTCCACGTCGACGGCGTGGTCGCCGCCGAGCACGTGCACCCGGCCCTCCAGCACCCCGCCGGGGCGGCAGTTCGGATCGGTCAGCACGGTGTCGACGGACGGGCCACCCACCCCCAGCGCCTGCAGCATCTTCCGGAAGACCATTCCGCACCCCTCCCTCGCCCCTTCGCCCTGCCCGGACATTATCCCGTTTCGACCGCCCTTGTCGGCTTGCCGACGTCAGGGTTCTCCCTGATTCATGCCACCTGGACGCTGGCCTCACCTCCGCTTAACGCGTCTGCGACGAAGCTTCTCGTCACCGGCACGGAAGTGGCTGGCAGGCACGATTACGGGGAGGGGACTCAAGTGGTCCTGGAGACGACGAAGGCGACGGTTGAGGACAGCATGACCGACGAGATCGAGCCGGTGGCCGACCTCGACGCGACGGACGAGCGCGGCGTCTCCGCCGACCTGGTCCGGGCCTACCTCAACGGCATCGGCCGCACCCGCCTGCTCACCGCGGTGGAGGAGGTCACCCTCTCCAAGCGGATCGAGGCCGGCCTCTACGCCGAGGAGAAGCTGCCGACCGCCGGCGCCGACCTGGCGCCGCTTTTCGAGATCATCGTCGCCGAGGGGCGGGCGGCGAAGAACCACCTGCTCGAGGCGAACCTGCGGCTGGTGGTCAGCATCGCCAAGCGCTACACCGGGCGTGGTATGGCCTTCCTCGACCTGATCCAGGAGGGCAACCTCGGCCTGATCCGCGCGGTCGAGAAGTTCGACTACACCAAGGGCTACAAGTTCTCCACCTACGCGACCTGGTGGATCCGGCAGGCGATCACCCGCGCGATGGCCGACCAGGCGCGCACCATCCGCATTCCGGTGCACATGGTCGAGCAGGTCAACCGGATGGTCCGGGCCCGGCGCGACCTGTCCGCCCAGCTCGGCCGGGAACCCGGCATCACCGAGATCGCGCAGGCCATGGGCGTCCCGGAGTTCCAGGTCATCGAGCTCATCTCGTACGACCGGGAGCCGGTCAGCCTGGACCAGGCGGTCGGCGAGGACGGCGAGAGCGCCCTCGGTGACTTCGTCGCCGCTGTCGACCCGAACCAGCCCGGCGAGGGCGTCGCCCAGGGCGAGCTGCGCAACGAGGTGGAGATCGTGCTGGCCACGCTCTCCGAGCGGGAGTCCGCGGTGATCCGGCTGCGCTTCGGCCTCGACGACGGCCGCCAGCGCACCCTCGACGAGGTGGGCCGCGAGTTCGGCCTCAGCCGCGAGCGCATCCGCCAGATCGAGAAGGTGACGATGCTCAAGCTGCGCGACCCGGAGCGGGCGTCCCGCCTCGAGGCGTACGCGGTCTGACCCCGCCACGGCCTTCTAGTTGAGGCGGCGCGGCCCGGTGTCCGGACGGACGCCGGGCTCGCCCAGTTCCGCGGCGGCGTGCAGCACCGAGAAGCCGTCCGGCCGCACCAGCACCGGGTTGAGCAGCAGCGACCGCACCCGCGGGTGGTCGTCGGCGAGCCGGCCCACCCGCAGCAGCAGATCGATCAGCGCGGCCCGGTCCACCGGCGTGGACCCGCGGTACCCGTGCAGCAGCGGCGCCGCCCGCGGCTCGCCGACCAGCGCCTCGGCCGCCCGGTCGGTCAGCGGGGCGGCTCGCCAGGCCAGGTCGCCGAGCAGTTCGCTGGCCACGCCGCCGAGCCCGAAACCGACCACCGGGCCGAACGCCGGATCCTCGACCACCTCGACGACACAGGCCACGCCCGGGGCGACCATGGTCTGCACCAGCACCTCGGGGCCGAACGTGGTGTCCAGGTCGCGGTACGCCGTACGCACGTCGTCGTGGTTCTGCAGTGCCAGCCGGACCGCGCCGAGGTCGATCCGGTGCCGCAATCCGCCGCCGGCCGCCTTGAGCGCGACCGGGAAGCCCAGCTCGGCCGCGGCGGCGACGGCCTCGTCCGTGGAGCGGGCGAGCGTCGAGGGCACCACTTCGATGCCGTAGGCGGCCAGCAGCTCGGTCGCGGTCTCCGCGGCCTCCGCGGCGGCTGGATCCAGATCGGACATCACCGGCAGGACACCAGGCGGCCGCCGCAGCCACTCCGCGTAGTTCACCACCCGGGCCAGCGCGCGGACCGCCTCCTCCACCGACGGATAGACCGGCACACGCGGCGGCACCTTGCCGAAGACCAGCGTCGCCACTGTCGGCTTCTCCCCGGCCAGCGCCACACCGGCCAGCGCCGACGCGAAGTCCGCGTCCTCCTCGTGCACCTGCTGGCCGGGCACCACCGGGGCGGACACCACCACCAGCGCGTCCACCTGCTCGTCGACAGCGGCGTCGGCGAGCGCGTCGGCCAGCTCCTGCGCGGACGCCATCGGGCTCAGGTCACGCGGATAGCCCTCGGCCACCACCAGGCCGGCCGCCCGGCAGGCCACCTCGGCGAGCGCGGCCAGCGCGGACGAGTTGCCGACCACCGCCACCCGGCGCCCGGCCGGCAGCGGCTGGTGGGCGAGCAGCATGCCGACGTCGAAGAGCTCCTGCACGGTGTCCACCCGGATCACCCCGGAGCGGGCGAAGAGCGCGGTCACCGCGTGCGCGTCCGGGCCGGGCAGGTCGCCGGCCAGCCCCGGCGGGCGGGTCGCCGAGGCCACCGCGACCACCGGCTTCACCCGGCTCATCCGGCGGGCCAGCCGGGCGAACTTGCGCGGGTTGCCGAACGTCTCCAGGTAGAGCAGCACCACGTCGGTGCCCGGGTCGTCGCGCCAGTACTGCAGCAGATCGTTTCCGGACACGTCGGCCCGGTTGCCGGCCGAGACGAAGCTCGACAGGCCCAGGCCGCGCCGGTCCGCCTCGGCGAGCAGCGCCACGCCCAGCGCGCCGCTCTGGGCGAAGAAGCCGACCCGGCCGGCGGCCGGCAGCCGGGGCGCCATGGTCGCGTTCAACCGGATCGCCGGGTCGGTGTTGGCGATCCCGAAACTACTCGGGCCGATCACCCGCAGGCCGGCCGCGTGCGCGCTCTCGATCAGCTGCCGCTGTCGGGCCGCGCCCTCGGCCCCGGACTCGGCGAATCCGGCGGAGCCGATCACCACGCCTCCGGCGCCCGCCGACGCCGCGTCGGCCAGGGCCTGCGCGACGCGGTCGGCGGGCACGGCGATCACGGCCAGGTCGATCGGGGTGCCGGCATCCGACGCCGTCCGGTACGCCGGGAGCCCCGCCACCCGCTCGGCGCTCGGATGCACCGGCACCACCGCGCCGGTGTACCCGCCGTCGCGCAGGTTGCCGAGCATGGCCGCGCCGATCCCGTGCCCGCTGGCGCTGGCCCCGTAGATGGCGATGCCTCGCGGGGCGATCAGCCGGGCGATCGAGCGCGCCTCGGTCAGGTGCTCCCGGGACTCCTGGACCTCGCGGGACTTCTCGGTGGGCGCGATCGGGAAGCCCAGGTGGACCACGCCGTCCGCGTAGCGGCGCTGCACCTGGTACCCGGAGTCGCCGAAGACCCGCAGCATGCCGCCGTTCTCCGGGAGCACCTCGGCGACGAACCGGGTGACGCCGTGGTCGCGGGCCGCGTCGGCCAGGTGCTCCAGCAACACCGAGCCGATCCCCCGGCCCTGCTGCGCGTCCTCCACCACGAAGGCGACCTCGGCCTCCGGGGAGCCGGCGCCGAGACGCTCGTACCGCCCGACCGAGGTGATCCGGCCGTCCGCGGCGACCGTGACGAACGCCTCCCGGTCGCGGTGGTCCACGTTGACGAACCGCTGCAGGTCGCGTTCCGGGATCCGCGGATAGGGCGAGAAATACCGCAGGTAGCGGGTGCGGTCGCTCATCCGGGAGTGAAACTCCACGATGGCCGGGGCGTCCTCCGGGCGGATCTGCCGCAGGTGCACGGTGCTGCCGTCGGCCAGCAGGACGTCTGCGCTGCGCTCCATCGTCAGTCTCGGGGGTCGTAGGGGTCGAGCCCGTGCAGGGGGAAGACCGCCAGGCGGGTGGCCAGCACGGCGCGGTCCACCGGGTCGCTCGCCAGGCCCGGCGACCACTGCGGGATCTCCCCGGACGGCGGCCCGTCCCCCATCGTCTCCGGTACCGGGACGCCCGGGCGGCGGCCGGCGGCCAGCTTGCGCCAGGACCCCGGGGTGCGGGTGGCCGGGTCCAACGGCTCACCGGTGGCCACCGCCAGCAGATGCGACCAGGCCCGCGGCACGACTTCGACCAGCGCGTACCCACCGCCGCCGAGCGCCACCCAGCGGCCGTCGCAGAGCTCGTCGGCCAGTTCGCGCATCGCCAGGTACGCCGCGCGCTGGCAGTCGACCGAGAGGGTCAGATCGGCCAGCGGGTCCAGCCGGTGCGCGTCCGCGCCGCACTGGCTCACGATGATCTCCGGGGCGAACGCCCGGACGACCGAGGGGACCACCGCGTGGTACGCCTTGAGCCAGCCGGCGTCCCCGGTGCCCGGCGGGAGCGGCACGTTGACCGCGGTGCCCTCGGCCCCCGGCCCGCCGGTCTCGTCGCAGAACCCGGTGCCCGGGAAGAGCGCCAGCGGGGTCTCGTGCAGGCTGACCGTGAGCACCCGCGGGTCGTCGTAGAAGATCGCCTGCACCCCGTCGCCGTGGTGCACGTCCACGTCCAGGTAGGCCACCCGCTGCGCGCCGTGGTCCAGCAGCCAGGCGATCGCCACCGCCGGGTCGTTGTAGACGCAGAAGCCGGCCGCCCGCGCCGGCATGGCGTGGTGCAGGCCGCCGGCCACGTTCACCGCGCGGCGCGCCGAGCCGTGCCAGACCGCCTCGACGGCCGCGATGCTCGCCCCGCAGATCCGCGCCGAGGAGTCGTGCATGCCGTCGAAGACCGGATTGTCCGGGGTGTTCAGCCCCCAGCCCAGAAAGAACGGATCGATCGGGGCCTGGCGCACCGCATCCAGGTAGTCCGCCCGGTGCACCCGGGTGAGCTGGGTCTCGGTGGCCGGCTGGGGCGTGATCAACCGCACTCCGGGGCGGTCCAGGACGCCGAGATCACGGGCGAGGGCCATGGTCAACTCGACACGCACCGGGTTCATCGGGTGATCACCCATGTCGTAGCCGAGCAGAGCCTCGTCCCAGACCACCGCCGTCGTGTCGTCCGCCATGCCGACATGCTCCCACGGTCCCTCCGGTAGGGTCTCCTGGCACTCGCTCGGGGCGGATGTCAACCCCCCGCCACGCGGTAACATCGCTGCTGGGAGGACCGCATCGTGAATGACCTTGTCGATACCACCGAGATGTATCTCCGGACCATTCTCGAACTCGAAGAAGAAGGCGTGCCTCCGCTTCGGGCTCGGATCGCCGAGCGCCTGCACCAGAGCGGGCCCACGGTCAGCCAGACGGTCGCCCGCATGGAGCGGGACGGTCTGCTCACCGTCGAGGGCGACCGTCACCTGGTGCTGACCGAGGAGGGGCGCAGCAGCGCCATCTCCGTCATGCGCAAGCACCGCCTTGCCGAACTACTGCTGGTCAACGTGATCGGCATGCCCTGGGAGGAAGCCCACGAGGAGGCGTGCCGGTGGGAACACGTGATGAGCGACTCGGTCGAGCGCCGGGTCTACGAGCTGCTGAACAAGCCGACCCGCTCGCCGTACGGGAATCCGATTCCCGGTCTGGAGCAGCTGGGCCTGCCGGAGGACAACAACGTCCCGCAGATCGGGATCAGTGAGCGCAACCTGGCGTTCCCGGGCCTGACCGGCAGCGTCGTGGTGTCCAGGATCTGCGAGAGCGTCCAGACGAACTCGGATGTGCTGCGGCAGCTGCATGCCGCCGGCATCGATCCGGGTACGACCGTGACGGTCGCCCAGGAGCGGGACGGGGTCACCATCGACAAGTCGGGTGACCGGATCCGGCTGCCGCGTGAAGTGGCGTCGCGGGTGTTCGTCGCCGCTCGTTAGCTCTCCGGTGGGACACCACCGGCACTCAGCCGTCGGTGGTGTCCATCGCCTTCGCCAGCTCCAGCAGCCGGCTGTTCATCTGCGACACCGACGAGTTCGACGCGCCTTTGGCGAAGGTGAACTTCAGCGTCTGGAGCTGCTCGGCCTCGCTCAGCCAGCCGATCTCCACGGACGGGCCGTGCCCGCCGCTCGCCGCCGCGTTCAGCCGGTAGCCCGCCTTGCCCAGGCCCCTGAGCTGGACCGACTTCTTCGGCATCCGGTCGGACAGGAAGACCTTGGCGTCCGCGGTGGTCTGCTCGACCACGGACAGTGACAGATCGGGCCACGAGCCGTCCATCGTCTGCACCACGCAGGTGGACGTGTCGTCGACCTGGTCGGAGGCGGCGACCGAGAACCGGACGCCGATCTTCTGCTCGATGAAGGCCCAGTCCCAGAGGATGCAGGCGCCGCCCGCGGAGGCGGCCGGGGCCTCGGCGATCTCGACCGGGGGCAGCGTGACCGTGGCCGCGTCGTCCTTCTCGTTGCAGCCGGCGACGGCCAGCAACGTGACGACGCCGAGGGCGGCGACGACGGTTCGCACTTGTGATCCTCCCGGGTTCGGGCACACCTTATTGCCCCGGGGCGGTTCGCGGAAGTGGTGGGCTCAGCCCGTACGCACAGTAATTGATTCGTTCTTGACAACTGCTGTCAAGTATCGCCAGGATCGGGGGGTGGAGTCGCTGGCCGAACAGATCGTGCGATTGCTCGACGTGCGCCTCGCCGACCCGCTGGAGATCCTGCTGGACGGGGACAGCTGCGTGGACGAGGTCCGCGACCGGCTCCGCCGCAGGGCGCTGGACTGGGCGCTCGTCATCGAGCAGGGGCCGTCCCGGGAGGCCGTCGGCACCATCGCGCGGCTGATCGCCACGCTGTACCCCGACGATCACGCGTTCGCGCCGCCGGCGCAGTGGTGGGGCACTCCGCTCGGGCAGGCGGTGGCGCGGCGGGTCGGGCACCCGTTCGCCGAGTCGGTCACGCTGGCCACCGCCGGGGCGATGCTCGGGATCAGCCGGCAGGGCGTGCACGACCTGGTGCGGCGGGGGAAGCTCCCGCGGCATCCGGACGGCGGGGTGCCGGTGAGCGCGGTCCGGGAACGCCTGCTTCGATCTTTTTCTTCCCCGGAGGAGGGGCAATGATCAACGACAGTCTTGTCGACGTGGGGAACGTGCAGATCGCCGTTCGTGACTTCGGAGGCGACCGGCCTCCGCTGCTCCTCCTGCACGGCGCGGGTGGCAACCTGGCGCAGATGACCACGCTGGCCCGCGAGCTGCGACCACACCACCGGGTGGTCACGCTCGACCTGCGCGGGCACGGCCGGTCCGCGGACGGGCCGTGGAGCTGGGACGCCGCACTCGGCGACCTGGCCGCCGTCTGCGTGAAGCTGGAGCTGGAGCGGCCGGCCGTGGTCGGGCACTCGCTGGGCGGCATGCTCGCCGCGCTCTGGGGCGAGCGGCACCCGGAGTCGCGCGGGGTGGTGAGCCTGGACGGCAACCCGCCGCCCACCCGGCCGTCCCAGCTGCCCGGCCTCGACGACGCCTCCGGCGAGCTGCAACGGCTCGGGGCGGTGTTCGACATGATGGAGGCCGCGGCCGGGCAGACCGTGCCGGCGGACGAACTCGCCGACCTGGTGGAGCGGCAGCGGATGGCGGCGCGGGACATGGGCGCCAACGAGAAGGTGTGGATCGAGAGCTTCCGGCGGAACCTGGTGCACGGGAAGAACGGTCGGACCACGTTCCGGCCGTCGTTCGAGGCGACCACCCGGTTGCGCGCTCTGCTGACCGAGCTGGACCTGTCTTCGGTGTACGCCGCGATCAGGTGCCCGGCGCTGCTCGTGCTGGCCACCCGGGATCTGCCGGAGCAGCAGCCGTTCGCGGATCTCTATGCCGCGTACCGCCGGTATCTGCTCGCTCAGGCGCAGGCGGCGCCGCATCTGCGGCATGTCCGGCTGGCGGACGCCTCGCACGCGATGGTGATCGAGCAGCCGGGTGTGCTGGCGTCCCTGATCACCGACTTCCTCGACGAGTCCCGATGAACCGTCGGCCGCACACGCCCGGCCGGCCCGGATAGGCGCCTTGCGCGGGGCGAGACACCCCGGACGGCCGGCCGCGCATGTCGCCGCCGGCGCCGGGAGGCGCCTCGCGCGGCTTGCGGGACCTCGACTGCCGGCTGGGCATGCCTGGCCGGGCTTC
>NZ_BOMW01000031.1 GCF_016862395.1 Actinoplanes siamensis | reverse complement strand
CGGCCGCGACGCTGGCGCAGCTTGGCCAACGCCTCGGCGAGGATCGCCTCCCCGTCCGCGTCGGAGCGCCGCTCCTTCACATAGGCCAGGTGCGACTTGTACGGCTCGGCCCGCAGCCGCCCGGGCGGCTGCTCCTGGTCGAGCCCGGCCGGCTGGCCGCACCGCGGGCAGTCCCAGGTCTCCGGCGCGGCGGCGTCGGCGGCGAACCAGATCCGGCTGTCATGGCCGGCGGCGCAGAAGTAGCTGACCTGCCGGCGCGGAGCCGGCTCGGTGCGCTCGTCGGGGCGCATCGGGCTGGAGCCGACGCGACTTCCACGGATGGCGCTGCCACTGGACACGTACGTCACTCCTGATCGATTCGGACGACGACGACAAAAAACCGCGCGGCCGGAGAAACCGGCCGCGCGGCAGATTGTACGACCCTACCCGCGGGTCAGGAAGCCACCGCGAGCTTCAGCCAGAAACCGAGCCCGACGACGCAGGCGAACCAGATGACCCCGACCAGAACCGTGTACCGGTCCAGGTTCTTCTCGGCCACCGACGAACCGGCCAGGCTGGAGGTCACGCCGCCGCCGAACATGCTGGACATGCCGCCGCCCTTACCACGGTGCAGCAGGATCAGCAGGGTCAGCAGGATGCTGGTGATGATCAGCAACACGATCAACGTGTACGCGAACGCGATCGGCATGGTCGGGTTCATTCCTCTCGAAGGGCACAGCAGCGGTCCCACAATAGCGGGTGCCCGGCCGTTTCAGCCGGCCGGGCACGCGCTTTTTACAGCTCAGCGTGCTACGTGCTCCTTGAAACGCACGATGGAGGCGAATTCCTCGGCGTCCAGGCTCGCACCACCGACCAGCGCGCCGTCCACGTCGGGCTGCGACATGATCGATGCGATGTTGGCGGCCTTGACCGATCCACCGTACTGAATGCGGACCGCCTCGGCGACCTCGGTTCCGTACTTCTCGGCCAGGCGGGCCCGGATCGCTCCGCAGACCTCCTGGGCGTCGTCCGGAGTCGCGGTCTTGCCGGTGCCGATCGCCCAGACCGGCTCGTACGCGATCACGATCTGCTTGATCTGGTCTTCCTTGAGACCGTCGAGGCCCGCGTCGACCTGCGCGGTGCAGTGCGCGACGTGCCGCGACTCCTCGCGGATCGACAGGCCTTCGCCGACGCAGAAGATCGGGGTCAGGCCGGCCGCGAAGGCCGCCTTGATCTTCGCGTTGATCAGCTCGTCGGTCTCGTTGTGGTACTCCCGGCGCTCGGAGTGCCCGATCACCACGTAGGCCACGCCGAGCTTCGCCAGCATGGAGCCGGAGATCTCACCGGTGTACGCGCCGGACGGGTGCTGCGAGACGTCCTGGGCGCCGTACACGATCGCGAGCTTGTCCCCCTCGATCGCGGTCTGCACCGTGCGCAGGTCGGTGAACGGCGGCAGGACCACCGTCTCCACGGCCTCCAGCTGCTCGCCGGTCAGGCTCGCGGCCAGCTTCTGGACCAGCAGATTCGCCTCGAAGTGGTTGAGGTTCATCTTCCAGTTGCCGGCGATGATCGGCTTGCGGGTCACGTCACCCATCACTTCTCCAGAGCGGCGACGCCCGGCAGCGTCTTGCCTTCGAGGTACTCCAGGGACGCGCCCCCGCCGGTGGAGATGTGGCCGAACGCGGACTCGTCCAGGCCGAGCGTGCGGACCGCGGCGGCCGAGTCGCCACCGCCGACGACCGAGAAGCCGTCGATCTTCGTGATCGCCTCGGCGACGCCACGGGTGCCCGCGGCGAACGGGGCGAGCTCGAAGACGCCCATCGGGCCGTTCCAGAAGACGGTCCTCGCACCGGCGATCGCCGACGCGAACAGCTCCGTCGACCTCGGGCCGATGTCGAGGCCGAGGCGGTCGGCGGGAATCTCCGCGATGTCGGAGACCGCGTGCTCGGCGTCGGCCGAGAACTCCGTCGCCGCGACGACGTCGACCGGGAGGACGATCCGGCCGTCAGCCTCGGCGAGAAGCTGCTGGCAGGTCTCCACCATCTCGGTCTCGAGGAGGGACTTGCCCACCTCGTACCCCTGCGCCTTGAGGAACGTGAAGCACATCCCGCCGCCGACGAGGAGCTTGTCCACCTTCGGCAGCAGCGCCTGGATCACCGCGAGCTTGTCGGAGACCTTCGAGCCGCCGAGCACGACCACGTACGGCTTCTCGGGGGTCTCGGACACCTTCCGTAGGACCTCGACCTCCTTGACGACGAGGCCGCCCGCGTAGTGCGGCAGGCGGGCCGGGAGGTCGTACACCGAGGCGTGCTTGCGGTGCACCGCGCCGAACGCGTCGTCGACGTAGAAGTCCGCGAACTTTGCCAGCTCGTCGGCGAAAGCCCCGCGAACCGCCTCGTCCTTCGAGGTCTCCCCCTCGTTGAACCGCAGGTTCTCCAGGAGCAGGACCTGGCCGTCGGTCAGCGCGGCGACCTTCGCCTGCGCGTCGGCGCCGACGGTGTCGTTCGCGAAGATCACGTCCGAGCCCAGCAGCTCGCCCAGCCGGGTCGCCACCGGAGCCAGGGTGAACTTCGGGTCCGGCGCGCCCTTCGGACGGCCCAGGTGGGACGCCACGATCACGCGGGCGCCCGCGTCACGCAGGGCGGTCAGCGTCGGCAGCACCGCGCGGGCGCGGCCGTCGTCGCTGATGACGCCCGGATTCCCCTTGTCGAACGGGACGTTCAGGTCGGCGCGCACGAACACGCGCCGACCCGAGACACCCTCGCCGAGCAGATCGTCGAGAGTCTTCATGGTGAGGATCAGGCCCCGACGAGCTGAACCAGGTTGACGAGGCGGTTCGAGTAGCCCCACTCGTTGTCGTACCAGCCGACGACCTTGACCTGGTTGCCACCGATGACCTTGGTCAGGCCGGCGTCGAAGATGCAGGAGGCCGGGTCGGTGACGATGTCGGCCGAGACGATCTCGTCCTCGGTGTAGACCAGGATGCCCTTGAGCGGGCCCTCGGCGGCGGCCTTGATCGCGGCGTTGACCTCCTCGACGGTGGTGTCCCGGGCGGCGGTGAAGGTCAGGTCGGTGGCCGAGCCGGTGGGGATCGGCACCCGCAGGGCGAAGCCGTCCAGCTTGCCCTTCAGCTCCGGCAGCACCAGGCTGACGGCCTTGGCGGCGCCGGTCGAGGTCGGCACGATGTTCAGCGCGGCGGCGCGGGCGCGGCGCAGGTCCTTGTGCGGGCCGTCCTGCAGGTTCTGGTCCTGGGTGTACGCGTGGATCGTGGTCATCAGACCCTTCTCGATCCCGATCGTGTCGTTCAGGACCTTCGCCATCGGGGCGAGGCAGTTCGTGGTGCAGGACGCGTTCGAGATGATCGTGTGCTTGGCGGCGTCGTACAGGTTGTCGTTGACGCCCATCACGATCGTGATGTCCTCGTTCTTGGCCGGCGCCGAGATGATGACCTTCTTGGCACCCTTGTCGATGTGCGCCTTGGCCTTGGTGGCGTCGGTGAAGAAGCCGGTCGACTCGATGACGACGTCGGCGCCCAGGTCACCCCACGGCAGGTTGTTCGGGTCGCGCTCGGCGAACGCCTTGAAGGTGTTGCCACCGACGGTGATCTCGTCGGCGGTCGCCTTCACCTCGTGCGGCAGGCGGCCCAGGATGCTGTCGTACTTCAGCAGGTGGGCAAGCGTGGCGTTGTCGGTCAGGTCGTTCACGCCGACGATCTGGATGTCGGCCCCGGAGGCGAGCGCCGCCCGGAAGAAGTTACGACCGATACGGCCGAAGCCGTTGATGCCAACCCGGATGGTCACAGGTGGTCTCCTCGTTTCGGTCCGCCGGATTATGCGACCGGCGGAGGGTCTCGTGCCGGCCGCGTGAAGGGCCTGCACAGGGGCGTCCGGCCGCCGCGCCCGAAGGAGCGAGAACGCCGCAGCAGAAACAATCGGCGGCGTCACAGCGGGGGTTCGGCCGAACTGCCGGCACCGTCGCCGTCACCAGTGACCCTAGCCGAGTCTTCCGGCCCCGGACGCAGCGGGGCGCGACCTGAACGTTATCTAAAACGGATCATTCGCGAAGGGGCCGGAGATCCCGGAGGACAGGGATTCAAGCCCATTGATGATACGCCCGGAGAGCATGACCGAGATCACCTCAACAGGCCATCATCTCCGGGGTCACGGCTGCCTCGGTGTCCGGAATGCCGAGATCGCGAGCCCGCTTGTCGGCCAGCGCCAGCAGCCGCCGGATCCGCCCCGCGATGGCGTCCTTGGTCAGCGGCGGGTCGGCCAGCGCGCCTAGTTCCTCCAGCGACGCCTGCCGGTGCTCCAGCCGCAACCGGCCGGCCGAGGTCAGGTGGTTCGGCGCGTCGTCGGCGAGGATCTCCAGCGCCCGGGTGACCCGGGCGGCCGCCGCGACCGCCGCGCGGGCCGAGCGCCGCAGGTTGGCGTCGTCGAAGTTGGCCAGCCGGTTCGCGGTGGCGCGCACCTCACGGCGTACCCTCCGCTCCTCCCAGGCCAGCACGCTGGAATGCGCGCCGATCCGGGTGAGCAGAGCGGCGATCGCGTCACCGTCCTTGATCACCACCCGGTCCACGCCGCGGACCTCGCGTTCCTTCGCCGTGATACCGATCCGGCGCGCGGCGCCGCGCAACGCCAGCGCCGCCTCCGGCCCCGGGCAGGTGATCTCCAGCGCGCTGGAGCGGCCCGGCTCGGTGAGCGAGCCGTGCGCCATGAACGCGCCACGCCAGGCCGCCACCGCGCAGCAGACGTTCGCCGACACCACGTGCGGCGGCAGGCCGCGGACCGGCCGGCCACGCACGTCGAGCAGGCCGGTCTGCCGGGCCAGGGCCTCGCCGTCCTTGACGATCCGGACGATGTAGTGGCTGCCCTTGCGCAGGCCGCCGGAGGCGAGCACGTGCACCTCGCTGGGGTAGCCGTAGACGTCGGCGATCTCCCGGCGCAGCCGCCGCGCCACCGCGCCGGTGTCCAGTTCGGCCTCGACGACCACCCGGCCGGAAACGATGTGCAGCCCGCCGGCGAACCTGAGCAAAGAGGCCATCTCCGCCCGGCGACAGCATGGCTTGGGCACGTCGACCCGGCTCAGCTCGTCTTTGACCGCTGCCGTCATCGCCATCGTGTTGTCACCTCATGCGCCGGATCATGGACAGTTTGTGCCGCACTTACGCCAGTGATTAACGAGCGGCGCCCAATACTGGCACCAGTGCGACACCGAGTGCCTCAGGATCATGCCGTGGGCTCCCGTCCGCAACGGCGACGGGTGCCAATACCAGCTCGGCGCCCATCCGCAGCGCGGCCGCCCGGACCGGTTCCGGCTCGCCGGCCCATTTCTCGTCGGCCAGCACGGTGTCCACCCGCAGGTCGGGCAGATAGCGCTGCAGCGTCCCGAGGTGCCCGGCGGCGGACAGTCCCTGGGTCTCCTGGTCCGTGCCGAGGTTCAGGGTGACCAGCCGGCGGGCCGGGCTGCTCACGATCGCGCGGGCCAGTCCCGGCACCAGCAGGTGCGGCAGCACGCTGGTGTACCAGCTGCCCGGCCCGAAGATCAGCCAGTCCGCCTCGCGAACCGCTTCGACGGCCTGCGGGCAGGCCGGCGGGTCGGCCGGCTCCAAGCGGACGGCCTCCACCCGGCCGTCCGCGACGGCCACCGAGTGCTGACCGCGGATCGTGGACGTCTGTCCCGTGGCGTCGGCCACGTCCGCCTCGATGCCGACCGCGTGCAGCGCCATCGGCAGCACCCGGCCGCGGGCGCCGACCATCGCGGCGGCGTGGTCCAGCGCGCGCACCGGGTCGCCGAGCATCTCCATCAACCCGAGCAGCAGCAGGTTGCCGACCGTGTGCCCGGCCAGGGTGTCCTTGCTGCGGTCGGCGCGGCGCTCGATCCTGGGCCCGCGAACCACCGGCGGCAGCGAGCTGACCCCCGGCTGGGACATCGCCACGAACCGGTGCTGCATCACCTGCGCGGTCAGCTGCGCGGTCGGGTCCTCGTCGGCCAGCGCGGCGAGGGCCTGGCGCAGGTCGCCCGGGGGCAGCAGGGCGTCCCGCTCGACCCGCAGTCGGCCGCTGGAGCCGCCGTCGTCGCCGACCGTGACGATCGCGGTGATGTCCAGCAGGAGCTCCGCCGCGGTGTGCCGCAGCGCCCGCAGCGAGGCGCCCAGCCCGTGCCCGCCGCCGAACGCCACCACCCGGATCGGCCGGGCCGCGGACGTCACTCGCGCCCCAGGTCGCGGTGCGAGGCGTGTGCCGAGAGGCGCATTGCGCTGAGCCGCGAAGTCAACTCCTCGGTTATCGCCACGCTCCGGTGCTTGCCGCCGGTGCACCCGATCGCCACCGTGAGATAGCGCTTGCCCTCACGCTCGAAGCCGGGCGCGGTGGCCGCGATCAGCCCGGCGTAGGTCGCCACGAAGTCGGTGGCGCCCTCCTGGCCGAGCACGTAGCTGCTGACCCCCTCCTCCAGGCCGGTGTGGTCACGCAGCTCCGGCACCCAGAACGGGTTGGGCAGGAACCGGGCGTCCAGCACGTAGTCGGCGTCCGGCGGCAGGCCGTACTTGAAGCCGAAGGAGAGCACGGTGATCCGCAGCTTCCGCGCGTCCTCTCCGCCGAACAGCTCCTCCACCCGGCGGCGGAGCTGGTTGACGTTGAGGTGACTGGTGTCGATGATCACGTCGGCCTGCTCGCGGGCCTCCTCCAGCAGCTTGCGCTCGGCCGCGATCCCGTCGGCCAGCCGGCCGTCGCCCTGCAGCGGGTGCGAGCGGCGGACCGACTCGAAACGCCGGATCAGCACCTCGTCGTCGGCGTCCACGAAGACCACCCGCGGCGAGAAGCCGCGCTCCTTGAGGGCCCGCACCGCGCCGGCCAGATCGGTGGAGAACGCGCGGCTGCGCACGTCCAGCACCATCGCGGTGCGCCGGGCCGCGCCGCCGGCCGCCATGGCCAGCTCGGCCATCTCCAGCATCAGCGCCTGCGGCAGGTTGTCCACCACGTAGAAACCGACGTTCTCCAGGGCCCGGGCGACCGTACTGCGGCCACCGCCGGACAGCCCGGTGACCACCACCAGGTCGGTGCCGGCCTCGTCCGGGTCGACCACGTCGCCGGATCCGAACTCCCGCATCGCTTCCGTCACGCACGCCTCCCGCGTCGCTTCGCCCGCACCCTGCGGAGGCGGACACAACATGGTAGTCCGAGAGGTACCGGTCCAACCGCCGGACAGGTTGTCCGGTACCCGCCCGGGGGTCAGCTTCTCTGCGCCGGCGCCGGGTCGGTCCGCTCCGCGGGGGTCAGGTTGCTTCCGTCCGCGGGAGCCGGGTCGCTTTTCCCGGCCGGAGTCGGGTCGCTTTTCCCGGCCGGAGCCGGATCGCTTTTCCCGGCCGGAGCCGGATCGCTTTTCCCCGCGGGAGCCGGATTCAACGCGGCCAGCACCGCCTCGGCGGTCCGACGGCCGATCCCGGGCACCTCGATGATCTCCTCCGGCGTCGCGGCGGCCAGCCGCTTCACCGAGCCGAAGTGCCGCAGCAGCGCCTTGCGCCGGGTCTCCCCCAGCCCGGCCACGGTGTCCAGCGCCGACTCGGTCATCCGCTTGGCCCGGCGCTGCCGGTGGAACGTGATGGCGAACCGGTGCGCCTCGTCTCGCGCCCGCTGCAGCAGGTACAGCCCCTCGGAGGTGCGCGGCAGGATGACCGGGAAGTCCTCCCCCGGCAGCCACACCTCCTCCAGCCGCTTGGCCAGGCCGCACAGCGCCACGTCGGTGATGCCCAGCTCGGCGAGGACCGCGGCGGCCGCGTTCACCTGGGGCTGGCCGCCGTCCACCACGACCAGCTGCGGCGGGTACGCGAAGCGGCGCGGCCGACCGGTCAGCGGGTCGATGCCGGGCAGCTCGCCGGGCGCCTTGGCGTCGTCCGGGTCGGGCAGGTCACGCGGAGCGTCCGCCCCGGGCTGCGCCTTGTACCGCGCGAACCGGCGCCGCATCACCTCGCTCATCGCGGAGAGATCGTCCATGCCGCTGCCGTCCGGGTTGCCGCGGATGGCGAACCGCCGGTACTCAGCCTTGCGGGCCAGGCCGTCCTCGAAGACGACCATCGAGGCCACCACGTCGGTGCCCTGGATCTGGGAGATGTCGTAGCACTCGATGCGCAGCGGCGCGGAGTCCAGCCCGAGCGCGTCGGCGATCTCCTCCAGCGCCTTGTTCCGGGTGGTCAGGTCGCCGGCCCGGCGCAGCTTGTGGCGCTGCAGCGACTCGCCGGCGTTGCGGGACACGGTCTCCATCAGCGAGCGCTTGTCGCCGCGCTGCGGCACCCGCAGGCTGACCCGGCTGCCGCGCCGCCCGGAGAGCCAGTCGGCGAGCGCGTCCGCGTCGTCGGGCAGCGCCGGCACCAGCAGCTCGCGGGGCACGTCGGCCTCGCCCTCGGACTCCCCGTACATCTGGGTGCAGAAGTGGTGCACCAGGTCGCCGGTGCTCAGCTCCTCGACCTTCTCCACCACCCAGCCGCGCTGGCCGCGGACCCGGCCGTCGCGGACGTGGAAGACCTGCACGGCCGCCTCCAGCGGGTCCTCGGCGAAGGCCACCACGTCGGCGTCGGTGCCGTCGCCGAGCACCACTGTCTGCTTCTCCATGGCCCGGCGCAGCGCCGCGATGTCGTCGCGCAGCCGGGCCGCGCGCTCGAACTCCAGCTCCTCGGAGGCCGCCAGCATGTCCCGCTCCAGGCGCTTCACGAACGTGTCGGTGCGGCCGGCCATGAAGTCGCAGAAGTCGTCGACGATCTCCCGGTGCTGCTCGGCGCTGACCTGGCCGGTGCACGGGGCCGAGCACTTCCCGATGTAGCCCAGCAGGCAGGGGCGGCCGATCTGGCCGGCCCGCTTGAAGACGCCTGTCGAGCAGGTGCGCGCCGGGAAGACCCGCAACAGCAGGTCGAGCGTCTCGCGGATGGCCCAGGCGTGCGAATAGGGACCGAAGTAGCGCACACCCTTGCGTTTCGCGCCACGCATCACCTGCAGGCGTGGAAACTCCTCGTTGAGGGTCACCGCCAGGAACGGGTAGGACTTGTCGTCGCGGTACTTGACGTTGAAGCGGGGGTCGAACTCCTTGATCCAGGAGAACTCCAGCTGCAGGGCCTCCACCTCGGTGCCCACGGTCACCCAGTCCACGCTGCCCGCGGTGGTCACCATCTGCTGGGTACGCGGGTGCAGCGACCAGGTGTCGGCGAAGTAGGAATTGAGCCGGTTCCGCAGGCTCTTCGCCTTGCCGACGTAGATCACCCGGCCGGCCGGATCGCGGAAGCGGTAGACGCCCGGAGCGTCGGGAATGGTACCGGGCGCCGGACGATAAGTGGACGGGTCTGGCACAACGACAACAGTAGTGCCTGGGGCTGACATGATTGCCCGACCGGAGGTCCGGTGCCGCCGCCACGGCGCCGGATCTCCGGCCGATGCCCGCCTAGGCGGCGACGATCTTGTCGCCGTCCACCTTGACCTTCGTCTCCGCGAGGGGCTTCGGGGCCGGGCCGCCCTTGACCGAACCGTCCTCGATAGAGAACTTCGCGCCGTGGCACGGGCAGTTGATCGTGCCGTTCTTGACCTCGTTCACCTCGCAGCCCTGGTGGGTGCAGATCTTGGTGAACGCCTTGAAGGTGCCCTGGGTGGGCTGCGTGATGACGTAGTCGCCCTGGATGATGCCACCACCCGCGGGCACGTCGGCGACCAGCGCGAGCGAGGAGCCGGCCGCGCCGCCGCCGCTGTCCCCGCCGGTGCCGCCGCCGGTGCTCCCGCCCGCCGCGGCGCCCTTGCTGCCGGCCGGGGCCGGGTTCGCGTTGAAGTCGCTACCGTTCGGGTTGGCGCCGCTGGTGGAGGTGCCACAGGCGGCCAGGACCGCGGCGGCGCCGAGGCCGCCGGCGCCCAGCAGGACGCAGCGGCGGGTGGAAGAGGTACCCGCCTCCTGCTCGACCCGGGTGTCGACGTCGCACCTCGTCTGCACGTCAGTCATCTATCGCCCTCCAGTACCTGGTCCGCGTCCGATGTCACGCGGAGTCGACCGTGAGTACGCGGCTGCCACCGCGATCGGTTCATGCGCACGGGGAGAATTACGCCGCTGGACGCGGCGGCTTTCCCACCCGTTCCTACGCATACGCCGCCTCGGTTCGCCCTGCGGGCTCTCCGGGCGGCGCGCGCTCGACCCTAGGCGACCCATCCGCGCCGGTTGCTATGAGTCATCTAAGAACTTCCTAAAACCGATTCCCCGGTACGTCCGGTCCGCGACCGCCGCGGCGCGCTCCCCGCCGCGCCACGGCCCCGGCCGGCACCAAGAGGGCGCCTCGAACCCCTCCGGCCCACCCCTCAACGCCAGCCCACACCCCACCGGCTGGCACTCCGGGGTGCCTCACCCCCGCCCACACACCTGTGAGCGCCAGCCGACGGCCGGTGGCCGGCGCTCACAGGTGACTCACGCCCTCAGCGCCAGCCGACGGCCGGTGGCCGGCGCTCACAGGTGACTCACGCCCGCCCACACACCCCTCAGCGCCAGCCGACAGAGCGGCGGCGCTGGCACTGCGGAGTGCTTCCAGGAGCGCCGATGCGGGAGGTGGCCGACAAGCATCGGCGGTACTACCGCCTCGTCCTGCAGGCCGGCGCAGCCGGCATCGAGCGGGGGCTGGGGCGCCGGTGGCCGTGGGCCGGTGCGGTGGCCGGCGCCGGACCGGCGTACCGCAATCGGGTCTCAGACCGCGGCCTTGGCCTTGGCGCGCGCCGCCCGCGGTTTCGCCGCCTTCGTCGCGGGCGCCTTCTCGCCGTTGGCCTTCGCGGCACGGGCGGTCGCGGCCGGCGACCCCGACCCCCCGCCCTCGAGCCCCAGCATGTGCCGCAGGAACTGTCCGGTGTGGCTCTCCGGCACCTCGGCCAGCTCCTCCGGCGTGCCCATGGCCAGCACCAGACCGCCCTTGCTGCCGCCCTCCGGCCCCATGTCGATCAACCAGTCCGCGGTCTTGATCACGTCCAGGTTGTGCTCGATCGTGATCACCGTGTTGCCCTTGTCGACCAGTCCGTTGAGGACGATCAGCAGCTTGCGGATGTCCTCGAAGTGCAGGCCGGTGGTCGGCTCGTCGAGCACGTAGACGGTCCGGCCCGTGGACCGCTTCTGCAGCTCGGAGGCGAGCTTGACGCGCTGCGCCTCACCGCCGGAGAGGGTGGTCGCGGGCTGACCGAGCCGCACATAGCCCAGGCCGACGTCGACCAGGGTGCGCAGGTGCCGGTGGATGGCCGGCAGGGCCTCGAAGAAGGTCGCCGCCTCCTCGATCGGCATCTCCAGCACCTCGGAGATGGTCTTGCCCTTGTAGTGCACCTCGAGGGTCTCCCGGTTGTACCGTGCGCCCTTGCAGACCTCGCAGGGGACGTAGACGTCCGGCAGGAAGTTCATCTCGATCTTGATCGTGCCGTCGCCGGAGCAGTTCTCGCAACGGCCGCCCTTGACGTTGAACGAGAACCGGCCCGGACCGTACCCCCGGACCTTGGCCTCGGCGGTCTCGGCGAACAGCTTGCGGACGTGATCGAAGACACCCGTGTACGTGGCCGGGTTGGACCGCGGGGTCCGCCCGATCGGCGACTGGTCCACCCCGACCACCTTGTCGACGTGCTCCAGACCGGTCACCTTGATGTGCCGGCCGGGCACCTGCCGGGCGCCGTTGATCTGGTTCGCCATCACGGTGTGCAGGATGTCGTTGACCAGCGTGGACTTGCCCGAGCCGCTGACCCCGGTGACCGCGATGAACTGGCCCAGCGGGAACGGCACTGTCAGGTTCCGCAGGTTGTGCTCGCGGGCGCCGTGCACCACCACCTCGCGGCCCGCGGTCTGCGGCCGGCGCGAGGCGGGCAGCGGGATCGACCTGCGGCCGGACAGGTACGCCCCGGTGGGCGACTTCTCGTTCGCCAGCAGCCCCTCGACGGTGCCGCTGTGCACGATGTGACCGCCGTGCTCGCCGGCGCCCGGGCCGATGTCGACGATCCAGTCCGCGGTGCGGATGGTGTCCTCGTCGTGCTCCACCACGATCAGGGTGTTGCCCAGGTCACGCAGCCGGACCAGGGTCTCGATCAGCCGGTGGTTGTCCCGCTGGTGCAGGCCGATGGACGGCTCGTCCAGCACGTAGAGCACGCCCACCAGGCCGGAGCCGATCTGGGTGGCGAGCCGGATGCGCTGTGCCTCGCCGCCGGACAGGGTGCCGGCGCCACGGTCCAGCGACAGGTAGTCCAGGCCGACATCGACCAGGAAGCGCAGCCGCGCGTTGATCTCCTTGAGCACCCGCTCGGCGATCATCTTCTGCCGGTCGTCGAGCTCCAGCCCGGCCAGCAGCTCGGCGCACTCGCCGACGGACAGGTTGCAGACCTCGGCGATGCTCTTGCCGGCCACGGTGACCGCGAGCACCTCGGGCTTGAGCCGGGCGCCGCCGCAGACCGAGCAGGGCACGTCGCGCATGTACCCCTCGTACTTGTCGCGCGACCAGTCGCTCTCGGTGTCGTTGTGCCTCCGCTCGATCCACTGCACCACGCCCTCGAAGCCGGTGTAGTAGGAGCGCTCGCGGCCGTACTTGTTCCGGTAGCGCACGTGGACCTGGTCCTCGGCGCCGTGCAGGATCGTCTTCTGCACGCGGCTGGGCAGCGCCCGCCACGGCGTGTCCAGCTTGAAGCCCTCGGCCTTGGCCAGCGCCTCCAGCAGGCGCAGGAAGTACTCCTGGGTGGTGCCGCCGGACCACGGCTGGATCGCGCCCTCGCTCAGGCTCTTCTCCTCGTCCGGGATGATCAGCTCGGGGTCGACCTCCTTCTTCGTGCCGAGGCCGGAGCACTCCGGACAGGCGCCGTACGGCGCGTTGAAGGAGAAGACCCGGGGCTCGAGGTCCTCGATCGCCAGCGGATGGTCGTTCGGGCAGGCCAGGTGCTCGGAGAACCGGCGCTCGCGCTCCGGATCGTCCTCCGGGAGGTCGACGAAGTCGAGCAGGACGATGCCGTTGGCCAGGCCGAGCGCGGACTCCACCGAGTCGGTCAGGCGTTGCTTGCCGCTCGCCTTGACGCTGAGCCGGTCGACGACCACCTCGATGGTGTGCTTCTCCTGCTTCTTCAGCTTCGGCGGCTCGGTGAGGGTGTGCACCACGCCGTCGACCCGGGCCCGGGCGTAGCCCTTGGCCTGGAGCTCGGCGAAGAGATCGACATACTCCCCCTTGCGGCCGCGGACGACCGGGGCGAGGACCATGAAGCGGGTGCCCTCGGGCATCGCCAGGACCCGGTCGACGATCTGCTGCGGGGTCTGCTTGCTGATCCGCTCGCCGCAGACCGGGCAGTGCGGGATGCCGGTGCGCGCGAAGAGAAGTCGCAGGTAGTCGTAGACCTCGGTGATGGTGCCGACGGTCGAGCGCGGGTTGCGGGAGGTCGACTTCTGGTCGATCGAGACGGCCGGGGAGAGGCCCTCGATGAAGTCGACGTCCGGCTTGTCCATCTGGCCGAGGAACTGCCGCGCGTACGACGAGAGGGACTCGACGTACCGTCGCTGCCCCTCGGCGAAGATCGTGTCGAACGCGAGGCTGGACTTGCCGGAACCGGAGAGCCCGGTGAACACGATCATGGCGTCGCGGGGCAAATCCAGGTTGACGTCGCGCAGGTTGTGCTCGCGGGCGCCACGAATAGTCAGTCGGTCGGCCACTGCCAGCCTCTCCGTACAGGTGTATGAAAGTCGACTCGCCACTCTAGCGGCGGGGTACGACAAAAATCGTCTGACTGGATGCAGCGCCTCTCACATGGCGGACATTCCCGCAGAACGGACCTGGGAACCTCACTCCGTGGGGTGACCGTCCACCACCCAGATCTCGACGCCGCCGACCAGCCGGGGCTGACCCAGCGCGTCGACCAGGGTCGCCCGCAAGGCCGCCACGTTCGGCGCCTGCGGCACCAGCACCACCACCGCCACCCGCCAGTACCCGAGGTCCTCGTCGATCCGCTTGCGGTCGGCGCCGGTCAGAACCGCCGCCCGCCCGGTCAGCTGCACCTCGGTGAGCAGATCGGAGGTGAACCGCGTCGGCGCCTTCCAGGAACCGGTGTCGTCGGCGGGCGGGTCGGCCGGGCCCATGAAATAGCCCCGCGGCACCGCGAAGTCCAGGTTCTCCAGGGTCGCCCAGCGCTGCCCGGTCCGCCCGGTGGTCACCTCGGCCAGCGGCACCGTCACCAGCGTGCGGCCTTCCGGCACGTACTGCCTCCAAAGACCGGCGGTGAGGAACTCCGGCAGCGGATCGCCCTGGGCCACCGGCAGCGGCTTCGGGAAGAGCGGGACCAGCGCCAGCGCCATGCCGATCCAGAACCGGCGGCGGCGCGCCGGGGAGAACTCGCCGATCCGGTCGGCGGCCAGGGCCAGCAGGATGCCGGCGATCGTGGCCGGCACCATGGCGAACCGGGTGACGCTCACCAGGTCGATCACCGGCACGTGGCTGACCAGCGCGAACGGTAGCGGAATCGGGGTGTGGAACCCGGCCACCCGCAGTCGCGGCCCGAACGAGGCGATCAGCAGCACCAGCCCGGCGATCACCGCGGCCCGGGCGGCCGCGGAGCGCCACAGCATCCGCGCCGCCACGATGATCATCACGAGGCCGAACGGGCCCCAGAACGTGTTGTCCTCGGTGGCGCTCACGCTCAACCGCTCGGCCACCGGCTCGATGCCGGCCACCGCCGCCCGCGGGTAGGCCGCCACCGACAGCAGGTCGGTGACGAACTCGTCCGGCTTGAACGGCTGCCCGTGATAGTTGCCGGCGGCGAAGAACTGGTACCACAACGGGTAGCCGGCCAGCACCAGCGCCGTCCCGGCGGCGACCGCGAGCCCGCCCAGGAACCGCCGCGCCACCTCGCGCACCTCGCGCGGGCGCAGCACCGTGTAGGCGATCACGAAGACGCCCAGCGTGAGCGCGATGAAGAGCAGCGTCTCCTCGTTGATGAAGATCTGCAGCACGATCAGCAGGCCCAGCGGGATCCCGCTGCGCAGCGCCCGGCCCGGCTCACGCAGCCGCAGCACCTGCCAGACGATGAACGGCACCAGGTACTGGTTGACGAAGTTCACATGCCCGTTGGCGTGCGCGATCATCGCTGGCGCGAACCCGCACCAGGCCGCCCCGATCACCGCGGCCCGCCGGCTGCGCACCAGGTGCCGGGCGAGCAGCCAATACCACGCCGCCGCTGTCCCGGCCAGGCCCAGGGTGATCAGCAGCGCGACCGTGACGCCACCGCCCAGGAAGTGCGTGACCGGGGCGAACGGCAGGCTCAGCGCGAGGATGGCGGTGTTCGCCATCATGTTCACGCCGACCGGCGCGTTCAGGTTGCTCTCGAAGAACGGCGGCGCCCCGTCGAAGACCACCCGCTCGCCGTGGGCCAGCATGAACAGGAAGATCCCGTGGTCGTCGTCGTTCCCGTCGAGGACCCGCCCGTTCGGGTCGATCCACAGCCGGATCATCACCAGAACGGCCAGCGCCAGGAAGCCCAGCAGCACCCAGAGGTCGAACCGCCGCCACCCTCCGAACCCCTGCCGCGCCTCGGTGGCGACCTGCTCGTCCCGATCCTCGACCATCTCTTCCGCCGCACGCACCGGGCGGATTCTGCCAGAGCCGGCTGACAGCTTCCGGGGAGCCGGGAGCAGCGGTCACCAACCGCGCTCGCGCCACTCCGGAAGATGCGGGCGCTCGGCGCCGAGCGTCGAGTCCCTGCCGTGCCCGGGGTAGAACCAGGTGTCGTCCGGGAAACGGTCGAACAGCTTGCGCTCGACGTCGTTGATCAGGGACTCGAAGTTCTCCCGCACCCCGCGGGTGTTGCCCACGCCGCCCGGGAAGAGGCTGTCGCCGGTGAACAGGTGGACCCGGCCGTCGCCCGGCTCCTGGTAGGCCAGCACCACCGAGCCGGGTGTGTGACCCACCACGTGGATCACCTCCAGACGGTGCCCGCCCACCTCGATCGTGTCGCCGTCGGCCAGCGTGCGGGTGACCACCGGCAGCGGCGCGGCGTCCGCCGCGTGCGCGAGGGACTCCGCCCCGGTCGCCTTGATCACCTCGTCCAGCGCGAACCAGTGGTCCCGGTGCTGGTGGGTGGTGACCACGGTGCGCAGGCCGGCGTCGCCGATCAGCTCCAGCAGGGCCGGTGCGTCGTTCGCGGCGTCGATCAGCAGCTGCTCCGGGCCGGCCGTGAGCAGGTAGGCGTTGTTGTCCATCGGGCCCACCGACACCTTGGTCAGCGTGAGCCCGCCGCCCAGGTCGCGGGTGCCCGGGGCGGCGCCGGTGTACTCCTGGGACATCTATTTCCACCTCACGGGCCGGGGAAGCTCGCCGTCGGGCGAGACGGTCAGGTCGGCGCCGTCGGCACGGCCGGCCAGCCACGCCGCGATCGACCGGGTCGGGCCGCCGATCGCCGGGGCGCCGCCGGACGGCGAGCCGATCACGATCGGGTGCTCCACCCCGGCCGGGTGCAGCACCATCGCCGGCGCCGACGCGGGCAGGTCGCCGGCGATCTCGCGGAGCAGCCGCAGCGCGAACGCGTCCGGCCAGTCCGCCGGCGTGTAGCCGCGGCCCAGGTCGACGTGGTGCACCTCGACCTCGCGCAGCCGCGCCCACGGCACCACTGCCGCGGACGGGACGACCGAGGGATACCGGAACGTCCACGCGGTGGCCGGCATCGCGGCGGCCGCGTCGGCGAAGCGCTCGTGCGCGCCCCGCAGGTCGGCGATCTGCTCGGCGAGCGGCCGCCCGGCGCCCGCCTCGATGGCCTCGTCGCGGGCCTCGCGGGACGCGTACGCCGGGGTCTGGACCCCGGTCCGCGCCCAGGTCAACAGGTTCGTGTAGGCCTCGGCGTTGCGCGCCAGGTGGGTGAGGACGTGCCCCACCGTCCAGCCGGGCAGCGCGGAGGGCTCGCGGATCACCGAGTCGTCCAGCGCCCCGACGTCGCGCAGCAGCGTCTCGGTGGCCTGTTCCACGTCGGTCATCAGGACCAGCGGGTCGATCGTCACGACACTGACCCTAACGCCTGCGGAATTCGCTTTCGCGGCCACGACGGTGACCGTACCTTCGGTGGGCAGACGCGCCGCTGAAAAACGAACCCGCGGAGGAGGTGAGGCACGTGCCGTTCGTCGTTGCCGCGTCCCTTCCCCCAGGGGCCTGCGCCCCCAGTCGACCGTAAAGGGTTCCCATGTCGTACGACCTGTCCCAGCTCGGCTGGGACGACGCTGTCGCATCCTCGTTCCGCCCCTACGACCGCCCCGACACCGTCGCCGGCCGGGTCCTGCGCGCCGACCGCGGCATCAGCACGGTGCTCACCGCGGCCGGCTTGACCCGCGCCGGCCTGGGCGGCAACGCCCTGCTGGAGGCCGCCCGCGACCCGTCCCTGCTGCCCTGCGCCGGCGACTGGGCGGTGCTGCGCAACTGGCCCGACCGCCGGGTGACGCTGGAGCTGGTGCTGCCCCGGCGCACCACGCTGATCCGGCGCACCGCCGACAAGGACTCGTCCGGCCAGGTGCTGGCCGCCAACATGGACACCGTCGCGGTGGTCGAGCCGATCTTCCCCGAGCCGAGCGACGCCCGCGTGGAGCGGCTGCTGGCCCTGGCCTGGGAGTCCGGCGCCGACCCGGTGCTGGTGCTCACCAAGAGCGACACCGCCGGCGATCCCGAGGCGGTGGCCCGGCAACTGGGCGAGCTGGCCCCGGGCGTTCCGGTGATCCCGGTCAGCGTGCACCGCGGCACGGGACTGCGGGACCTGTGCGAGCTGGTCACCCCGGGCCGCACGCTGGCCCTGCTGGGCCGCTCCGGCGCCGGTAAGTCGACGCTGGCCAACGCGCTGGCCGGCGCCCCGGTGATGCCGGTGCAGGCGATCCGCGACGCCGACGGCAAGGGCCGGCACACCACCGCGTACCGCAATCTGATCACCATTCCGGGCGGCGGCTGCGTGCTCGACACCCCTGGCATCCGCGGTGTCGGCCTGCTCGACACCGGGTCCGGCCTGGATCGCGCGTTCGCCGACGTCGTCGAACTGGCCGCGCGGTGTCGCTTCGACGACTGCCGGCACGAATCCGAGCCGGGGTGCGCGGTACAGGACGCGCTCGCCGACGGCACGCTGCCGCCGCGCCGGCTGGCCAGCTGGCGCAAGCTGCGTCGCGAGGTGGCGGTGGAGAGCCGGCGGCGCTCCGTCCGCCTGGCGACGGCCCCCCGCCGGCGGCAGCACTGAGAGCGCACCACGCCGGGCCGTGACATCGTCTGCTGGACCCTGCTAGACCTGGACGCGCCGGATCCGGGCGATTGGCGCGCCCGGATTCGGTTTCCCATCGGTGTTACACGGATCAGCCGCGACCCTGCTCGGCGTTCGGGTTCACGTGGATGCCGGCGGCGAACTCGGCGATCTGGGCGGGCGTCCAGCCGATCCCGTCCCAGACCTGGACCTGGAGGTTGATCCCGTTCGGCTGGGGCAGGTAGAGCGTACGGCCGTCGGTGTCACCCTGCTTCTTGACCAGGGTGCCGGTCCGGTCGCCGACCTCGATCCGGTCGCCCCGCGGCGTGCCCTTCTCGTCGAGGGACTGCAGCATCACGCCGACCTTGCCGACGAAGCTGCTCGGGTCGTCGTCCGCCACGTTGCCCAGCGGCTCCGCGCTGTTCCGCGGCTTGGCGCCGACCGGGGCCAGGGTCAGGGCCGACTCGGTGATGCCCTGCACCTCCCAGCCGGACGGGATCTTGTCCACGGAGAAGCCGGCCGGCTGCTTCCCGGTGTAGGCGACCAGATCGAACGAGACGGTGCCCGTGGTCGCGGCGGCGGTGGTGCCGGCGGCCAGCGGGGCGCTGTCCGGCCCGGGGGCGCCGGTGGTGGTGAACGCGAGGGCCGCGGCGGCGACCGCGATCGCGAACGCGGACCCGGTGGCGGTCTGCAGGACCCGGCGGCGGCGCAGCGCCGTGCGGCCCCGGGCCAGGTCGGCGTCGGCCTGGGCGGTGGTGGGTTCGCCCGGCGACCCGGCGAGGTCGGCGAGCTGGTCACGCAAAGTCGTCATGAGATTCCTTCAGCGGTGGGCGAACGACGGGTTCTGGCCGATGACCACGCGGAGCCGCTCGAGGGCCCGGGCGGTCTGGCTCTTCACCGTGCCCTCGGAGCATCCGAGGGCGTCGGCGGTGTCAGCGACGTCGAGGTCGTAGACGTAGCGGAAGACCAGCGCCGCCCGCATCCGTGGGGGCAGCTGCCGCAGGGCCGCGCGCAGCCCGTCCGCCAGTTCCCCGGTCCGCACCGGCTCCGCCGCCGGGAGGTCCGGCACGTCTGCCATGGCCTCCTCCCGCCGCCGCCACCAACGCCGCCGTTCGTCGGTCAACGCGTTGACCATGACCCGGCGTAGATAACCGTCCGGATTGTCTGCCCGCTGGAACGCCGGCCAGGCCACGTAGAGCTTGGTCAGAACCGACTGCACCAGATCTTCCGCCAGGTGGGCGTCGCCCGCCGTGAGCAGAGTGGCAGTGCGCACCAGGCCGGACCTCCGGGACACCACGAAGCGGTGAAACTGCTCGTCGCGCTCGCTTCTCACGAGTCCTCCTTCGCTGTCACACCTCCCTGACGACTCGCGTCCGTCACCGGTTGCACGACCGCGGAACAGGATTCCGGAGAACGCCCCCGGCTCGCGCTCCGCACGCCGCCGGCCGCGTGGTGCGCGAGGCGCGCCGGCGACCGATCAGCGCCCGGCCCGCCACGCCCGGCCCGGCACGCCCGGCGCGCCCGGTTTGCCACGCCCGGCCCGGCACACCACGGGTCCGGCCACAGCCGGCCCGGCACGCCCCAGGCGGGCCACGCCCGGGCTCCCGCGACGCCCGGGCGTCAGCGGATCCACGCGTAGGCTGGCGTCAGACGCTGCGATCGGGAGGCGCCCATGACCCTGCGACACGACCCGTCCCGCTGGGGCTTCCCCCCGCAACAGCCGCAGCCGCCGTTCGACCTGCCGTCCGCCGGGCCCGCCTTTCCCGGCTGGCTCGAGGAGCGCCTCTTCGACCAGCGCATCGTGATGCTGCGCGGGCAGCTCACCAGTGAGGTCGCCACCGGCATCTCGGCGGCCCTGCTCACCCTGGACGCGGCCGGCCAGGCGCCGATCCAACTGCACGTCGCCTGCCCGGGTGGCGACCTGAGCGCCGCGCTCGCGGTGGTCGACGTGATGGACGCGCTGGTGTCCCCGGTGCACTCGCTGGTCACCTCGGAGGCGGGCGGCGCCGCGCTGGCCGTGCTGGCCGCGGCCGACCGGCGGGCGGCTTACCGGCACGCCCGGTTCAAGCTCACCGAGCCACGGGCGGCCGGGGTCACCGGCACTGCCGACGAGGTGGCGGCCGCGGCCGGGCAGCACCTGCGGGAGCTGGAAGAGGTGGTGGTCCGGCTCGCCGAGGTCACCGGCAAGCCCCGCAGCCGGGTGGAGGACGACCTGTCCGCCGGGCGCGCCCTCTCCGCCGCCGAGGCCCTTGACTACGGCCTGCTCGACGAGGTGGTCACCCCGAAGGCCCGCTGACCCCACCCGCAGGCCGGGCACCCCGCGACGCGCCACCGAGCGGCCGCCCGGAACGGAGCAGCGCCACGAAACCACCCCGTACGGGAGTCTCCGCGGCGCTGGGTTCCACCGAACCGGCGGGAAACGGGAACGGCCCCGAGCCGGAGCTCGGGGCCGTTCTCGAGAAGCGCTCGGGTCAGGAAGCGACCTTGACGCCCATCGAACGCGCGGTGCCGGCCACGATCTTGATGGCGGCGTCCAGGTCGTTCGCGTTGAGGTCGGGGAGCTTGCGCTCGGCGATCTCCTTGACCTGGGTGGCGCTGAGGGTGCCGACGTTCTGGGTCAGCGGGTTCGACGCGCCGGACTGGATGCCCAGGGTCTTCCGGATGAGGAAGCTGGTCGGCGGCGTCTTGTAGGCCAGCGTGTGGCTGCGGTCCTCGTAGACCGACACGATGACCGGGATGATCTCGCCCCGGTTCTTCGCGGTGGCCTCGTCGTACTCGACCTTGACGGCACGCATGTTGGCACCGGTCGGGCCGAGCATCTTACCGAGGTCGACCATCGCGGCGTTACCCGCCTCAAGCGCGAGGGTTACCTCATGGGTCTTCTTCTTGGGAGGCATTGGGTAAGGCTCCTTAGGGTGAGCTGCGGGCCGAGACAAACGCAGCTCGCCAGCATCAACGACACACGACAACCCCGAGACCTTACTACCGCTATGACGAGAGGGTCAAAACGGCTGGTAAGCGGGGTCTCGGGTCCGCCGACCAGTGTAGCTCGCGGTCCCGGACGACTCGGGACCGCCCCGGATCAGTACTTGTCGCAGAAGCAGGACACCATCAGCGAGCGCACCGAGTCCACGTACGCCGGGTTCGGCAGTTTCTTGGTCCTGGCGTTCGCCAGCACGTCGCCCGGGCCGAACTGGTACGCCGAGATCACCAGGTTGAGCAGGCACCACGAGCTGTGCGTCTTGCACCTGCCCGGGCTGAGGTCGAAGTTCTTGTCCTGGCCGAACGCCTTCTGTGACATGTAGCGGGTCAGCCAGGCCAGGTAGTTGGCCCCGGCATTCGCGTTCTGCTGGTACTGCGAAACGTCGTAACTCAGCCCGAACCGGCCGTTGATCATGTCCACGGTGTCCGGCATGAGTTGCATCAGGCCCTGCCCGCCGTCACAGTTGAAGACGTTGGTCTGCCAGCCGCTCTCGTGCCACGCGATGGCCTTGACCAGCGGGTAGTTCAACTTCAGCGACGGCGCCTCGTGGGTCCAGTAGATCTTGCCGGCCGCGGTCCTGAGCGCCGCCTTCACCTTGGTCTTGGCGACCGCGGCACCCTTCTTCGTGGAGCACGCCGAGATCTCGAAGTTGTTCGGGTCCTCGGTCGGCGTGGCCTCGGCCGTCGGCTTCCTCGTCGGCTTCGTCGACGTCTTCGACGGTGACGGGGCCGGCGTCGTCTCCTCGACGGCCGGAACGGGGTCCTCGGTCGGCGACTCCTCGGCCGACGCGGTCGCCGACTCCACCGTGACCGGCGCCGAGCCGTACGTTTCCCGCTCACCACCACCGAGCAGACCGCACCCGGCGGTCACCGTCAGCACCGCCGCGGCGGCCAGCAACCGCACCTTCATCGACGAACCCTTTCCCCGTGCGGATATCCCGAAGGAACGTTAACAACAGGCGCTCGGATTTCGCTGACCGGTAAACCGCCCAAAAGATCCCACAGCTCTGGACGTGACCCCGTGTCATGAACGGCAACCTGAACCGGGGACAATGGCCGTATGCAGACCCGCACCGACCTCCGTAATGTCGCCATCATCGCTCACGTCGACCATGGCAAAACCACCCTGGTCGACGCCATGCTCCGACAGGGTGGTCAGTCCCACGCGCGTGGAGAGATGGCCGAGCGCGCCATGGACTCCATGGACCTGGAGCGGGAAAAGGGCATCACCATTCTCGCCAAGAACACCGCGATCAGCTACCAGCCGGCCGAGGGCGACGCCGTCACCATCAACATCATCGACACCCCCGGCCACGCCGACTTCGGTGGTGAGGTGGAGCGCGGCCTGACCATGGTCGACGGCGTGGTGCTGCTGGTGGACGCGTCCGAGGGCCCGCTGCCGCAGACCCGCTTCGTGCTCCGCAAGGCGCTGCAGGCCAAGCTGCCGATCATCCTGGTGATCAACAAGGTGGACCGGCCGGACGCCCGGATCAAGGAGGTCGTGGACGACACGTACGCGCTCTTCTTCGACCTGGACGCCGACGAGGACCAGATCGAGTTCCCGATCATCTACGCCTGCGCCCGCGACGGCATCGCCTCGCTGAACCAGCCGGCCGACGGCACCGTCCCCACCGACAGCGCCGACCTGGAGCCGCTGTTCTCCACGATCCTGAACACCATCCCGGCGCCGACCTACACCGAGAACGCGCCGCTGCAGGCGCACGTGGTCAACCTGGACGCCTCGCCGTTCCTCGGCCGGCTCGCGCTCTGCCGGGTGCACGAGGGCACCATCCGCAAGGGCCAGACCGTCGCCTGGTGCAAGACCGACGGCACGGTCTCCAACGTGCGCATCTCCGAGCTGCTGATCACCGAGGGCCTGGAGCGCAAGCCGGCCGAGAGCGCCGGTCCCGGCGACATCATGGCCGTCGCCGGCATCCCGGAGATCATGATCGGCGAGACCCTGGCGGACGCGGAGACCCCGATCCCGCTGCCGCTGATCAAGGTCGACGAGCCGGCCATCTCGATGGTCATCGGCACCAACACCTCCCCGCTGGTCGGCAAGGTCAAGGGCGCCAAGGTCACCGCGCGCATGGTCAAGGACCGCCTGGACAAGGAGCTGATCGGCAACGTCTCGCTGCGCGTCCTGCCGACCGAGCGCCCGGACGCCTGGGAGGTCCAGGGCCGCGGCGAGCTGGCCCTGGCGATCCTGGTCGAGCAGATGCGCCGGGAGTCGTACGAGCTGACCGTCGGCAAGCCGCAGGTGGTCACCAAGGTCGTCGACGGCAAGGTGCACGAGCCGGTCGAGCGCCTCACCATCGACGCCCCCGAGGAGTACATGGGCGCGATCACCCAGCTGCTGGCCACCCGCAAGGGCCGGATGGAGCAGTTGACCAACCACGGCACCGGCTGGCTGCGGATGGAGTGGCTGGTCCCGGCGCGCGGCCTGATCGGCTTCCGCACCGAGTTCCTCACCGAGACCCGCGGCACCGGCATCATGCACCACCTCTACGAGGCGCACGAGCCGTGGTTCGGCGAGCTGCGCACCCGGCAGAACGGCTCGCTGGTGGCCGACCGGGCCGGCGTGGTCACCGCGTTCGCGATGACCAACCTGCAGGAGCGCGGCCAGCTCTTCGTCGAGCCCACCACCGAGGTGTACGAGGGCATGATCGTCGGCGAGAACTCCCGCTCCGACGACATGGACGTCAACATCACCAAGGAGAAGAAGCTCACCAACATGCGCTCGTCGACCGCGGACGAGACGGAGAAGCTGATCCCGCCGCGCAAGCTGTCGCTGGAGCAGGCCCTCGAGTTCTGCCGCGAGGACGAGTGCGTCGAGGTCACGCCGGCCGCGGTGCGCATCCGCAAGGTCGTTCTCGACCAGAACGCCCGGGGCCGGGCCGCTGCCCGGCGCAAGCACCAGTAACCGACGGCGCAAGGCCGCTGAAACGCCCCCGCCCTTCCGGCGGGGGCGTTTCCGCTTGCGGGGGTACGGCGATCACCGGCAACTCCGACCGTGCCACGTTCCCGAGCCGGTCACCGATGACTCGCGCCGGCCCACACGACCCCGGGTGGGCCGGCGCGAACGGTCCCGCCCGGCCGAACGGCTCTGCGCCCGGAACGGGGCCGGGCCCGGGCGACGGAAGTCACCCGGGCCCGGCTCTTCAGGCGTGTGGCGGGACGGTGCTCAGGCCGTACCCCGTCATCCGGTTTTGATCTCAGCGTTGCGCGCCGGCTAGTTCCCTTTTCCGGTCCCGGGCCGACTTGGCCAGGCTGGCGGCCGTGGCGACGCCGAGCGTGCCGAGGATGACCAGCAGCGACAGCCAGATCGGGATCTCCGGGGCCCAGTGCAGGCCGTGACCACCGTTGATGAACGGCAGGCTGTTGGTGTGCAGGGCCTCCAGGAACAGCTTGACGCCGATGAAGGCGAGCACCACGGCGAGGCCGACGTTCAGGTAGACCAGGCGCTCCAGCAGGCCGCCGAGCAGGAAGAACAGTTGGCGCAGGCCCATCAGCGCGAACACGTTCGCGGTGAAGACCAGGTACGGCTCCTTGGTGATGCCGAAGATCGCCGGAATCGAGTCGAGCGCGAAGATCAGATCGGTGGTGCCGATCGCGATCATCACGATCAGCATCGGGGTGAAGAGCCGCTTGCCGGCCGCGGTCACCACCCGGAACTGGCCGTCGCCGAAGGACGAGGACAGCGGCAGCGCCCGCTTGGCCCAGCGGATCAGCACGTTCTCCTTGAAGTCCTCCGCGTCGTTCTCGCCACCCTTGACCAGCGTCACGGCGGTGTACACCAGGAACGCGCCGAAGATGTAGAACACCCAGGAGAACTGCGAGATCAGAGCCGCACCCGCGGCGATGAACGCGCCCCGCATGACCAGGGCGAGCACGATGCCGATCAGCAACACCTTCTGCTGATAGCGGCGCGGCACCGCGAACCGGCCCATAATGATCACGAAGACGAACAGGTTGTCGACGCTCAGCGAGTATTCGGTGAGCCAGCCGGTGTAGAACTCGCCGGCGTACCGCCCGCCGGCGAGGGCCCACACCCCGGCTCCGAAGACCAGCGCGAGCGTCACGTAGAAGGCGACCCAGCCGCTGGCCTCTTTCATGGTGGGCTCGTGCGGTCGCCGGCCGATGATCAGCAGATCCACGGCGAGCACGGCGACCAGCGCCACCAAAGTGGCAAGCCACACCCAGGCTGAAACGTTCAAGACTAACCTCCGGCAGACACGTGTCGTCGCTGCACTTCCTCAAGATTGCGAGAAAGAACAGCGACGTGCGACTGTCGGAGGTCTCTTCCGCCGCGATCCTCGCGCGACCCCCGGCCCCGGGTTCACCCGCTGGTCATCCAGCGCGCGTTCCGTGTTGACGAGACCGGAGCGGGGGAATACTCCCCTCCCACGCAGCCATTGTTGCGCATCCGCGCCCCCTTCGGCACACCGGGCGGGCGAAGAGTGGCAGGACTCGCTCGCCAAACCACCCAGGCGGGCATTACCGGTACGTAAACTCGGAGCCACCCGGCTCGCACCCTTCCAAGATCCACCCGTGCTCCGACGGACCACCCCGGGCAGGCTCAGGTGACCGGGCCGGCGCGGGCGTTGATCTCGAACCGCGACCCGTACGGCCGCCGACGTCGACGCGGGGCGGCGCGGTCCGGGATGGCGCGGTCCGGGATGGCGCGGTCCGGGATGGCGCGGTCCGGGATGGCGCGGTCCGGGATGGCGCGGTCCGGGATGGC
>NZ_BOMW01000030.1 GCF_016862395.1 Actinoplanes siamensis | reverse complement strand
GGCGCGGTCCGGGATGGCGCGGTCCGGGATGGCGCGGTCCGGGATGGCGCGGTCCGGGATGGCGCGGTCCGGGATGGCGCGGTCCGGGATGGCCCCGGCGAGCTCGGGCGATGGCCCGTCCGGCCTGGCCGGGCCGCCTGTTCGAACCTAGTAAGCTGGCCATCTGGTGCGTATGGGACGCTTGCGGGCATGATCCTCGAAGTTACGCTTATCGACGTCCTACCCGGCCGGGAGGACGATTTCGTCGCCGCCTACCAGCTCGCCCGCCCGCTGATCGCGGGTGCGGAGGGCTGCCGTGGCCTGCGCCTGAAGCGTGGCATCGAGTTGAGCACCCGGTTCATGCTGCTGGTCGAGTGGGACTCCACCGAGGCGCACGACCTCAATTTCCGCCGCACCGAGCGAAACGCCCAGTGGCGCGCCTCGATCGCCGCGACGCTCGCCCAGCCGCCGCTCACCGAACACTTCGCCGACCTCCCGGCCATGGCCGGCCGCCCCGACCCGGACCACGACTTCTTCGCCGGCTGAGCCGAGGCGCGCGCCCGCGCGGGCCGACCGGACCCACACCGCCCGGCCGAGCCCAGCCGCGCCCCACGCGGACCGACCAGG
>NZ_BOMW01000029.1 GCF_016862395.1 Actinoplanes siamensis | reverse complement strand
ACACACAGTCGCGCCAGCCACAAGCTGCCCGCCAGGCCAGCGGGCAGCCCGTCGCTGGCCTGGCCGGGCGGCCGAAAAGCCAGAGCCGCACACCCGGCGGAGCCGAGCTGCGCCCGGGCTCTCCCAGGCCTGGCGAGACGTCCCACGGTCTCGCGAGGCCGCCCGGGGCCTGGCGAGACCGTCCCGGGCACCGCGAGACCGTCCCGGGCACCGCGAGCCTTCTCCGGGCTCCGCCGCGTGACGACGCACGCGTAGTGCGGCCATCGACCGCCTGAGTGGTCTATGGTGGTTGCGGCGGGTCCGGGAAGAGACTCATCCGAAGTGCCGGCTCAGGGGTTTGCCGGCCGCGCTGGATTCAGAGACGCCCCCACTTGTCCTCCCGGGCCCGCACCACGCGGCTCTACCGCACCCCGGCGGCGTCCATCCCCCGCAGCTCCTTCTTCAGCTCCCCGATCTCGTCCCGGATCCGCGCCGCCAGCTCGAACTGCAGCTCCCGCGCCGCTCCCAGCATCTGCTCGTTCAGATCCTGGATGAGCTGCGCCAACTCGGTCCGGGCCATCCCCTCGCGAGCCGGGCCGGACCCCGCGCCGCGCGCCTTGGACCGGGTCTCCGGCACCGGCGCCTTGCCCCGCGACATCTGCCGGCCGGCGCCGCCCACGACCACCGAGTCGGTGTCCTCGGCCTCGCGGTAGATGTCGTCGAGAATGTCGTGGATCTTCTTGCGCAGCGCCTGCGGCACGATCCCGTTCGCCTCGTTGTGCGCTATCTGCTTGGCGCGGCGGCGGTCGGTCTCCTCGATCGCGTCCCGCATCGACGGGGTGATCTTGTCGGCGTACATGTGGACCTCGCCGGACACGTTTCGCGCGGCGCGCCCGATGGTCTGGATCAGCGACCGCCCGCTGCGCAGGAAGCCCTCCTTGTCCGCGTCGAGGATCGCCACCAGCGACACCTCGGGCAGGTCGAGGCCCTCGCGCAGCAGGTTGATGCCGACGAGCACGTCGTAGTCGCCCTTGCGCAGCTCCTTGAGCAACTCGACCCGGCGCAGCGTGTCCACCTCGGAGTGCAGATAGCGGACCCGGATTCCGTTCTCCAGGAGATAGTCGGTGAGGTCCTCGGCCATCTTCTTGGTGAGCGTGGTGACCAGGACCCGCTCGTCCTTCTCGGTGCGCAGCTGGATCTCGTGCATCAGGTCGTCGATCTGACCCTTGGTCGGCTTGACCACGACCTGCGGGTCGACCAGGCCGGTCGGCCGGATCACCTGCTCGACGAACTCGCCCTGCGCCTGCTCCATCTCCCAGTTGCCCGGGGTGGCGGAGAGGAAGACCATCTGGCCGACCCGCTCCAGGAACTCGTCCCACCGCAGCGGCCGGTTGTCGGCGGCGCTGGGCAGCCGGAAGCCGTGCTCGATCAGGATCCGTTTCCGCGAGGCGTCACCCTCGTACATCCCGCCGATCTGCGGGATGGTGACGTGCGACTCGTCGATGACCGTGACGAAGTCGTCCGGGAAGTAGTCGAGCAGCGTGTACGCCGGCTCGCCGGGCCGCCGGCCGTCCATGTGCATCGAGTAGTTCTCGATGCCGTTGCAGAAGCCGACCTGGCGCATCATCTCGATGTCGTAGGTCGTGCGCATTCGCAGCCGCTGCGCCTCCAGCAGCTTGCCCTGCCGTTCCAGCTCGGCCAGCCGGTCGGCCAGCTCCGCCTCGATGTCGCGGATCGCCCGCTCCATCCGCTCCGGGCCGGCCACGTAGTGCGTCGCCGGGAAGATGATCAGCTCGTCGACCTCGCGGACCACCTCGCCGGTGAGCGGGTGCAGATAGTAGAGCTTCTCCACCTCGTCGCCGAAGAGCTCGATGCGGACCGCAAGCTCCTCGTACGCCGGGATGATCTCCAGCGTGTCGCCCCGGACCCGGAACGTGCCGCGCTGGAAGGCGACGTCGTTGCGCGTGTACTGGATGTCGACCAGGCGGCGCAGCAGCTTGTCCCGGTCGATCTCGGCGCCCGCCTTCACCTGGACGGCGCGCTCGATGTACTCCTGGGGGGTGCCCAGGCCGTAGATCGCGCTCACCGTGGCCACCACCACCGTGTCGCGCCGGGTGAGCAGCGACATCGTCGCGGAGTGCCGCAGCCGCTCGACCTCCTCGTTGACCGAGGAGTCCTTCTCGATGTAGGTGTCGGTCTGGGCGATGTACGCCTCGGGCTGGTAGTAGTCGTAGTAACTGACGAAGTACTCGACGGCGTTGTTCGGCAGCAGCTCCCGGAACTCCTTGGCGAGCTGGGCGCAGAGTGTCTTGTTCGGCGCGAGCACCAGCGCGGGGCGCTGCAACCGTTCGATCAGCCAGGCGGTGGTCGCGCTCTTGCCGGTGCCGGTGGCGCCGAGCAGCACGGTGTGCCGGTCGCCGGAGCGGACCCGCCGCTCCAGCTCGTCGATCGCCGCGGGCTGGTCACCGGCCGGCTGGTAGTCGCTGACGACCTCGAACCGGCCGTCGAGTCGTGGGATGTCGAGCGCCATGCCCACCACCGTACGTCGGGGGTGTGACAAGTTCCGGCACCGCCCGGCGGACGCCGGGGGCCCTTGTCGCCCCGGCCGTGCCGATGGTGCACATTCCGCCCTCCCGCGCCCGTTGTCGGGTCTTTCCGGCGCCACCTACCCTGGCGGGGTAGGCCGCTCGCGGCGGCCGACGCGCGCGGTCCGGATCAGCCAACGATCCAGCCGCGCCGCACCGTGGTCGATGCGCCCCGACACCTGGCGAGCGCACCCGCGGGGGCCGCGCGGGACGCCGGCCGGCCGCCGCGAGCGCCGTTCCAGGCACGGCGCCCCGAGGAGCAGCGCCGGGTGCGGAAACCAGGCCGGCGGCGAGAGAGCAGGGCAGGCTGGGACCGCGGGGCTACAAGATCGCCGTCCCGGGGGCCCGCGGGCCGACGGAAGGCCGGCCCAGAAGAGCACGGAGACAACAGGCCGGAGAGGCGGCTGGTCAGAGGCTCGGCGGCTGCCATCCGGTGGCGAGCGCCCAGTCGTCCGCCGCCCGCGCCTCCTCGTCGAACCACGGCTGCTTGGCCTCCGCATACCCGGCCCGGTCGGCGAACCGCAGCGCCAGCTCGGCCTTCGCCGCCGCGTAGGCGTCCCGCGCGGCCGGCACCGCCCGCAGGTGGTCCCGCATCAGCAGGGCGAACCGCCAGCCCGGCGACCCGGCCACCCGAACGTGCAGGATCACCGGCCGCCCCGGGTCCGCCGAGCCGTGCATCCGCTTGGGCCAGGTCTCCCCCGGCAGCCCACGCGCGTTGTCGGCCCACTCGCCGGATCGGCGCGGGAACCCCGCCGCGCCGAGACGCTCGGCGAGCGCGTCGGCCTCCGGCAGGGTCCGGACCGAGAGCATCAGGTCGATGATGTCCTTGGCCGGCAGGCCGGGCACCGCCGTCGATCCGATGTGGTGCACGTCGACCGGGCCGAGGTGATGCCGGATCCGGGCCAGCAGCCGATCGGCGGACGGCGACCAGGCCGGATCGGGCGGAACCACGCGCGGCTCCGGCGACTTGCGGGCGGCCCTGCGCAGGCGCACATTCTGCTCGAAGCCCACCAGCCGGTCGCGCCACAGCGCGTCGACCCGGGCGTGCAGTGCCGCCAGGTCGTCCTCATTGGGAAGGAGCACGTCGGCCGCGGCCTGCCGGGTGGCGTCGTCGGCCTGCGCGCCGATCCGGGCGGCGGCCTCCGCCGCCGACATGCCGCGGTCGCGGACGAGACGCGCGATGCGCAGCTCACGCTTGGCGGTGACGACTATCACGAGGTGGTACGACGGAGCCAGCCCCGTCTCCACCAGCAGCGGCACGTCGTTGACCACGATCGCGTCCCGTGGCGCGGCAGCGGCCAGCTCCGCGGTGCGTGCCCGGACCCGGGGGTGGATGATCCGCTCCAGCCTGCGGCGGGCCTCCTCGTCGCCGAAGACCTTCGCCCCCAGCGCCGGCCGGTCCAGCGTCCCCTCCGGAGTGAGCACACCGGACCCGAACGTGGCCGCGATCTCGGCGAGCCCGTCGGTGCCCGGCTCGACCACCTCGCGAGCCAGTCTGTCGGCGTCGACGATCACCGCACCGCGCTCGGCGAGCCGTGCCGAGACGGCGCTCTTGCCGGCGCCGATGCCACCCGTGAGACCGACCATCAGCATGGGTTCAGTATCCCGGCCCGCCCCGGGCCCGTCGCGCCGAGCCGGGATCACACCCGGCGAAACCCCACCATCCGAAGTCAGGACCCGGCGAGCCAGCCCGTCCGGGGTCACGACTGGGCCAACCGCACCACGCGACGTGGCGGCGTGGCGAGGGGCCCGCCGTCCACGGACGCGACCCGGCGGACCCCACATGCGGAAAGACCGCCCCGGCGGGAGCCGGGACGGTCTTTCTCAGTTTCTTACCGGAGCAACCGGGTCGGTCAGCTCTTGCCGCCGGCCAGCTTCTCGCGCAGGGCGGCGAGAGCCTCGTCCGTGGCCAGGGTGCCCGCGGGCTCCTCGGCGGCACGCGCCGGGGCCGACGAGCTCGAGGTGGAGGACGACGTGGTCACGCCGCCGGCCGGAGCCGGGTTGAGCGCGGCCTCGGCGTCGGCGTCGCGGGACGCCTGCACCTGCTTGGTGTGGGCCTCCCAGCGCTCGCGGGCGTCGGCGTACTGCTTCTCCCACGTCTCGCGCTGCTTCTCGAAGCCCTCGAGCCACTCGCCCGTCTCGGGGTCGAAGCCCTCCGGGTAGATGTAGTTGCCCTCGGCGTCGTACGTCGCGGCCATGCCGTAGAGGGTCGGGTCGAAGTGCTCCTCGCCCTCGACGAAGCCCTCGTTGGCCTGCTTGAGCGACAGCGAGATCCGGCGACGCTCCAGGTCGATGTCGATGACCTTGACCAGGACGTCGGAGCCCACCTGGACGACCTGCTCGGGCAGCTCGACGTGCCGCTCGGCCAGCTCGGAGATGTGCACCAGGCCCTCGATGCCGTCGTCCACGCGGACGAAGGCGCCGAACGGAACCAGCTTGGTGACCTTACCCGGGACGATCTGGTTGATCGCGTGGGTCCGGGCGAACTGACGCCACGGGTCCTCCTGCGTCGCCTTCAGCGACAGCGAGACGCGCTCGCGGTCCAGGTCGACGTCCAGCACCTCGACCTCGACCTCCTGGCCGACCTCGACGACCTCGGAGGGGTGGTCGATGTGCTTCCAGGAGAGCTCGGAGACGTGCACGAGGCCGTCCACGCCACCCAGGTCCACGAAGGCGCCGAAGTTGACGATGGAGGACACGACGCCCTTGCGGACCTGGCCCTTCTGCAGCTTGTTGAGGAACTCGGTGCGAACCTCGGACTGCGTCTGCTCGAGCCAGGCGCGGCGGGACAGGACCACGTTGTTGCGGTTCTTGTCCAGCTCGATGATCTTCGCCTCGAGCTCGCGGCCGACGTACGGCTGGAGGTCGCGGACGCGACGCATCTCGACCAGGGAGGCCGGCAGGAAGCCACGGAGGCCGATGTCCAGGATGAGACCACCCTTGACGACCTCGATGACCGAGCCGCGGACGACGCCGTCGTCCTCCTTGATCTTCTCGATGGTGCCCCAGGCCCGCTCGTACTGAGCGCGCTTCTTCGAGAGGATCAGACGGCCTTCCTTGTCCTCCTTGGTGAGGACGAGGGCTTCGATGTGGTCACCGACCGACACCACTTCCGCGGGGTCCACGTCATGCTTGATCGACAACTCACGCGAGGGGATGACGCCCTCGGTCTTGTAGCCGATGTCGAGCAGGACCTCGTCCCGATCGACCTTGACGACGGTGCCTTCGACAATGTCGCCGTCGTTGAAGTACTTGATGGTCTCGTCGATGGCCGCGAGGAAAGCTTCCTCAGAGCCGAGGTCGTCGACGGTGACCTTGTTGGCGCTCGAGGTGGCCTCGATGCTGCTCGTCATGTGGACAGTTGCTCCGAACGGATGGATTCGTGGTGTCTCCCGCGCTCGGCGGAACTGCCGCCGGCAGCGGCACGAACGAACGAGACGACCAACCCAGGAGCAGTCAGATCATTACCAGTCGATCATGCCGAGACCGGCGACCACGGAACCTGCTCCCTGCCGAGGCACACGTTCCGCGAGCGCATCGACTAGCTTACCGTGCGCATTACCACAGGTTGCAAGCCCTCCTGAGGACCGCGGCACATTGTTGGCGCGGAACCCGTCAGCATGCCCGATTTGGGGTGATTCTGGGCGCCCGACGCGCCTGTCGTACCGTGGTCGGGTGACCGAGATCCCCACGATCGAGACGTCCCCGCGCCCGAAGCCCGCGCCGCGCCGGGTGACCGAGGACGAGACGCGCCGCGCCAACCGCTCGTGGTGGGACCTCGACGCCGATGACTATCAGGACGAGCACGGCCAGTTCCTCGGCGACGTGGACTTCGTCTGGTGCCCCGAGCGGTTGCGGGAGGCCGACGCGCGACTGCTCGGCGACGTACCGGGGAAAATGATCCTGGAACTCGGCGCCGGCGCCGCGGCCGGAGCCCGGTGGCTGCGCCAACAGGGCGCCCGGGTGGTGGCCATGGACCTCTCGGCCGGGATGCTGCGGCACGCCGCCGAGGCGGCGGTCCGCAGCGGCGTGCGGGTGCCGCTGGTCCAGTCGGACGCGCTGGCGCTGCCCTTCCGCGACGCGTCCTTCGACATCGTCTGTACGGCGTTCGGCGCCATCCCGTTCGTCGCCGACTCGGCCGCCGCGATGCGGGAGGTGGCCCGCGTCCTGCGACCGGGCGGCAGTTGGGTGTTCTCCGTCACGCACCCGATGCGGTGGATCTTCTGGGACGAGCCGGACGAGAGCGGCCTGGTCGCCCGGAACTCGTACTTCAACCGCTCGCCGTACGTGGAACGCGACGAGCGGGGCCGGCTCACCTACCTGGAGCAGCACCGCACCCTCGGGGACCGGATCCGCGAGCTCGTGGCTGCCGGTTTCGTGGTGCGCGACCTGGTCGAGCCGGAGTGGCCGGAGGGGCACGAGCAGACCTGGGGCCAGTGGAGTCCGCTGCGCGGCCGCCTGTTCCCGGGCACCGCCATCTTCGTCTGCGACCTGCCGGCCTGAGAGCGGTTTCGCCGCGGACCGCGGGGGTAACCGCCGGCAATGGCGGAGAAGGACGTGAAGAAGGGTGACAAAGTCACCTGGAAGAGTCACGGCGAGAACGTCCACGGCACCGTCGAGCAGAAGGTCACCGAGCGGACCGAGGCGGCCGGCCGGACCGTGGCCGCGTCCCCGGAGGAGCCGCAGTACCGGGTGCGCAGCGACAAGAGCGGCCGGGACGCGGTGCACAAGCCGGGAGCGCTGAAGCGTGACTGACGTGTACGCCGAGTTCCGCGAGACGGTCGACATGAGCCCCGCCGACCTGCGGAAGTGGCTCGACAGTCACGACCCGATCAAGGACTAGCGGCTCTGTCCCGCGGGCCAGGCGAGGCCGCGCCGCGGCGCAGGAGTTGTGCCGTGCCCATGGCCTGCGCCGTGGCTCCAGGGCTGCCCGCCGTGGCTCCAGGGCTGCCCGCCGTGGCCCGAGACCCGCGGCGTGGCACGGGCGGCACCACGGCGTGGCCCGGAACCGGCGTGGCCCGGAACCGGCGTGGCCCGGAACCGGCGTGGCCCGGAACCGATGTGGCGAGATCGGACCGGGGCCGTGAGCGGCGGACCTACGCCGTGTGCAGCAGCCCGGCGAGCAGGATCAGCGTGGCCGGGACGGCCCGGTAGTAGACCCAGGTGCCGCGGCGGTCGCTGTCCACCAGGCCGGCCTCGCGCAGGATCCGCAGGTGATGGGAGATGGTCGGCCCGGTCAGGTGGAACGCGCTGCTCAGATCGCAGACGCAGATCTCACCGCCGGGCGCCGAAGCGATCATCGAGAGCAGCCGGAGCCGGACCGGATCGCCCAGCGCCTTGAACATCGTGGCGAACGTGGTGGCGCTGGAGGCCTCCAGCGGGGCCACGCCGAGTCCGGTGCCGCCCTCCGACGACGCTGGAGGGACGGCTGTCAGAGTCACGCGCGGGGTCTGCTCCATCGACATCGATCGGCTCGACATCGGTCCAGAGTGGCAGATCCGGGCAAAGCAGGTTCGCCCCGGGGTGCCCGAAAAGCTCCGGCCGCCGCGGAGAGGCCCGGGTCGCCGGAAAAGCTCCGGGCCCTGCCGAGAGGCCCGGGTCGCCCGAAAAGCTCCAGGCCCCACAGCGAGGCCCGGGTCGCCCGAAAAGCTCCGGGCCCCCGGGAGAGAGAGGCCGGGGCGGCCTGGCGAAGCTGCGGCCGGACGGCGCCCTCAGTGATCCGCGCCGTTCCAGTCCCGGCCGGTGCCGACCGACACGTCCAGCGGGACGGCGAGCTGGTAGGCGCCGCCCATCTCGCGCCGGACCAGCTCCTCCAGCGCCTCCCGCTCCCCCGGCGCCACCTCGAACACCAGCTCGTCGTGCACCTGCAGGAGCATCCGGGAGGCGAGACCGGAGGACCGGAGCGCCTCGTCCACCCGCAGCATCGCGATCTTGATGATGTCCGCCGCGGAGCCCTGGATCGGCGCGTTCAGCGCCATCCGCTGGGCCATCTCGCGCCGCTGCCGGTTGTCGCTGCTCAGGTCGGGCAGGTACCGGCGGCGGCCGAGGATGGTCGCGGTGTACCCGTCCTTGACCGCCTGGGCGACCACCGACTGCAGATACTCCCGCACGCCGCCGAACCGCTGGAAGTACTCCTCCATGAGCGCTTTCGCCTCGTCGGTGGAGATCGTCAGCTGGTTGGACAGGCCGTAGGCGCTCAACCCGTACGCCAGGCCGTAGTTCATCGCCTTGATCTTGCGGCGCTGGTCGGCGGTGACCTCGCCGAGCTCGACGTGGAAGACCGAGGACGCGGTGGCGGCGTGGAAGTCGGCGCCGGAGTTGAACGCCGCGATCAGCGCCTCGTCGGCGGACAGGTCCGCCATGATGCGCATCTCGATCTGGCTGTAGTCGGCCGTCATCAGCTCCTCGAAGCCGCTGCCCACGATGAAGGCGCGGCGGATCCGGCGGCCCTCCTCGGTTCGGATCGGGATGTTCTGCAGGTTCGGGTCGGTGGAGGAGAGCCGGCCGGTGGCGGCCACGGTCTGGTTGAACGTGGTGTGGATACGCCCGTCGTCGGAGACCGACTTGAGCAGCCCGTCGACCGTCGATTTCAGCTTGGCCATGTCGCGGTAGCGCAACAGGTGGGCCAGCAGCGGGTCCTCGGTCTTGATGAACAGGTCCTGCAGCGCGTCCGCGTCCGTCGTGTACCCCGACTTGATCTTCTTGGTCTTGGGCAGGCCGCGCTCGACGAAGAGGATTTCCTGCAGCTGCTTGGGCGAGCCCAGGTTGAACTCCCGGCCGTGCACCGCGTGGGCCGCCTGCTGGGCCGCCTTCACCTCGGCGGCGAAGTGCGCCTCCAGCTCGGAGAGGTATTCCGTGTCGGCGGCGATGCCCTTGCTCTCCATCTCGGCGAGCACCACCGAGAGCGGCTGCTCCACCTCGGCGAGCAGGCGCTGCGACTCGCCACCGTCGCGGGACAGCTCGGCGGTCAGCACGTCGGCCAGGTCGAGGGTGGCCCGGGCGCGCAGCATCACGCCTTCCTCCGCCGCGGAGTCCGTGCCGTCGCCGTCGAAGGAGAGGGCGAGCTGGCCGTTGTCGGCGGCCGGGGCGTCGACCTTGAGCTCGCGCTTGAGGTAGCGCAGCGCCAGGTCGGTCAGGTCGTACGCCCGTTGGTCGGGCTTGGCCAGGTAGGCCGCCAGGGCGGTGTCGACGGTCACGCCCGCCAGTTGCCAGCCGTGGGCCCGGAAGGCGAGCAGGGCCGGCTTGGCGTCGTGGATGACCTTGGGCCGGGCCGGGTCGGCGAGCCAGCCGGCGACCGCGCCCTCGTCTGCCTCGTCCAGCGCGGCCGGGTCGAACCAGGCGGCCGGGCCGCTGCCGGTGGCCACCGCGACGCCGGTGACCTGGCCGGTGCCGCGGCCGAAGCTGCCGGTGACGGCGACGCCGACCGGGGCCGCGGCGGCATGCTCGGCCAGCCAGCCGGCCACCTCTCCGGCGCGCAGCATCCGGCCCTCCAGGTCGAAGCCGGACTCGGCCTCCGGCTCGACCGCTTCCAGGTACGAGTAGAGCCGCTCGCGCAGCACCCGGAACTCCAGCGCGTCGAAGAGCTGGTGCACCGCCTCGCGGTCCCACCCGCGCCAGCGCGCGTCCTCCGGACGCAGCGTCAGCTCCAGGTCGCAGACCAGCGCGTTCAGCTCGTAGTTGCGCATCACCTCGGCGAGGTGGGCGCGCAGGCTCTCACCGGCCTTGCCCTTGATCTTGTCGGCGTTGGCGATCACGCCGTCCAGCCCGCCGTACTCATTGATCCACTTGGCGGCGGTCTTGTCGCCGACGCCGGGCACGCCGGTCAGGTTGTCGCTGCTCTCGCCGACCAGGGCGGCCTTGTCCCGATAGCGCGCGGGCGGGACGAAATACTTCTCCTCGATCGCCGCGGGCGTCATCCGGCGGACGTCGGAGACGCCCCGCCCCGGGTAGAGAATGGTGACGTGCTCGCCGGCGAGTTGGAACGCGTCCCGGTCGCCGGAGGAGATGAGCACCTCCATGCCGGCCGCGCGGGCCTGGGTGGCGAGGGTCGCGATGACGTCGTCGGCCTCGTAGTTCTCCTTCTCCACCACCGGGATGCGCAGCGCCTCCAGGACCTCCTTGATCAGGCTGACCTGGCCCTGGAACGGCGCCGGCGTCTCCGAGCGGCCCGCTTTGTACTCCGCGTACTTCTCCGTGCGGAACGATTTCCGGGAGAGGTCGAAGGAGACCACGATGTGCGTCGGCTTCTCGTCGCGCAGCATGTTGATGAGCATCGAGGTGAAGCCGAACACCGCGTTGGTCGCCTGGCCGGTGACCGTGGAGAAGTTCTCCACCGGCAGCGCGAAATATGCCCGGTAGGCCAGCGAGTGGCCGTCCAACAGCAGCAGGCGGGGGGTCGTCACGTCGTCGCTCACGTCCAGGAACTCTAGACCCGGCGTACGACAGGAACGCCGACCGCCCCGCCCGCTTTACAGCACCTTGCTCAGGAATGCCTTGGTACGTTCCTGCCGTGGATTCGCGATGACCTCACCCGGCGGGCCCTTCTCGACGACCACGCCACCGTCCATGAAGACCACCTCGTCGGCCACCTCCCGGGCGAAGCCGATCTCGTGGGTCACCACGATCATCGTCATCCCGTCCCGGGCCAGGCCCTTCATCACCTCGAGCACCTCACCGACCAGCTCCGGGTCGAGGGCGCTGGTCGGCTCGTCGAAGAGCATCACCTTGGGCCGCATCGCGAGGGCCCGCGCGATCGCCACCCGCTGCTGCTGGCCGCCGGAGAGCTGCCCCGGGTAGCTGCCCACCTTGTCGGCCAGGCCGACCCGCTCCAGCAGGCCCAGGGCGCGGTCCCGCACCTCGGCCCGGTTCTCCCGCTTGACCCGGCACGGGGCCTCCATGACGTTGTGCAGGACGGTCATGTGCGGGAACAGGTTGAACCGCTGGAACACCATGCCTATCGACTGCCGCTGCCGGGCCACGTCCCGCTCGCTCAGCTCGTGCAGCTTGCCGCCGCGCTCGCGGTACCCGACCAGCTCGCCGTCGACCAGGATCCGGCCGGCGTTGATCTCCTCCAGGTGGTTGATGCAGCGCAGGAACGTCGACTTGCCGGAACCGGACGGGCCCAGCACGCAGCTCACCCCGCCCTGCGAAACGGTCAGATCGACACCCTTGAGAACTTCCAGAGAACCGAACGACTTGTGTACGTTCTCGGCCCGCACCATCTCGGTCATGTGATCCGCCCGCCCTGCTCGACCTGGATGTCACGCAGCCGCTGCCGGGCCCGGCCGGCCGTGCCGTACCCCTTGCCGAAGTGCCGTTCCACGAAGAACTGGATGATCATCAGCACGCTGCAGATGATCAGATACCAGATCAGCGCGGCGACCAGGCAGGGCAGGACCACGAAGGTGCGCGCCTCGACCTGCTGCAGCTGGAAGAACAGCTCCCCGGTGACCGGCACGTAGGCCACCAGCGAGGTGTCCTTGACCATCGCGATCACCTCGTTGCCGGTCGGCGGCACGATCACCCGCATCGCCTGCGGCAGCACCACCCGGCGCAGCACCTGGCCGCGGGACATGCCCAGGGCCACCGCGGCCTCGGACTGCCCGGTGTCGATCGACTGGATGCCGGCCCGCACGATCTCGGCCATGTAGGCCGCCTCGGACAGGCCCAGCGCGATCATGCCGGCCACGAACCCGGCGAGCAGGTCCGTCGACTTGATGCTGAAGATCTGCCCGTCGAAGTTGTCGATCCCGAACAGCTTGCCGATCTGCTCGTCGAAGGGCAGGCCGAAGCCGATCCGGGTCCACAGGATGTTCAGGTTGCCGAAGATCACCGCGAGCACCAGGCGCGGCGCGGCACGGAAGAACCAGGTGTACGCCCAGGCGACCGTGGACAGCACCTTGTTCGGCGAGAGCCGCATGATCGCGATCACGATGCCCAGGCCCACGCCGATCAGCATCGAGAAGACGGTGAGCAGCAGGGTCCCGCGCAGGCCCTCCAGGACCGGCTCGGTGAACATCACGCCGCGCTTGCCCGGCGCGTACGAGGAGAAGATGAACGACCAGCGGAAACCGGCGTTCGTGAGGATCAGGTGCAGGAACATGGCGACGAGCACCGCCAGAACGGCTATCGCCACCCACCTGCCGGGGTGCCGGACGGGCACGGCCTTGATCGCCTCAGGCCGCGGCCGCCCGGCCGGTGTCGGTTGCGTCATCCGAGGTCGACGCTCAGGCCTGCGGGTTCACCGCGGGCGAGTCGATCCCGCCGGCCGTGACACCCCACTTGTCGAGGATCGACTTGTAGGTGCCGTCGGCGATCAGGGCCTTGACCGCCTCGGCGATGACGTTCGCGAACTCGGTCTGGTTCTTGCCGACCGCGTAGCCGTACGGCGCCGAGTCGTAGATGTCGCCGAGCAGCGCCAGCTGGCCGCCGGTCTGCTTCACCGCGTACGCCGCGATCGGGGAGTCGGCCAGCATGGCCTCGTCCTTGCCGGTCACCACGGCGTTGGTGGCGTCCGACTGCGCCTGGTACTGGTCGACGGTGATGGCCGGCTTGCCGGCGTCGGTGCACTTCTTCGAGCGGGCCTTGATGTCGTCGGCCTGCACGGTGGCGGTCTGCACGGCGATCTTCTTGCCGCAGGCGTCGTCCGGGTTCAGGGTGGCGCCGGCCTTGGCGGCCCACTGGGTGCCCGCGGAGAAGTAGGAGACCATGTCGACCTCCTTGAGCCGGTCCGGGTTGATCGTGAAGGAGGAGACGCCGACGGTGTACTTCCCGCTGCTGACACCCGGGATGATGCTGTCGAACTTGCCGGCCCGCCACTCGGTGGTCAGGCCCAGCTTCTGCCCGACCGCGTTGAACAGGTCCACGTCGAAGCCGACGATGCTCTTGCCGTCGGTGTCGACGAACTCGTTCGGCGCGTACGTCGAGTCGGTGCCGACGACCAGCTTGCCGGCGGCCTTGATGTCGGCCGGCACCTTGCCGGCCAGGCCGGTGTCCGCGGAGGCACTGGGCAGCGACGCGGAGCCGGTGGACGTGTCCTCGGACTCCGAGCCGCAGGCGGTCGCGGACAGCGTGAGCGCTGCCGCGGCGGCCAGACCGAGGATCGCCCGGCCGGGGTGGCTGCGGAACATGGTGACTCCTTGGTGAAGTTCGGGGGTGGTCCGGCTGGATATTGCCCCGTCGGGCCGGGATTGGGAAGCCCATCGCCCGGCACTGTGAGGTTTCCGCCGGACGGCGTCGGCCGGATCGGGCTGACCGATGGGTAAGGTTACGACTACGCAACTGTCCTGTTGCAGGCGCACTTTGAACCTAGTGCAGCGGTCTCCGGCTCATTAAGTTGCCTCCATCAGCGTCATGGCAGTGGGGCGGCACCCCGTACCCACCGCAGCTGGACAAAGGAGACTTGATGATCCGCCGCAACTTCGCATGGCGCGGTGTCGCCGTGCTGGGTGCCGCTTCCCTTGCACTGGGCGCGTGCTCTAACGACAGCGACGAGCCGGCCACCGGTTCCTCCTCTGCCGCCACCGTGGCCGCCGGCGACGGCGTGCTCAAGGTCGGCACGCTGCTGCCGCAGACCGGCTCCCTCGCCTTCCTCGGCCCGCCGGAGTTCGCCGGTGTCAAGCTCGCCATCAAGGACATCAACGCGGCCGGCGGCGTGCTCGGCAAGGACGTCGTGCAGAGCGACACCGACTCCGGTGACACCTCCACCGACATCGCCAGCCAGTCGGTGAACAAGCTGCTCGCCGAGAAGGCCGACGTCATCATCGGCGCCGCCTCGTCCTCGGTCTCCCTGTCCGTGATCGACAAGATCACCGGCGCGGGCGTCGTCCAGATCTCGCCGGCGAACACGTCCGACCAGTTCACGACGTACAACGACAAGGGACTCTACTACCGGACCGCGCCGCCGGACCAGCTGCAGGGCCGCGTCCTCGGCGACCTGGTCGTCGCCGACGGCAACGCCACCGTCGGCCTGCTGGTCCTGCAGGACGCGTACGGCACCGGCCTGGCCAAGTCGGCCCGCGCCGCGATCGAGTCCGGCGGCGGCCAGGTCGTCGCCGAGGAGGTCTACGACCCGAAGGCGGCCGACTACTCCGCCGAGGTTGGCAAGATCAAGGCCGCCAACCCGGCCGCGATCGTCATGATCGGCTTCGACGAGACCAAGAAGATCGTCCCCAAGCTGGTCGAGGCGGGCCTGACCGCGAAGTCCAAGAAGTGGTACTTCGTCGACGGCAACCTGTCGAACTACGGCAAGGAGTTCCCGGCCGGCACCTTCCAGGGCGCCAAGGGCACGCTGCCGGGCGCCAAGGCGACCGACGACTTCAAGAAGCAGCTGCAGACGGTCGACCCGGCGCTGAAGGACTACTCGTACTCCGCGGAGTCCTACGACGCGACCATCCTGACCGCTCTGGCCGCCACCGCCGCCAAGAGCGACGCCCCCGCCGAGTACTCGAAGCAGCTCGCCGCGGTCAGCAAGGGTGGCGAGAAGTGCACCACCTTCAAGGACTGCAAGGCCCTGCTCGACGCCGGCAAGGACATCGACTACGACGGCGTGAGCGGCCCGGTCGAGTGGAACGACGCCGGTGACCCGTCCGAGGCCACCATCGGCATCTACCAGTACGGCGCCGACAACACCTACGCCAACGTGGGCTACCAGTCCGGCAAGATCGGCGGCTGATTCTCCAGCCATCCAGCGAGGGCCCGGCCATTCGGCCGGGCCCTCGCCCTTTTGCGACGCCGGCGGCCCCCGCCGGCTCCCCACACACGCCACCTTCCGGTACGGGCCCGCGCCCTCGTCCCACCGCGGGCCGCCCCGGTGGCGACGCCCGCCGAGGCGGCCCGCGGCCGGAGCCGCCCGGCCACCGCCGGCCGTGGCCGCCCGGCCACCGCCGGCCGTGGCCGCCCGGCTCGGGACGTCCGCCCATCGCACGTCGCTACACACGCCCGCTCCCGGCTGGTGCTCTTGTCTCCCGGCCGGGAGACAAGAGCACCAGCCGGGAGCGTGAGGCGGCCGCGGCCAGGTCGCGAGCCCGCCGCGCCAGGAGACCGCGGGCGTGGTCCGTACACCTGAAAAGGTTGCAGCCCCGGACCGGGAAGCGGTCCGGGGCTGCGGGCGGTCGTGCGGTCAGGCGCGGGCGAGCGTACCCAGGTACAGCTCGATCACCTTCGGGTCGTGCATCAGGTCGCGGCCGCTGGCCGTGTAGGCGTTACGGCCCTGGTCGAGGACGTAGCCGCGGTCGCAGATCTGCAGGCAGCGCCGGGCGTTCTGCTCGACCATGATGACCGTGACGCCGGTCTCGTTGATCTGCTTGGTGCGGAAGAAGACCTCGTCCTGCATGGCCGGGGAGAGACCCGCCGACGGCTCGTCCAGCAGCAGCACGCTCGGCTCCATCATCAGAGCCCGGCCCATCGCCACCATCTGCCGCTCACCGCCGGAGAGGGAGCCGGCCCGCTGCTTGCGGCGCTGGCCCAGTGCGGGGAAGAGCCCCGCCACGAAGTCGAAGCGCTCCTTGAAGCGCTTCGGGGCCAGGAAGACGCCCATCTCGAGGTTCTCCTCGATGGTGAGCGTGCCGAACACGTTGTTGGTCTGCGGGACGAAGCCGATCCCCTTGGCGACCAGCTTGTTCGCCTTCAGGTTGGTGATCTTCTCGCCGCGCAGGGTGACCTCGCCGGACCGGATGGTGACCAGACCGAACAGGGCCTTGAGCAGGGTCGACTTGCCGGCGCCGTTCGGGCCGATGATGCCGACCAGCTCCCCCTCCTTGGCGTAGAGGTCACAGCCGTTGAGGATGTTGACGCCGGGCAGGTAACCCGCGATCACGTCGTCGACGCGGACCAGGGCTCCCTCGGCGGCCGCCAGGTGCTCGGAGCGGTCGTCGACCTTGTTGCTGGACTCGTCACTCATCAGCGGTCGCCGCCTTCTCCTCGGTTACCTCTTCCGCGACCGCTTGGGCGTCGTGCTGGGTGCCGTCGTGGTGGGCGCCCAGGTACGCGTCGATCACCCGCGGGTCGGCCATCACGGTGTCCGGGGTGCCCTCGGCGATGACCTGGCCCTGGCCCATCACGATCACCCAGTCGCTGATGTCGCGGACCATGTCCATGTCGTGCTCGACGAACAGGACGGTCATCCCGTCCTCGCGCAGGCTCTTCACGTGGCCGAGCAGCGACTGGGTCAGCGCCGGGTTCACGCCGGCCATCGGCTCGTCCAGCATGACCATGTCGGGCTGGACCATCAGCGCGCGGGCCATCTCCAGGAGCTTGCGCTGGCCGCCGGAGAGGCTGCCGGCGAAGTCCTCGCGCTTGGCGTCGAGCTTGAACCGGGCGAGCAGCTCGTCGGCCCGCGCGGTGATCTCCTTCTCCTGGTCCCGCCAGATCGCCGGGATCAGCGACTGCCAGAACTTCTCGCCGCGCTGGCCGGTGCCGCCGAGCCGCATGTTGTCGATCACCGAGAGCCGGGACAGCGCCTTGGTGAGCTGGAACGTGCGGACCATGCCCTGACGGGCCACCTGGTGCGCCGGCACGCCCGCGAGGGACTTGCCGTTGAACTCCCACTTGCCCTCGTCGGGGCGGTCGAAGCCGGTGAGCAGGTTGAAGAAGGTGGTCTTTCCGGCGCCGTTCGGGCCGATCAGCGCGGTGATCGCACCCCGCTGGATCTCGACGTGGCCGACGTTGACCGCGGTGAGACCGCCGAAGCGGCGGACCACCGAGTCGGCGACCAGGATCGGGTCCTTCTTGGGCGCGCCCGGCTCGTGCGGCACGTCCTTGAGCGCTTCGGCCGCCCGGGCCACACCGGGGGGCACGGTGGTGTCATCGGCCATCGAGCATGACCTCCTTCTTGTCACCGAAGATGCCCTGCGGACGGAAGATCAGCAAAAGCACGAGGCCGAGGCCGACCAGGATGTAGCCGACCGAACCGGCCTGGTTCGCGTCCATCAGCCAGGTCGGGATGTAGCCCTGGCTGATCAGGGCCGGCAGCAGCGCGTTGACGAACGCGAGCAGGAACCAGAAGATCATCGATCCGACGACCGGGCCGAAGACGCGGGCCGCGCCGCCCAGGATGACGATCGTGTACATGTAGAAGGTGAACTCGGTGCCGTAGGTGTCCGGCTGCACCGCCGCGCGGCTCAGGGCGAAGACGAAGCCGCCCAGCGAGCCGAGCACGCCACCGAGGATCAGCGACTGCATCTTGTAGGACACGACGTTCTTGCCGAGGCTGCGGACCGCGTCCTCGTCCTCCCGGATCGCCTTGATGACCCGGCCCCACGGGCTGCGCATCGCCAGGAAGACGACCAGCAGCGAGACCGCGACGAGGATCCAGCCGACCGTCATCACCCAGAGCTCACGGACGTCGAAGGTGACGATCCCGATGTCCAGGCCGGAGCTGTACGGGTTCAGCGAGTAGAAGTCGTCGGAGAACGCCTGGAGGCCGTCGGAGCCACCGGTCCACTCGCTCAGCGAGACCGACCGGAACAGCAGGCGGACGATCTCGGCCGCCGCGATGGTGACGATGGCCAGGTAGTCGGCGCGCAGGCGGAGCGTCGGGATGCCGAGCAGCAGCGCCAGCACGACCGCGCCGGCCAGTCCGATCACGATGCCCAGCCAGAACGGCGCGCCGAAGGTGGCCACGGTCATCGCCAGGCCGTACGCCGCGACGCCGAGGAACGCCGACTGGCCGAAGTTCAGCAGGCCGGTGTAACCGAAATGCACGTTCAGGCCGATCGCGGCCAGCGCGTACGCGATCATGGTGGCGTTGAACAACGATTCCAGCGAGACGCCGAAGATGATGTCCCAGTTCATCGAGCCTCCCTCAGCCGATCCGCTCGCGGCGGCCCAGGATGCCCTGCGGCCGGAACAGGATGATCACGATCAGCACCACCAGGGCGCCGACGTTCTTGAGCTCGGTCGGGATCCACAGCGTGGACAGCTGCGTGGCCAGGCCGACGACCAGGCTGCCGACCAGCGCGCCGAACGCGGTGCCGAGACCCCCGAGCGTGACGGCGGCGAACACCAGCAGCAGGATCTGGAAGCCCATCTGGTAGTTCACCCCCTGGAAGAGACCCAGCATGACACCGCTGAGCGCGGCCAGGGCGCCGCCGATCGTCCAGACCAGGCGGATGATCGCATCGACGCTGATGCCGGAGGCCGCGGCGAGCGACGGGTTGGTGGCCACCGCACGGGTCGCTTTGCCCAGCCGGGTCATGGTCAGCGCCAGCGACACCAGGAGCAGGACGACGATCGCCACGACGTCCATCACCAGGTTCTTCGGGGCGACCGAGATGATGCCCAGGTCCATGCCGGGCTGCGCGACGTACTCCGCGTACTGCTTGGTGTCGCCGCGGAAGGCGAACAGGTAGACGTAGCGCAGCACCAGCGCCGCACCGATCGAGATGATCATCATGCCGATCAGGCCGGTGCGCCGGTTGCGCAGCCAGCCCCAGAACACCCGGTCCTGGAACCAGCCGAAGGCGCCGCCCAGCACCACGGCCAGGATCCCGGACACCACCAGCGGCAGGCCGACTGTCACGTTGAGCAGGAAGCAGCCCAGCGCGCCGAAGGTGATCAGCTCACCGTGCGCGAAGTTGGTCAGGCCCATGGTGCCGAAGATCAGCGACAGGCCGAGGGCGGCCAGCGCGATGATCAGGCCGAAATGGATCCCTGTGTAGATCAGGTCGAACACCCGGTCCGCCGTCGACGAACCCTCGGGTTCAGCCGGCTTGCTGCCCGGCGCGGCGGCCTGGCCGAGCGGGAACAGCACGTTGCGAGCGGCTCCCTCGAACACGGTCAGGGTCAGGCTGGGCCGCCCGTTCGTGACGGTGACCCCCTGAGGGAGCGTCGTGGTGTCCAGGTCGACCTTGTAGGTGCCGGCTCCCTTGACCGTTACGGACCACTTGCCGTCCGCACCGGAGGTCGCCTTACCGGCCGATGTGCCGCTCTCGTCGGAAACGTTGATCACGACGCCGGCCACTGGCTGGCCTGCGTTGATCAGCGTGCCCTGCAAAGACTCACCCGCGGCCAGTGCGCTCGTGGCGCCGAACCCCAGGGACGTCAACACAAATCCGAGAACGGCCGTGAAGATGATCACGGCTCTACGCAACGATGCTCCTCGTGTTTAGCAGCAGAAATCCCCGCCAGGCGTGTCGCGAAGACTGGCGGGGATCATAGCTTCAGAGAGGAGCCACACAATCGCCCGTAACAAAGCCGTTACTGAGCTTCAACTTCCGGTCAAGGGCCAATACGTGACCGGTGGCTACTCGGCGGGGGCCGCCGCGTCGCCCTCGGACTCCTTGAGGATCCGGTCCGCGACCTCGCGCATCGTCATCCGGTGATCCATCGCGGTGCGCTGGATCCACTTGAACGCCTGGGGCTCGGTCATCGCGTACTTCGTCATCAGCTCGCCCTTGGCGCGCTCCACCGACTTGCGGGTCTCCAGGCGGTCGGTCAGGCCGGCCACCTCGGACTCCAGCGCGGCGATCTCCGAATACCGCGACAGCGCGATCTCGACGGCCGGCACCAGATCCGACTTCTGGAACGGCTTCACCAGATAGGCCATCGCGCCCGCGGCCCGGGCGCGCTCGACCAGATCCCGCTGGCTGAACGCGGTGAGGATGACGACCGGGGCGATCCGCCCGCCGGCGATCCGCTCGGCGGCGGCCAGCCCATCCATGATCGGCATCTTGATGTCCAGAATGACCAGGTCCGGCTTCAGCTCCTCGGCCAGCCGGACGGCGGTCTCGCCGTCGCCGGCCTCACCGACGACGTCGTAGCCCTCCTCGACGAGCATCTCGGCGAGATCCAGCCGGATCAGGGCCTCGTCCTCGGCGATGAGCACCCGCCTGCGCTCGGCACCAGCCTGCGTGTCGGCCACGGAACCTCTTCCCCCAACCCTATTCTGTCGCGACACCCCGGTATCTGGGTGTCACCCTCCCCAGCGTAGTGGGTAGGCTGTCTCTCGCTGAGCTTGGCATCACCGCTTCCAGCGGTGCGGCCCACGACGCTGTCCCCGTAGACCAATCGGCAGAGTCGATGGACTCAAAATCCATTCAGTGTGGGTTCGAATCCCACCGGGGACACCAGAAATATCATCTCGCGGACCGCCCTGGCGAGCGTCGCATTCACCGGTGACCATGCGGTGACACGCCGGAAACATTCACGCAGGTCAGGGCCTCTGGGGACGGTCGCGCCGCGGACCGCCGGGAGCCGCCCGCGGCGGCCTCCCGGCAAAGACATTCCGCCATTCCCGGTACGCCCATTGCTCCGTACCGGAAACGGTCTTTCCGTCCCCGCCGGCGTTGCCCCGGCACGCTCCCGCCGGACCACGGCGCGGCCGGCGCGGCCCCGCCGGGCAATCTCGGCGTTCCACCCGCCGCCACCTCCCCCGGGTGCTGTCATGGCAGGGACAGCATCAGCGGGAGGCCTCATGTTGTGGTCCGGTTCCTCGGCACTGACCGTCACACGCGGAGCGATGTGGGGATTCCTGCTGTTCGCCGCCGCCGCCTGGCTGGTCATCGGCTGGAGCGTGCTGCGGCTGGAGCCGGCCGGGATCGCCGCGGTGGCCGGCCCGGTGGTGCTGTTCGGAGCGGTCTGCGAGGGACTGCGCGCGCTCGCCGGGACGAGGACCTGGTGGCTGAACGCCGGCCTGGCCGCGGTGTTCGCCGCCACCGGAGCGGCCATGCTGTTCAGCGACGACTCCGGATGGACCACCACGGCCTCGCTGACCGGCTGGTACCTGCTGGTGCGCGGCGCGGTGGACGTCGCTGTCGGAATCATGACGCGCGGCTCGGACCGGGTGTGGAGCCTGCTCGTCACGGTCGGGGTGCTGGAGACCACGCTCGGCTTCGTGGCGGCCGGCCCGCTGGCGCGCGACGCCGGGAGCGTGGTGGTGATCCTGGGCGGGCTGGGCGTGCTGCGCGCGGTCGCCGACCTGGTCACGGCACTGCGGCTGCGGGAGATGGCGGCGAAGGGCCGGGACGTCCTGGAGCTGCCGCCGGAACGGGCCACCGGGCTGGCCGGATACACCGCCGGGCACACGGACGTCGAAGGTTCGATGCGCAGACCGGCCAGGCACCGCGCGCGGGAGACCACCACCACGCACGCCGAGAGCTTCCACGACCGGGTGGTGCGGACCACGGCGGATCTCGACGCGATGCTGGCCGAGGCCGGAATCACCGGCCCGCGGCCCGGGGCGCCGGCGCCGCCGGAGAGCGCCGGGCTGCCCGCGGTCCCCGACAGCCCGGCGGGCATCGAGAGCACACCCGCCGCGAACGCCGCCAAGCCGGACCGCCCGGCCGGCGGTCACTAGTAAGTCCTGTCCCCGGCTTCGCCGGTGGTGGGTCCGTCACACGGCCGGTCGCCAGGCCGGGAGCCACCACCGGCGAAGCCTCAGGCCTGCGCCGGCCTCCGGTGGAGCCGGGGCCGGGCGGTCAGGCTCCGACGCGGCGCAGCAGGCCCTCCTGGACCGCGCTGGCGATGTGCCGGCCGTCCCGGGTGAACATCCGCCCACTGGCAAGCCCGCGGGACCGGCTGGCCGACGGGCTCGCGCTGTCGTAGAGGAACCACTCGTCGGCCCGGAACGAGCGGTGGAACCAGAGCGCGTGGTCCAGGCTCGCGCCGACCACACCACCGGGTCCCCACACCTCGCCGTGGTACGACAACACGGCGTCCAGCAACGACAGATCCGAGGCGTAGGTCAGCGCGCACGCGTGGATCAGCGGGTCGTCCGGCAGCTTGCCGTCCACCCGCATCCACACCCGCTGCTGCGGCTCGGCGTCCCGGTCCCCGGGCGGCACCCAGCCCGGCTGGCCGATGTAGCGCACGTCGACGGCCTGCGGGCTGGCGTTGAACACGCTGCGGCGGCTCGGATACCTGGCCACCCAGTCCCGCATGGTGGGCACGTCCTCCGGCGCCGGCACCCCGGCCGGGGCCGGTTCATGGTGGTCCAGACCCTCCTCCGGCACCTGGAACGACGCCGACATGAAGAAGATCGTCTTGCCGTGCTGCTTCGCGGTGGACCGCCGGACCGAGAAGGACCTGCCGTCCCGGATCGTCTCCACATGGAACGTGATCGGTTCGGTGGGGTCGCCGGGCCGGACGAAGTAGCCGTGCAGCGAGTGCACGAGCCGGGCCGGGTCCACCGTCCGGCCCGCGGCGACCAGCGCCTGCCCGGCGACCTGGCCGCCGAACACGCGCTGGGCACCGGTCTGCGGGCTGTCACCGGTGAAGGTGGCCGCGTCCACCTGCCTCAGGTCCAGGATCTCCAGAAGCTGGTCGACGGCGGCTTGACCCTGCAGGGGCTGCGTCATACGACCGACGGGTCCACGAGGGAGCCCAGCTGGTGCACACGCAGCGTGTTGGTGGAACCGGGCGCGTTCGGCGGGGAGCCGGCCACGACGACCACGTACTCGCCGGGCTTGGCCAGGCCAAGGCCCAGCATCTTCGCGTCCACCTGGCGGAACATGTCGTCGGTGTGCTCGACGAAGTCGGTCAGGAAGGTCTCCACACCCCAGCTCAGGGCGAGCGTGTTGCGGACCTCGGCGACCGGGGTGAACGCGTAGAGCGGCAGGTCGCAGTGCAGCCGGGCGAGACGGCGCACGGTGTCGCCGGTCTGCGAGAAGGCGACCAGCGCCTTGGCGCCGATGTTCCGGGCGATCTGCGAGGCGGCGATGGTCAGCGCGCCACCGTGCGTCTTCGGGTCGTGCTGCAGCCGGGCCACGCCCAGCCCGCCGCCCTCGGTGGTGGTGACGATCTTGGCCATCGTGCTGACCGTGAGCACCGGGTACTTACCGACGCTGGTCTCACCGGAGAGCATCACCGCGTCGGTGCCGTCGAGCACCGCGTTCGCCACGTCGGACGCCTCGGCGCGGGTCGGGCGCGAGTTCTCGATCATCGAGTCGAGCATCTGGGTCGCCACGATGACCGGCTTCGCGTTCTCCCGGCACAGCTGCACGGCGCGCTTCTGCACCAGCGGGACCTGGTCCAGCGGAAGCTCGACGCCCAGGTCGCCGCGGGCCACCATGACGCCGTCGAAGGCCAGCACGATCGCCTCGAGGTGGTCGACCGCCTCCGGCTTCTCCACCTTGGCGATCACCGGGACGCGGCGGCCTTCCTCGTCCATCACCTGGTGGACGAGCTTGATGTCGTCCGGCGAGCGGACGAACGAGAGCGCGACCAGGTCGACGCCGAGCTTCAGGGCGAAGCGCAGGTCCTCCTCGTCCTTGTCGCTCATCGCGGGGACGCTGACCGCCACGTTCGGCAGCGAGACGCCCTTGTTGTTGCTGACCGGGCCACCCTCGGTGACCAGGACCTGGATGTCGTTGCCCTCGATGCCGGTCACCTCGACCGCGACCTTGCCGTCGTCGATCAGGAGGCGGTCACCGACCTTGACCTCCTGTGGCAGCTTCGTGTACGTGCACGAGACGCGCTCCCGGGTGCCGACGATCTCGTCGCCGGTGATGACCACCCGGTCACCGGTCTCCCAGCGGTGCGGTCCGTCGGCGAACTTGCCGAGCCGGATCTTCGGACCCTGGAGGTCGGCGAGGATGGCGACCGGACGGTCGGCCTGCTCCGCGGCGGAGCGGACCAGCTCGTACATCTCCCGGTGGTTCTCCCGGGTGTCGTGGCTGAAGTTCATCCGGGCCACGTTCATACCCGCCTCAACCAGCCCGAGCATCCGCTCGGGGGACTTGGTGGCGGGGCCCATCGTGCAGACGATCTTTACGCGGCGTGTCACGGCCATCAGGCTAATCCTTCTCCTGGGGCGGCTCGGCGGCCGACCCCCGTCCTCGGCATGAACTGCGGGTGTCGACGGCGAGGTCAACCCGGGAAATCACGGGTTCGCTGCGTCGTCCGCGGGCTTCAGCGACCGCCGGACCAGCTTATCGGGCGTCCCGGTGGGCTCGTCAGCACATGCCACAACCCCCTTGCCGGCACCCCGGCAAGGGACACTGAACAGCAAAAACAGCAGCCATGCGCCCTGTGCGGGAGGCCGGGGGCCGGGTTGGCCGCAACCACCACGCATGTCGCCGGACGGCGGTGGGAGCGCCGGAAGACAACAGGCGGAGCCGAGTGTCTTCCGGCGCTCCCGTCACGGGCTCACCGGGGGCGAGAAGCCCGCCGGGCGGAGCGAGGCCGGCTACACGGAGAGTGGCTGCTGGTCCGAGCGGACCGGCGCGGGGAGTTCCCCGGAGGCGCCGAGGTAGTCGTGGATCGCGGCCGCCGCGGACCTTCCCTCGGCGATCGCCCAGACGATCAGGGACGCGCCCTTGTGCATGTCGCCGGCCACGAAGACGCCCTCGGCATCCGTCTGCCAGTTGATGTCCGCATCCAGCACGTTGCGCCGGTTGCGGGTCAGCCCGAACTGCGAGAGCAGCGGCTGGTCCTCGGTGCCCTCGAAGCCGATCGCCAGCAACACCAGGTCGGCACGCAGCTCGCGCTCCGAGCCCGGGGTGACGGTGACCTGCCGGACGCCGCCGACCCGCCGCACCGACACGTCGGCCAGCCGGATCGCGACCAGGTTGCCGTCCCCGTCGCCGACGAACTCCTGGACGGCCACGCCGAAGACGCGCTCGCCGCCCTCCTCGTGCGCGGCGTAGTTGCGCAGGATCATCGGCCAGGTGGGCCACGGGTCCCGGATGCCGGCCCGGACCTCCGGGGGCAGCGGGTACTGGTCCAGCTGGGTCACCGACGCGGCGCCCTGGCGGTGCGCGACGCCGAGGCAGTCCGCCCCGGTGTCGCCGCCGCCGATGATCACCACGTGCTTGCCCCTGGCGTCGATCGGCGTGCTGTCCTGCAGGCCGGCGACGATCCGGTTCGCCGGGACCAGGTGCTCCATCGCCAGGTGCACGCCCTTCAGCCCCCGGCCGGGGGTCTGCGGGGTGTCCCGGCCGGCGAGCGCGCCCGCGGCCAGCAGGACCGCGTCGTACCGCTCCCGCAGATCGTCGGCGGTGATGTCGACGCCCACCTCGACCCCGGTCTGGAAGACGACGCCCTCGGCGGCCATCTGCGCGAGCCGCTCGTCGATGACGTGCTTCTCGATCTTGAAGTCCGGGATGCCGTACCGGAGCAGGCCGCCGATCCGGTCGTCACGCTCGTAGACCGTGACCGCGTGCCCGGCCCGCGCCAGCTGCTGGGCGGCGGCCAGGCCCGCCGGGCCGGAGCCGACCACCGCTACCGACTTGCCGGACGGGGCCGGCGCCGGCTGCGGCACCAGGCCGCGCTCGAAGGCGTGGTTGGCGATCTCCACCTCGACCTGCTTGATGGTGACCGGGTCGTCCGCGATGCCCAGCACGCACGCCGCCTCGCAGGGCGCCGGGCAGAGCCGCCCGGTGAACTCCGGGAAGTTGTTGGTGGCGTGCAGCGACTCGATCGCCGACTCCCAGTTCCCGGTACGGACCAGGTCGTTCCAGTCCGGGATGCGGTTGCCCAGCGGGCACCCGTCGTGACAGAACGGGATGCCGCAGTCCATGCAGCGGGTGGCCTGGTCGCGGATCAGCTCCTCGCCCGCGGGCGGGTAGACCTCACGCCAGTCCATGATCCGCACCGGGACCGGCCGCCGCTTGGGCAGCTGCCGCTCGTAGCGGAGGAAACCGTTCGGATCAGGCACTGGTGACCCCCATGACCGCCTCGTCCACGTTGCGACCGGCGGCTTCGGCGGTCCTGATCAGTTCCATCACGCGCTTGTAGTCGCGCGGCACCACAGCGGTGAACTGCTCGACCGCTGCCGCCCAGTCCTTGAGCAGGCGCCCGGCCACCGCCGAGTCGGTCTCCGCATGGTGCTTCTCCACCAGCGAGCGCAGCTGGTCGCGCTCCTCGTCGGTGAGCGGCGCCAGGTCGACCAGCTCCGGATTCACCAGGTTCTGGTCGAGGTCCAGCACGAACGCCTTGCCGCCGCTCATGCCGGCCGCGAAGTTGCGCCCGGTCGGACCGAGCACCACCACGGTGCCACCGGTCATGTACTCGCAGCCGTGGTCGCCGACACCCTCGACGACTGCCGCGCCGCCCGAGTTGCGGACCGCGAACCGCTCGCCCACCCGGCCGCGCAGGAACAGTTCACCGCCGGTCGCCCCGTACAGGATGGTGTTGCCGGCGATGGTGTTCTGCTCGGCGACGAACGGCGCGTCCTCGGACGGCCGGATGATCACCCGGCCGCCGGACAGGCCCTTGGCGACGTAGTCGTTGCTGTCACCGATCAGCCGCAGGGTCACGCCGCGCGGCAGGAACGCGCCGAACGACTGGCCGCCGGTGCCCCGCAGGGTGAACTCGATGGTGTCGTCGGGCAGGCCGTTGCCGCCGTACCGCCGGCTGACCTCGCCGCCCAGCATCGCGCCGACGCTGCGCTGGTCGTTGCGGGTGACCACCTCGGCACGGACCTTGGCGCCCTTGATCAGAGCCGGCTGGGCCAGCGCGATCAGCTCGTTGTCCAGCGCCTTCTCCAGGCCGTGGTCCTGAGCCACCACGCCGCGGCGGGCCGCGTCCGCGGGCAGCTCGGGGACGTACAGGATCGGGGCCAGGTCGAGGCCGCCGGCCTTCCAGTGGTCCACCGCCTCGGCCACGTCCAGCACCTCGGCGTGCCCGATGGCCTCCTCGATGCTGCGGAAGCCCAGCTCGGCCAGGATCTCGCGGACCTCCTCGGCGAGGAACAGGAAGAAGTTCTCCACGAACTCCGGCTTGCCGGTGAACCGCTCGCGCAGCACCGGGTTCTGCGTGGCGATGCCGACCGGGCAGGTGTCCAGGTGGCAGACCCGCATCATGACGCAGCCGGAGACGATCAGCGGCGCGGTGGCGAAGCCGAACTCCTCGGCGCCGAGCAGCGCCGCGATCACCACGTCCCGGCCGGTCTTGAGCTGGCCGTCGACCTGCACGGTGACCCGGTCCCGCAGCTTGTTCAGCAGCAGCGTCTGCTGCGCCTCGGCCAGGCCCAGCTCCCACGGGGTGCCGGCGTGCTTGAGCGAGTTCAGCGGGGACGCGCCGGTGCCGCCGTCGTGGCCGGAGATCAGGATGACGTCGGCCTTCAACTTGGCCACACCCGCGGCCACCGTGCCCACGCCGATCTCGGAGACCAGCTTGACGTGCACCCGGGCGGCCGGGTTGACCATCTTCAGGTCGTGGACCAGCTGCGCCAGGTCCTCGATCGAGTAGATGTCGTGGTGCGGCGGCGGGGAGATCAGGCCGACGCCCGGGGTGGCGTGCCGGGTCTTGGCCACCCACGGCCACACCTTGTTGCCGGGCAACTGGCCACCCTCGCCGGGCTTCGCGCCCTGCGCCATCTTGATCTGCAGGTCGTCCGCGTTCACCAGGTACTCGCTGGTGACGCCGAACCGGCCGGAGGCGATCTGCTTGATCGCCGAACGGCGCTCCGGGTCGTAGAGGCGCTCGACGTCCTCGCCGCCCTCACCGGTGTTCGACTTGGCGCCGAGCCGGTTCATCGCGATGGCCAACGTCTCGTGGGACTCGGCGGAGATCGAGCCGTAGCTCATCGCGCCGGTGGAGAACCGCTTGACGATCTCGGAGGCCGGCTCCACCTCGCCGATGTCGACCGGCGGGCGGCCGGAGTCCAGCCGGAACAGGCCACGGAGGTGACCCGCCTGCGCGGACAGCTCGTTCACCTTGCCGGTGTACTTGCGGAAGACGTCGTACTGCTTGCTGCGGGTGGCGTGCTGCAGCAGGAACACCGTCTCCGGGTTGAACAGGTGCAGCTCGCCCTCGCGGCGCCACTGGTACTCGCCGCCGACCTCGAGCCGGCGGTGCGCCCGCTCGGCCGGGTTCGCCGGGTACGCCTTCTCGTGCCGCGCCTTGACCTCGGCGTGGATCTCGTCCAGACCGACGCCGCCGATCCGGCCCGAGGTGCCCGCGAAGTACCGCTGGAGCAGCTTGTTGTCCAGGCCCACGGCCTCGAACACCTGCGCGCCGCAGTACGAGGACACCGTCGAGATGCCCATCTTCGACATGATCTTCAGGACGCCCTTGCCGAGCGCCTTGACGTAGTTGCGCACCGCCTTGCGCGGGTCGATGCCGGCCAGGGCCCCGGTGGCGATCAGGTCGTCCACGCTCTCGAAGGCGAGGTACGGATTGACCGCCGCCGCCCCGAAACCGATCAGCACCGCCGCGTGGTGCACCTCGCGGCAGTCGCCGGACTCCACCACCAGGGCCACCTGGGTGCGGGTCTGCTCGCGCACCAGGTGCTGGTGCACCGCGGCGGTGAGCAGCAGCGACGGGATCGGCGCCAGGTCCGCGTTGGAGTCGCGGTCGGAGAGCACCAGGATGCGCACGCCGTCCTCGATCGCCTCGGACACGTGCCGGCAGATCTGGGTGAGCCGCGCCTTGATCCCCTCGGCGCCGTCCCGCAGCGGGTACAGCCCGGAGACCCGGACCGCCTTGAAGCCGGGCAGGTCGCCGTCCTCGTCGATGGAGAGCAGCTTGGCCAGCTCGTCGTTGTCGATCACCGGGTACGGCAGCACGATCTGCCGGCAGCTCGCCGGTCCCGGGTCGAGCAGGTTGCCCTCCGGGCCGATGGTGGTCGCCAGGCTGGTGACCAGCTCCTCCCGGATGGCGTCCAGCGGCGGGTTGGTGACCTGCGCGAACAGCTGGTGGAAGTAGTCGAAGAGCAGCCGCGGGCGGGTGGACAGCGGCGAGATCGGGGTGTCCGTGCCCATCGAGCCGAGCGGCTCGGCGCCGGTCCGCGCCATCGGCGCGACCATCACCTTCAGCTCCTCCTCGGTGTACCCGAACACCTGCTGGCGCCGGGTCACCGAGTCGTGCGTGTAGATCACGTGCTCGCGCGGGGGCAGGTCGGCGAGCTCGATCAACCCGGCGTGCAGCCACTCCGCGTACGGCTCGGCCGCGGCCAGCTCGGCCTTGATCTCGTCGTCGTGCGCGATCCGCCCGGCCGCGGTGTCGACCAGGAACATCTTGCCCGGCTGCAGGCGCCCCTTGGCGACCACCTCGGCCGGGTCCAGGTCGATCACGCCGGCCTCGGAACCGAGCACGACCAGGCCGTCGCGGGTGTGCCACCAGCGGCCCGGGCGCAGGCCGTTGCGGTCCAGCACCGCGCCGATGACCGTGCCGTCGGTGAACGCCACCGCGGCGGGGCCGTCCCACGGCTCCATCAGGCTGGCGTGGAAGCGGTAGAAGGCGCGGCGCGCCGGGTCCATGCCCGGGTCGTTCTCCCACGCCTCCGGGATCATCATCAGCACCGAGTGCGGCAGGCTGCGGCCGGACAGGTGCAGCAGCTCCAGCACCTCGTCGAAGCTGGCCGAGTCGGACGCCTCCGGCGAGTTGATCGGGAACAGCCGCTTGATGTTGCCCGGCAGGTTCCTGGTGGCCAGCAGCGCCTCGCGGGCGGCCATCCAGTTCTTGTTGCCCCGGATGGTGTTGATCTCGCCGTTGTGGGCGATCAGCCGGTACGGGTGGGCCAGCGGCCAGGACGGGAAGGTGTTCGTCGAGAACCGCGAGTGCACCAGCGCGATCGCGGAGGCGACCCGCTCGTCGGTCAGCTCCGGGAAGAACTCCGGCAGCTGCTCGGGCGTGAGCATGCCCTTGAACGTGATGGTGCGCGAGGACAGCGACGGGAAGTACGCCGGGACGCCGCGCTGCGAGGTCTCCCGCTCGGCCTGCTTGCGGATGCAGAACGCCACCCGGTCCAGCTCCAGGCCGGACAGCTGCTCACCGGCCGGGCCGGCGGGCGAGTCGACGAGCCGGTGCGCGGCGATGAAGACCTGCCGGATCGCCGGGCGCGCGTCCTCGGCGGTCGCGCCCAGGCCGGCCGGGCTGACCGGGACGTCCCGCCAGCCGAGCAGGTCGCCGCCCTCGACCAGGGCGTACTTCTCGAAGACCTTGACCGCGCGGGCGGCCTCCTCCGGATCGGTCGGCAGGAACACCAGACCTGTCGCGTAGTGGCCCGCGGCGGGCAGCTCGAAATCGGTGATCGCGCGGTAGTACTCGTCCGGGACCTGGATCATGATCCCGGCGCCGTCGCCGGTGTTCTGCTCGGCGCCACGCGCGCCCCGGTGGTCCAGGCGGATGAGCGCCGACAGGCCCTTCGCCACGACGTCATGACTGCGACGGCCGTGAATGTCAGCAACAAAGGCCACGCCGCAGGCGTCACGTTCATACGCCGGGTCGTACAACCCCTGGGGGTGCGGATATGCCACCGGGCCTCCTGTCGTCTCTGGTGTTTCAGATCAAGGTCGGGACGACGTCGGCCCTGCAAAGTCTCTTGAGTCTACGTTAAGAGACACTGATCTCCGCCAGGTGCGGTTTGATCACACCCAGCCCCTGGATCTCGGCTTTGTGTGGACGACCTGAATAGCACAGCCGCACCGCGGACCGGTAGTCTCGCGCGATGGCACGAGCGGATTCCGACCACTTCGACCGGCTCGAACAGTTCTACGACGCTTTGCCCCGGCCATGGGCCCGGACCGAGGAGATCGGTTCCCTGGTGCTCTTCGTCCGCGAGGGCGAGGGCTGGCCCTACTATGCCCGCCCGCGGCGGGGCGCGCCCACACCGTCCGCGGCCGACCTCACCGACTGCCGGGCCCGGCAGCGCGAGCTGGGCCTCCCGGAGGCGTTCGAGTGGGTCCACGAGACCACTCCCGACCTGCTCGCGGTGGCCCGTTCGGCCGGCCTCGAGGTGCTGCTCGCGCCGCTGCTCAGCCTCGATCCGCAGGCGCTGGTGCCGGACCTGCCGGTGCCCGGGGCGACGATCCGGGCGGTCGACCCGGGCGCCCCCGGCTTCGCCGCCGACCTGAACGCGTCGCGGGCCGTGGCCCGGCTCGCGTTCGCCGCGCCGGCCTATCGCTCGCCGCTGGAGATCGCTGAGAAGACGCTGGTCATCGACGGTGCCGGACCGTCCGAGCGGGACGCCGCGGCGGGCCTCGCGCTCAGCGACGCCGCGGTCGGCGAGACCGGGCGGATGCTGGCCGGCGGCGACTACGAGATCGTCGTGGTGGAGTCGCCGGAGGAGGGCGTCCTGGCGACCGGGACGAGCCAGCGGGTCGGCGACGTGGCCGAGATCGCCGGGGTGGCCACGCTCCCGTCGGCCCGAGGCCGCGGATACGCGTCACAGCTCACCGCCACGCTGGCGCGCAACCTGCTGCGCCGCGGCGCCCACCTGATCTTCCTGTCCGCCGGCGACGACGACGTGGCCCGCCTCTACACCAAGGTCGGCTTCCGCCGGATCGGCACGGCGTGCGTCGCGGAGCCCGCCGCGGCGCCCCTCTGAGGCAGGGTCCCGCGACTCGCTCACACTTCCCATGATGTGGTACGCGGTAAGCACCGTTAGCAAATTCGGTCGTTACCGCACGGCAACCGGCAGGCCACCGGGGCGGGGCGGGTGAACTCCACCTCCTCCCCGGCTCCCTGGCGGCGTGTCCTGGGCCGTCGAATCTCCCCCGGTTCAGCGGGGCGACGAACGGCCGGACACGACAGCCCTCTGCTCTGCGGAGTATCGGCAGGGTGGGCGTGGTACGCCGTATTCGTCTCCGCACCCGGCCGGCCCTGGCGTCCGGGGTGCCGTGCCTCATGCCGGCCGGCATGGCGGTGTTCGGAGAGCGCAGCTCGTCGGCCCAGCAGCGGGCCGGGGAGCAGATCGGCCGGCTCCAGGTGCTGACGCGTCAGGTCATGGGGCTCGACTCCCGGGACGCGCACCTCGCCGCCATGGCCCGCGACCTCGGCGAGATCGCCGGCTCGTTCCGCTACCGGGCGGGCCGGCGCCGGGGCGTCACTCGGGTGGCGACCAGTCCGGGACCGTGTCGACGGTGCGGCCCAGCAGGCGCGGGCGCATGTGGTTGAGAGCGGCGTCCCGCGCCCGCAGCGCGAGGCGCCCCCGGGCCTGCACCACAGCGGACATCCGCCGGCTCTGCCGGACCACTGTCGCGGTCCGCGGCTGCCGCAGCCGGGTGTACCCCTCGATCGCCCGGGTCAGGGCCTCCCCCGGCGCCACGCCGGCGAGCAGCGTGCGCAGCGTCGCGGCGTCCTCGAACGCCAGGCAGGCGCCCTGCCCGAGATGGTGCGGCATGGCGTGCGCGGCGTCGCCGATCAGCAGCACGCCACCAGGTCCGGACGGGAACGCGTACGTCCGGGGCAGCGGCCGCAGCTCCCGGACGCCCTGCGGGACGAGTTCCTCGGGCCGGGTCAGCGACAACAGCTCGCCGACCGGCTCGTGCCACCCGGCGAACCAGCGTTGCAGCAGCGCCAGCTGGGTGGCCGCCGGCTCCGGCCGGGGCGCGCCGGCCGCGGTGGCGACCCAGTAGATGCCGCCCTTCCCGGCGGCGTGCGCCCCGAGCGGGATGGACACGAAGCGGTACCCGGCGCCGAGCGTCTCCCCGCCCAGCGCCTGCCCCTGCGAGAGCTTCGGCACCCGGTAGCCCGGGATCACCGCCTGCCAGGCCGCGAACCCGGAGCCGACCGCGGCCGACTCGGGCGCCAGCGCCGCCCGGATCCGGCTGTCGATGCCGTCCGCGGCGACCAGCAGGTCCGCCTCGATCAGGCCGCGGCCGTCACCGACCGCGGGGCGCTCGCGGCGGCCGGCGCGCACCGTGGTCACCTCGAAGCCGGTCCGGATCTCGGTCTCGCCAAGACCCGCCACCAGCGCGTCGTACAGGTCCTCCAGGTGCACCACGGCCGGCGCCGGGTCACTCGCGCCGGCCCGCTGGCGTGGCGGCACCAGCCACTGCCCGTCCGGGCGGCGCACCCCGCCGTCCGGCAGCGGCGACGCGATCGCCGACCACCCGCCGTCCGGATCGAGGGCGTCCAGCGCGCGGCGGCCGTTGGGCCAGAGGACCATGGCGGTGGGCGGGGCGGCGATCCGCTCGGCGCGCTCCAGGAGCGTCACCCGCCACCCGGTGCGGGCCAGCGCGCCGGCCGTGGCCAGACCGGCCATCCCCGCGCCCACCACCACGGCCGTACGCATTCCGGATCAGCGCTCGTCGGTGATCGGGCCGGTCACCGGCTCGTCCTGGGCGGAGTCGGAGGACTCCGCCGGCTTCGCGGGCCCGGCGGGCTCCGGAGCGAGCACGCCGGTCCGCTGGTACTCCCGGAAGCGTTCCTCGCTGACCACCTGGTAACCCGCCGGGGCCTTCTTCGCGGCGGCCGGCGCGGAGACGTCCACCGCGGAGACCCCGGACTCGGCGTCCGCCGCGTCCGGGGCCGGCGCCTCGGTCGGGGCGTCGATCGGCACCACGTAGGCCCGGGGGCCGCGCATCACGACGAAGTAGATCGCCGCGCCCAGGAACACCACGATCGAGGTGAACACGTTGAGCCGGATACCGAAGAAGTGGTTCGCCTCGTCGGTGCGGAGCATCTCGATCCAGCAGCGGCCCGCCGTGTACGCCATCACGTACAGCGCGAAGGCCCGACCGCGGCCGAACTTGAACTTCCGGTCGAGCAGCCAGACCAGCCCGCCGACGCCGACGTCCCAGAGCGCCTCGTAGAGGAAGGTCGGGTGGTAGAGATCCGGGCGGGTGACCGGCTCGCCGTCGATCATGGTGGCGTGGCCCGGGTTCGCCGAGTCCATCTCGTGCACCTGCAGACCCCACGGGACCGTGGTGACCCTGCCGTACAGCTCGTTGTTGAACCAGTTGCCGAAGCGGCCCAGGGCCTGCGCGATCGGCAGGGCCGGGGCCAGCGCGTCGGCGAAGACGCTCAGCGGCAGGCCCATCTGGCGCGACGCGATCCACGCGCCGACCGCACCGCCGGCCACCGCCCCCCAGATGCCGAGACCGCCCTCCCAGATGTAAAGCGCCCGGACCGGGTCACCGCCGGAGCCGAAGTAGTCCTGCGGCGAGGTGGCCAGGTGGTAGAGCCGGGCGCCGATGATGCCGAACGGCACCGCCCACACCACCATGTCCAGCGACGCCCAGGGCGCCACGCCACGGTGCCGCAGCCGCTGCTCCATCAGGAGCGTGGCGACGACCATGCCGGCGATGATGCAGAGCGCGTAGGCCCGGAGCGGGAACGGGCCCAGGTGCCACACCGACGTGGTGGGACTGGGGATGAGGGCGTAGTTCACGGGTGCACACGCTACCGTCGCGAGGCCCGTTGGCAATGCCCAGGGAGACCCCGGCTCAGGGCCAGAGCTGTTCCCTGAGCCAGGAATCCGCCGTTCGGCGGTAACGCAGGCGCACGTGCCGGCGGCCCGGGTCACCCTGCCAGAACTCCACGCCGACCGGGTCGACCGCGTACACGGCGTGGGCGGCCGGCACGAAGTCCGGGTCGGCGGCGATCAGCCGCTCGGCCTCGGCGCGCGCCGGCCCCTCGTTCTGCGGGTCGGTCACGACGTCGCTCTGCGCGCTGCTCAGCATCGCCAGCCGGGAGAGCGGCGAACGCGCCAGGAAGTCCTCGGCCGCGGCCTCCGGACCAAGATCAATGACAGTTCCGCGTACGCGGACCTGCCGGCCCTGTTCGCGCCAGTAGAAACCGAGCGCCGCGGCCGGTCGAGCGCCGAGCTGCCGCCCCTTGGCGCTGGTCCGGTCGGAGGCGAAGTGCCAGCCCCGCTCGTCCAGGTCGCGCAACAGCAGCACCCGGACATCCGGCAGCCCGTCCTGGTCCACCGTGCTCAGGCTCATCACGTGCGGCTCGCGCACCCCGGCCGCCACCGCCTCGCCGAACCAGCGCAGGAACAGCTCGCGCGGCTCGGCAGGGGTCCGGCCGAGGTCGAACCTCGGCAGCTCGCCGGCCATCGCCGGCAGGGTGCGCAGCAGCCAGCTGATGTTTCCCATCAGCGGTCGCGCACTCCCTCCGCCAGCTCCGAGCTGAGGTCGCGCAGCCGGCGCAGGCCGGTGGCCCGGTCCGGCGCCTCCAGCACGCTGCGGATCAGCGCGCTGCCCACGATCACCCCGTCGGCGAACGCGGCCACCTCGGCGGCCTGCGCGCCGGTGCCGACGCCGAGGCCGACGCCGACCGGCATAGCCGGGTCGACCGCCCGCACCCGGGCGACCAGCTCGGGCGCCTGGGAGGAGACCGTCTTGCGGGCGCCGGTGACGCCCATCAGCGCGGTGGCGTAGACGAAGCCCCGGCAGTTGGCCACTGTCATCGCGATCCGCTCGTCCGTCGACGACGGCGCGACCAGGAACGTCCGGTCGATCCGGTGCCGGTCCGACGCCGCGATCCACTCGCCCGCCTCGTCCGGGATCAGGTCGGGCGTGATCATCCCGGTGGCCCCGGCGGCGGCCAGGTCGCGGGCGAACGCGTCCACCCCGTACTTCTCGATCGGGTTCCAGTAGGTCATCAGGACCACCGTGGCGCCGGCCGAGGCGACCGCCTCGATGATCTTCAGGGTGTCGCGGGTGCGCACCCCGGCGGCCAGCGCGATGTCGCTGGCCTTCTGGATCACCGGGCCGTCCATCACCGGATCGGAGTACGGCAGCTCGACCTCGATCACGTCGCAGCCGGCCTCGTGCATCGCGATCATCTGCTCGATGCTCTGGTCGACCGTCGGGAAGCCGGCCGGCATGCAGCCGACCAGCACCGCCCGGTTCTCCGCCCTGGCCTTCGCGAAGGTGTCCGCAATGCTCACGTGTTCTCCCCCGGGACGACGGGCTCGACCTTGTCGAGGATGCCGAAGTAGGCGCCGGCGGTGTGCACGTCCTTGTCGCCGCGGCCGGACAGGTTCACCACGATGGTCGGGGTGCGGCCGAGCTCCTCGCGCAGCCGCGGGGCGATCTTCGCGGCGCCGGCCAGGGCGTGCGAGCTCTCGATCGCCGGGATGATCCCCTCGGTGCGGCAGAGCAGCTGGAACGCGGCCATCGCCTCGTCGTCGGTGACCGGCTCGTAGACCGCCCGGCCGGTGTCGTGCAGCCAGGCGTGCTCCGGCCCGACCCCCGGATAGTCCAGGCCCGCCGAGATCGAGTGCGACTCGATGGTCTGGCCGTCCTCGTCCTGCAGCAGGTAGGTCCGGTTGCCGTGGAGCACCCCGACCGAGCCGCCGGTGATCGACGCCGCGTGCCGGCCGGTCGCCACGCCGTCGCCGCCGGCCTCGAAGCCGAACAGCCGGACGCCCTCGTCCGGGACGAACGCGTGGAAGATGCCTATCGCGTTGGAGCCGCCGCCGACGCAGGCCGCGACCGCGTCCGGCAGCCGGCCGAGCTGGTCCAGGCACTGCTGCCGGGCCTCGACGCCGATGCCGCCGACGAAGTCCCGGACGATCTCCGGGAACGGGTGCGGGCCGGCCGCGGTGCCGAGCAGGTAGTGCGTGGTCTCGACGGTGGAGACCCAGTCCCGCAGCGCCTCGTTGAGCGCGTCCTTCAGGGTGCGCGAGCCGTTGGTGACCGGCACGACGGTGGCTCCGAGCATCCGCATCCGGGCCACGTTGAGCGCCTGCCGCTCGGTGTCGGTCTCGCCCATGTAGACCACGCACTCGAGGTCGAGCAGGGCGGCCGCGGTCGCGCTGGCCACGCCGTGCTGGCCGGCGCCGGTCTCGGCGATCACCCGGGGCTTGCCCATCCGCTTGGCGAGCAGCGCCTGGCCGAGCACGTTGCGCACCTTGTGGGCGCCGGTGTGGTTGAGGTCCTCCCGCTTGAGCAGGATCTCCGCGCCGAGCGCCGCGGACAGCCGGTTCGCCCGGTACAGCAGCGAGGGCGTGCCCGCGTAGTTGAGCAGCAGGTCCTGGAAGGTGGCCTGGAACTCCGGGTCGCTCTTGGCCGACCGGTACGCCGCCTCCAGCTCGTCGAGCGCCTTGATCAGCGCCTCCGGGACGAACCGGCCGCCGTACCGGCCGAAGTGCCCGGACAGGTCCGGCAGCCTCTCGACGCTCATCGGACCGGCCGCGGCGTGGCCGGGTGGTTCCCGGCGTTGACCAGCTCGGCCACCGCGTCACGCGGCGACTTCTGGGTGACCAGGCCCTCGCCGACCAGCACCGCGTCGGCGCCGGCCGAGGCATAGCGGATCAGGTCGTGCGGGCCGCGGACCCCGGACTCGGCGATCTTCACGACGTTGTTCGGCAGGCCGGGGGCGATCCGCTCGAAGACCGACCGGTCCACCTCGAGGGTGCGCAGGTCCCGGGCGTTCACCCCGATGACCTTGGCGTTCGCCTCCAGCGCCCGGTCCGCCTCCTCCTCGTTGTGCACCTCGACGAGGGCGGTCATGCCCAGCGACTCGATCCGCTCCAGGAGGCCCACCAGCGCGTTCTGCTCCAGCGCCGCGACGATCAGCAGCACCAGGTCGGCGCCGTGCGCGCGGGCCTCGTGCACCTGGTAACTGGAGATCACGAAGTCCTTGCGCAGCACCGGGACCTTGACCGCGGCACGGACCGCGTCGAGGTCGTCCAGCGAGCCGCCGAACCACCTGCCCTCGGTGAGCACGCTGATGCACCGGGCGCCGCCGGCCGCGTACTCCCCGGCGAGCTCGGCCGGGTCCGGGATGTCGGCCAGCGCGCCCTTGGACGGCGACGACCGCTTCACCTCGGCGATCACCGCGACGCCGGGCTTGCGCAGCGCCGCGTACGCGTCGACGGCCGGCGGCGCCGCCGCGGCCCGCGCACGCACCTGCTCCAGCGGTGTCTGCGCCTGACGCGCCGCTACGTCCTCGCGCACACCGGCGAGGATCTCCTCGAGAACGTTCTGCGGCCGTGCGGGACCGCCACTGCCCGCTTCCGCCTGATCGGATGTCACGTAATGACTCCCCTCTCCGGGTGTCTTCGGCCCGATGCTAGGCGGCGAGGCCGGTCCCCGGCCTCCCGGGGTATGGCGCGCCTCACGAGGTGGACTGGGGCATAATGCCAGGCTGCCCGGCCCGCGTGTCAGTTCGCTCACATCGACCGCCGTCCTTGTACCGCGCTGTGCAGGGACACCTCCACCGAACGGCCGACGCCACTTTGCGTTGACAGGCGTGTCACCGTGCGGAAATACGACTCCGGCATCGTATGACTCGGGCAGACTTGTCCACGGCGTCGACGGCGCCGCCACCCGGACGATGATGCGGAGTCGACCAATGGCCACTGATCAGACCCCTCAGGCAGCGGGTTTCGCGGAGGTGTCCCGGACCCTCGTCGCGATCGCCGCGGAGGTGCTGACCGGCGTGCAACGCGCGGTGGTGGGACCCGGCAACGTGCGTACCGCTCGTGACAATGCGTGGTCGGCGATCGAGGCCGACCGGGCCCGGGCACAGGCCCGCGCGGACACCAGCCGGGCGGTGGCCGAGATCGTCGCCACCGGCCCCCGGCGGACCGTCGCGGCGGCCCGTCACCGGGCCCGCGCGGTCGCCGCTACCGTCCGGTAACCCCCGAACCGGGCGGAAGATATCCGCGCCGAGCGCGAAAAGCTCTCAAACGGTCGGATCGTCGCCCCGGTCCAGGGCGTCCCAGGCAGCGCGGTTGTCGGTGGGCTCCAGCGCGGAGCTCGGCCGATCGACAGGGGTGCCGGTAGGGGCCGGCCGCCGTTCGTACCGCGAGCTCATCGCCGCCCAGAGATGGCCGTGCCGCGCGGCGAGCAGGCCGCCCAGCGCGATGGCCGCGCCGCCCAGCCCGCAGGCGGCCGGCCAGACGACCGCCCCGGCGCCGGCCTCGCCGGCGTCCAGACCCACCCGGGCCAGCACCGCGCCGGCCACCACCCCGACCCCGGCGAGCAACAGCAGGATGCCGAGCACCCGCCGGGCGACGCCCTTGGTGGCCAGCAGCGCGCCGGTCCCGGCCAGCGCCACCACGGCCAGGCCGACGAGCCAGGGCCGCGCGTCGGCGCCGGTGCGGGCGGTGCTCAGGTCGGACAGGCCGGTGCGGTGCTCGACGGTCAGCGACCACGTCCGGGTGACGGCGAACAGCGCCAGCCCGGCCCCGGCCAGGCAGGCCGCGATCGCGGTGAGCTGGGTCCGGCGGTTCATCGGGCCGCGCGCAGGGTCTCCGCGGCGGCGATCGCCGCCAGGACGGCCGCCGCCTTGTTCCGGGTCTCCTGCTCCTCGGCCGCCGGATCGGAGTCGGCGACGATGCCGGCGCCCGCCCCGACGTACGCCACGCCGTCCTTGAGCAGCGCGGTCCGGATCGCGATCGCCATGTCCATGTCCCCGGCGAAGCCGAAGTAGCCCACCGTGCCGCCGTAGAGACCGCGCCGGGTCGGCTCCAGCTCCTCGATGATCTCCATGGCCCGGACCTTCGGCGCGCCGGAGAGCGTGCCGGCCGGGAACGTCGCGGCCAGCGCGTCGAAGGCGGTCCGGTCCGCGCGGAGCCGGCCGACCACCGTGGAGACGATGTGCATGACGTGGCTGTACCGCTCGATCCGGGCGAACTCCGGCACCTCCACGCTGCCCGCCTCGCAGACCCGGCCCAGGTCGTTGCGGCCCAGGTCGACCAGCATGACGTGCTCGGCGCGCTCCTTCGGGTCGGCGAGCAGCTCGGCGGCGAGCGCGGCGTCCTGCTCCGGAGTGGCTCCGCGCCAGCGGGTGCCGGCGATCGGATGCAGCAGCGCGGTCCGGTTCGCGCTGACCTTGAGATGCGCCTCCGGCGAGGAGCCGACGATGTCGAAGTCGTCGAAGCGCAGCAGATACATGTACGGGCTGGGATTGGTGGCCCGCAGCACCCGGTAGATGTCCAGCGCGCCCGCCTCGGTGGGCCGCTCGAACCGCTGGGCCACCACGATCTGGAAACCCTCGCCGGCCCGGATCGCCTCCTTGGCCCGCTCCACCGACTTCTGGTAGTCGCCCGGCACGGTGCGGCTGACCGGCTCGCCGGCCGGCACCCGCTCCACGGTGGACACCATCGGCGGGGTGGGCCGGGACAGCGCCGTGGTCATCGCGTCCAGCCGGCCGACCGCGTGGTGATAGGCCGCGCGCCGGGCGTCGTCGTCCGCGTCCTCGGCCAGCACCGCGTTGGCCACCAGCAGCGCCGAGCCCTCGTGGTGGTCGAGCACCACCAGGTCGGTGGCGAGCATCATGCCCAGCTCGGGCAGCGGCACGTCGTCGGCCGCGACGGCCGGCAGCCGCTCGAAGCGGCGGACCAGGTCGTAGCTGAGATAGCCGACCATGCCCCCGGTGAGCGGGGGCAGGTCGCCGTCGGCCGCGGCGCCGCCGGTCAGCGCGGCCACCGTCTCACGCAGCGCCACCACCGGGTCACCGTCGCGGGGGACGCCGTCCGGCGGCGTGCCCAGCCAGGCGGCCTGTCCGTCCTTCTCGACAAGCGTCGCGGCGCTGCGGACCCCGACGAACGAGTAGCGCGACCAGGCCAGGCCCTGCTCGGCCGACTCCAGCAGGAAGGTGCCCGGGCCACCGGCCAGCTTGGTGTAGACGCCGACCGGGGTCTCCCCGTCGGCCAGCAGCTTGCGGGTGACCGGGACGACCCGCCGGCGAACCCGGAGGAACCCGGCCTCGTCGGGCAACGTGGCTCCGCTGGTCATGACGCCTCCACTGGCAGCTCGTCGGTGAAACAGGTGTGCGTGCCGGTGTGGCACGCCGCCCCAGTCTGGTCGACGGTGAGCAGCAGCGCGTCCCCGTCGCAGTCCAGTGCCACCTTCCGGACGTGCTGGTGGTGGCCGGAGGTGGCGCCCTTGACCCAGTACTCCCCGCGGCTGCGGGACCAGTAGGTGGCCCGGCCGGTGGTCAGCGTGCGATGCAGCGCCTCCTCGTCCATCCAGGCCAGCATCAGCACGTCGCCGGTGCCGTGCTCCTGGACGATGGCGGCGACGAGGCCGTCGGAGGTGCGCTTGAGCCGGGCGGCGATAGCCGGGTCGAGGTAGGTCTTGGCGTCGGACACGAGCCCGATTCTCCCGCATCGCCGGGGCGGCTCCGCGCGGGATCCGCCGGATCCACGATCCGGTCACAGGGGATGTGCCGGGCCGATCCGACCGGTACCGTCGGCGGGGCGCTGTACCGCCTAGATTCCCTCATCGCCCGCCGCCGGTGTGTCCGCGCAGCTCCTAGCCGGGTGGGCGGGCCTCGCGACGGGAGTGGTTTACCGATGGAGCCCACGTCCAGTTCCGACAACGACCGGCCCGCGCCGGGACTCGCCCGCTTCTGGCAGGTCCGGCCGGATGCCGGCGCGGCCCCGGACGAGCCCGCGGGAGAGGAGGCGCAGATGGTCGCGCTCGGCTCCCGGCGCGCCGCCGACCAGCTGGAATCCGGCCTCCCGGCACTATCCGCCGACCTGCTGGCCGGCTCCTCCCTGCCGTTCGGCAGGCGCGCGGCGCCCCCGCTCGGCCCGGTCGCCTCCGCGCACGGCCCGGCCGGCTCCAACGGCTTCCACGGCGACCCGGGCGGTCTGCCCCCGAACGATCCGTTCGGACTGCACCGCGCCAATCGCCACCCCGGTCCCGGCCGCGCTGACCAGGGCGGACGCTCGTCCGACCGGGACCGGCACGGCGATTCTGATCACTCGGTGCCGTCGGGCCCGCAGCCCGAGCCCGGCCAGGACGTAGAGTCCCAGGGGCCCGAGGCGCAGACACCCGGACCGGAGACCTCTTTCGGGGGATTCCGGCTCGGCGGCACCGGGCGCCTCCTCTTTGGCGGGCGGGCCCCCGACGCGCATCCGGGCGTCAACGGGCACCCCCTCGGGGCGGAGCCATCGGCCGCGGAGGAGACCCGGGTCGCCGGGGACGGCGGTGCCCAGGTCGCCGGACCACCGGCCGACGAGCAGTCCACCGGTACGACACCGGCGGACGAGCCGGCGGACCTGGCGCCGCCGGAGGCCGGCCAGGATTCCGCCGACGAGGCGGGACCACGCGACGAGAACGGACGTGAGGACATGAACGGACGGGCAGGAGCCCCCGGCTACGCACAGGCCGGCGACACGCCGGGCTACGCACCGGCCGGTGACGCGGGCCCGGACGAGGCGCCCGGGGCGGACGGCGGCCCGCTCGACGAGCCGGCCGAGCCGCGGTCGGCCGCCGGCTGGGCGTCGGTCCCGGCGCAGCCGCCGACCTCGGGCGGTCCGGCCGGGCCGGTCTCCGGCGCGCCGGTGTCGCCCGGTTACGCGCCGGCGCCGTACCTGGCCACCGACTTCACCCCGGACCACCCGGCCGGCACGCTGGAGCCGGCCGAGCACGCGGCGGAGCAGCAGCCGGTCCCCGCGCCGCTCGACCCGGCCGCGTCCGCCGCGCCGGTCTCCCCGGCCCAGCCCCAGCCCCCGGCGCAGCCGCCGGCCCCACCGGCCACCGGCTCGGCCCCGGTGCCGGCACCCGCGCCGGATCTGCAGTTCCCGGCCGTGCCGCCGGCGCCCGTCCCGCAGATCCCGGCCACCCGCACGCCGCCGGACCTGCCGCCCGCCCCGGAGACCGGGTTCGCGTTCGGCTCGCCGGCCACCACCGGTTACAGCCTGGGCCGCTCCGGCGAGGCCTTCGGCGTCGCCTCGGTCACGCCGGCCACGCCGCAGACCGGCTCGGTCACCCCGCCGCCGCTGGAGTTCCAGCCGTACCCGGAGTCCGGCCTGGCCGGCGTCTCGGTGAGCAGCATCGGCCGGCGTGGCCTGGCCGAGGAGGAGCCGCACCCGGCGCCGGCCGCCCAGCGCTCGGCGAGCCTGGAGGACGCCGAGCCGGTCCGCCGGCCGGGCCGCCGCGCGGCGCAGGACGACGACGATCTCGGCGTCGACCCCGCCCTGGCCGGCGAGGAGGGGACGATCATCCGCCCCACGGTGTGGGACGAGGACGCCGCCCGGCACTTCCGCGCCGCCTGGCACGAGGTGAAGGCGGAGTTCGTCGACGACCCGGTGAACGCGCTGACCCGCGCGCACGACCTGCTCACCGACGCGGTCAACGAGCTGACCGAGGTGCTGCTGGCCGAGCGCGACGAGCTGGACCCGCTCCGCGGGACCGACACGCCGGACACCGAGAGCATGCGCATGGCGATGCGTGGCTACCGGGAGTTCCTCGACCGGATCCTGTCCCTCTGACCGCGCCACCGTTCGGGTGAAGGCGGGCGGCCCCCGGCACGGGGCCGCCCGCCTTTCTTTGTCACCCCGGGCACCGAGGCACCGGTGAGCGGGGCGAACGGGATCTCATCGCCCGACGGCGGCAGAAGGTGGAGCGATGAGATCCCGCGCTTCGGGAAGATCCGGTCCGGGACACGCCTGACCGGCGGCCGAACGGCGTGGCGGTACCGGTCCGCACGCCACGGCCCGGCGCCCCGGGTCACGCGGCGCAGCGGCGGCAGAGGATCGGGTGCAGCAGGTGGGCCAGGTCGTGGTGGTCGGTGACCGGGCGCGGGAAGGCCAGCCGGGCGCTGCGGGACCCCATCCGGACCAGGAAACCGTAGCGGTCCAGGCGTACCACCCGGGGCTCGTCCTCCGGGCGGGCGGCCTTGCCGAGCTGCCGGCGCACGTAGTCGCCCATCTCGGCCAGGTGGTGGTCGGCCAGGTCCGCGATCAGGTCGAACTCGACGGCGCGCAGCGGGTCCGGGGACGCCTCCGCGTAGTCGTCCGGGTCGATCTCCGCCAGGTTCTCGTTGCGCTCGAAGCGGACCTCCGCCACGTCCATCCGGTACAGCCCCTGGGTCCGACCCACGTCCAGCAGGTCACCGCAGGCGTCCGTGTTGGCGTAGTCCAGCGCCGCCGCGCGGGCCTCGTCCCCGCTCAGCCGTGACGCCCAGCCGGAGACCCAGACCCGGCCCAGCGCCGGCGACGAGGCCATCGGGGGCACGTCCCGGATGTCGAGGACCAGCGCGGTGTCGTCGTTGCCCGGCTGCGGCCGCAGCGCTGCGGAAAGCGTGCCCTCGGTGGGTACGAGCAGCAGCGGGCGGCCCTGCGTGTCGGTCACGTGCCGGACCGGGAGGGGCGCGGGGTGGCAGGCGATGTGGGCGACGGCGGGCAGGTGACCAGCGGCGAGCGTACGCGCGATCTCGGCGGGACTGGGTTGCATGACGAGCACCTCCGGGCACCGGTTAGGCTTACCTAAGTTAGGTAAGGCTAACCGTAACAGGAGATCCTGCGTGAACAACTCGCGACCCAAAGCCAAGCTCTCCCGGGCGCTCGGCATCCCGCTGACCCGCAAGTGCGTGAAGTACTTCGAGCGGCGGCCGTTTCCGCCGGGCGTGCACGGCCGTGGCCGGCGCAAGAGCTCGGACTACCAGGTGCGCCTGCTGGAGAAGCAGCGCCTGCGGCACCAGTACAACATCAGCGAAGTCCAGATGCAGGCCGCGTACGACGCCGCCCACCAGGCCGAGGGCAAGACCGGCGAGACCATGGTGACCCTGCTGGAGCGCCGGCTCGACGCGACAGTGTTCCGGGCCGGCCTGGCCCGCACCATCTACCAGGCCCGCCAGCTGGTGGTGCACGGTCACTTCACGGTGGACGGCAAGAAGGTGGACCGGCCGGGCTACAAGCTGAAGCCGGGCCAGGTCATCGAGGTCAGGGAGAGCAGCCGGCAGAAGCCGCCGTTCCAGATCGCGGCGACCGGCGCGCACATCGACGGGCCGACCGCGCCCTACCTGTCGACCGTGCTGGAGGAGCTGCGCGTCACCGTGATCCGGGTGCCGCTGCGCACCGAGATCCCAATCCTCTGCGACGAACAGCTGGTCGTCGAGTACTACGCCCGATAAGGCTCGTGACAACGCTGAGATGGCGGGCCTCTCGCCGCGGTCGCCCCTCACGAGGCGGCCGCGGCGAGCGACCCGCCATCTCACCGATCGAGACTGGTCAGCGTGTCTGTTCCAGCCAGCTGGCGTAGAGCTTGGCGTAGATCGAATCCGGCTCGGTGACAAGGCGCGAGTGCGGGCCGCGTTGCACGACGCGGCCCGCGTCCACCACGATCACCTCGTCGGCGGTCTCCGCGGTGGACAGTCGATGGGCGATGGCGACCGTGGTCCGCCCGCGCGTCACGAGGTCGAGCGCGTGCTGCAGACGCACCTCGGTGGCCGGGTCCACCGCGCTGGTCGCCTCGTCGAGCACCAGCAGGTCGGGATCGGCCACATAGGCCCGGACCAGCGCCACCAACTGCCGCTCCCCCACGCTGAGCGCCTCCCCGCGCTCGCCCACCGGGGTGTCCAGCCCCTCGGGCAGCCCGGCCAGCCAGTCCGCCAGGCCCAGCTCGGTGAACGCGTCCCGCAGCTGCGCGTCGGTGAGCGACGGCTCGGCGAACCGGATGTTCTCCGCGATCGTGGCGTCGAAGAGGAACCCGTCCTGCGGCACCATCACCACCCGCGACCGCAGCGACGAGAACCGCACCGAGGTCAGCGGCGTGCCGGAGAGCAGCACCTCGCCCTCGGCCGGGTCCATCAGCCGGGTCAGCAGTTTGGCGAACGTGGTCTTGCCGCTGCCGGTCTCGCCCACCACCGCGTACTTCCGCCGGGCCGCAAGATCAAGGTCAACGTCCGCCAGTACGACGGGTCCGCCCGGATAACGGAACGAGACGCCGTCGAAGCGCACGGAGAGCGGCCCCCCGGGCAGCGGCACCCCCCGCTCGTCCGGATCCGCCACGTCCGGCTCGACGTCCAGCACGTCCAGGATGCGACGCCAGCCGGCCACCGCGTTCTGCGCCTCGTTGAGCATGTCGGTGGCGATCTGCACCGGCTGGATGAAGAGCGTGACCAGGAACAGGAACGCGGTCAGCTGCCCCACCGTCAGATCGCCGTCCACGCCGAGCAGCACGCCCACGACCACCACGCCGGCCAGCGCCAGACCGGCCCCGACCTCGCCGCTGGAGAAGCTGGTCACGCTGGTCCGCAGGGCTTTCTGCTGGGCCACCCGGAGGTCCTCGATCGCGGTGTCCAGGCGGGCCTGGGTGCGGCCGGAGACGCCGTAGGCCCGGATCACCGTGGCGCCCACCACACTCTCCGCGATCGCCCCGAGCATCACCCCGGTCCGCTCCCGCGACGCCTGGTAGACCGCCCGCAGCCGCTTCTGGAACAGCCGGATCACGCCGACCGCCGGCCCGAACGCGATCAGCACCACCAGCGCGAGCTGCCAGGAGTAGACGAACATCACCAGCGCCGAGACCACCAACTGGCCCGAGGCGAGCATCAGCTGCATGCCGCCGTACTGCAGGAACTGCGAGATCTGGTCGACGTCGCTGGTCACCCGGGAAACCATCGAACCGCGCCGCTCGGACTGCTGGTGCAGCATCGACAGGTCGTGGATGTGCCGGAACGCCCGGGACCGCAGCCCGGCCAGCGCGGTCTCGCTGACCGTGAACAGCCGGCGGGTCATCAGGTACCCGCAGAGCGTGGAGACGAGCAACGCGCACAGCGTGACCGCCACGACCTCGCCGACCACGCCCAGGTCGGGGCCGCCGGCCGCGCGGACGCCGTGGTCGATGCCCTGCTGCACGGCGATCGGCACGGCCACCCGGCCGGCCATCTGCAACACGGCCAGCGCGACCGTGCCGCCCAGCCCGGTCCGCAGCTCCGGCGAGAGGGCCAGCCCGCGCCGGACGGTCGCCAGAGTCCCCTCGCTCATGCCGCCACCTCCGCTTCGCTCCGGCGCCGGCGCGCGCCGGGCACCGAGCTCACTGGTTCTCCGCCTTCTCGTACGCCGTGACCAGCTCCTGGTAGCCCTTGTGGAAGGTCATCAGCTCGGCGTGGGTGCCGGTCGCCACCACCCGCCCGCGCTCCAGGTAGACGACCTGGTCGGCGAGCGCGATGGTGGCCCGCCGGTACGCCACCACCAGGATCGACGCCCCCGCGTCCGCGCCGCGCAGCGCGCCCAGGATGGCCGCCTCCACCCGCGGGTCGACAGCGCTGGTGGCGTCGTCGAGCACCAGCAGCCGCGGCTTGCCGGCCAGCGCGCGGGCCAGCGTGAGCCGCTGCCGCTGGCCGCCGGAGAGCGAGGTGCCGCGCTCGCCGACCGGCGTGTCCAGTCCCTCCGGCAGGCCGGCGACGAACCGCTCGGCCTGGGCCAGCGCGAGCGCGCCGCGCACCGCGCCGTCGGTGACCGCCGGCCGGTCCAGGGCGATGTTGCCGCGGACCGTGTCGTCGAAGACGAACGGGATCTGCGGGACCAGGGCGGTCGCCGAGGCGAGCGCGGGGAGCGCCAGGTCGGGCAGTTTCACGCCGTCGATGCCGACCGTGCCGGACTCCGGGTCGACCAGGCGCACGGCGAGCGACGCGATCGTCGACTTGCCCGAGCCGGTCGCGCCGACCAGGGCGACCGTCCGGCCGGCCGGCACCGTGAAACTGACGTCGTGCAGCACCGGCGGGCCATCGGCGTACCGGAAGGTCACCCGCTCGAACCGCAACTCGGCCGGGCCCGCACCGGGCAGCGAACCGGCACCGTAGATCAGATCGCCCTCGGCCCCGAGCACCGCCTGCACCCGGTCCCAGCCGGCCACGCTGCGCGGCAGCTCGGCGACCACCCAGCCGATCGCGCGCACCGGAAACGCCAGCACGGTGAACAGGAAGGCGACGCTGACCAGGTCGGCCACGCCGATCGCGCCGGTCTGCAGGCGCCAGGCGCCGAGCAGCAGCACGGCCAGGGTGCCGAGGCTGGGCAGGCTGTCCATCAGCGGGTCGAACAGGCCGCGCAGCCGGCCCACCGAGATCAGCGCGTCGCGCAGCTCGTCGACGAAGACACCGAAGCGGCGCGACTCGTCGGCCTCCCGGCCCATCGTCTTGACCACCAGCGCGCCGTCGAAGCTCTCGTGCGCGACCGCGCTCACCTTGGCCCGGGTCTGCTGCGCCCGAATCTGCCGCGGCGACATCCGGCGCGAGTAGACCAGGTTGAGCCCGAACAGGGCGGGGAACAGCGTGGCGCCGACCAGCGCGAGCACCCAGTCGGTGGCGAACAGCGAGATCAGCGCGCCGATCAGCATCACCACGGTGCCGACCGCGAACGGCAGCGGGGCGATCGGCCCCCACGCCGCCTCGACGTCCGAGTTCGCGTTGGACAGCAGTGTGCCGGTGGCGTGCCGCTGGTGCCAGGCCGGCGGCAGCGCGAGGTAGCGCCGGGTGACCGCGGCGCGATAGCGCGCCTGCAGCCGGAACTGCATGTAGCCGGCGCCCAGCCGGCGGCCGAAGATGCTGGCCACGCGCAGGCCGCTGAGGCCCAGGAAGACCGTGGCGACCAGGGCGAGCTCGCGGGTGCTCGCGCGGCGCGCGGCGAGCGCGGGCACCACGATGTCGCCGATCACCCAGCCCACCACGTACGAGTTGGCGATGATCAGCAGGCCGAAGAGACTGCTGCCGATCGTGCCGATGGTGAAGAGCCGTGGCTCGGTGCGGATGGCGTGCCCGAGCACCCGCAGACCCCGCCCCAGCACGTCACGGCTGGCCCTGCTGCTGCTCATTTCCTACCTGACTGGTAAGCATTCACCGGGGGTTCCGGCCTTACCGATCCCATCCTGCCGAACGAGCCGCCACCAGCCCCAGTCTTTGCCCTGTGGCGACGATTACACCGGACCGCGCACGCGCATACCATCGGGCGATGAACGACTACGCCCGGCAGGACCGCCGGCTGCTCGCCGACCTGCTGCTCGGCGAGGGCCCGGACGCGCCGACGCTGTGCGCCGGCTGGACCACCCGGGACCTGGCCGCTCATCTCGTGGTGCGGGACCGCCGGCCGGACGCCTCGGCCGGGATGCTGATCCCCGCCCTGCGGCCGTACGGCGAGCGGGTGCGCCGGTCCACGGCCGCGTTGCCGTACCCGGAGCTGGTCGGCGAGGTACGCAACCCACCGGTGTGGAGCCCGGTCAGCAACCCGCTCACCGACGGGCTCGCCAACACGCTGGAGTTCTTCGTCCACCACGAGGACGTGCGCCGGGCCGCCCCGGGGTGGGAGCCGCGCCCGCTGCCGGCCGGACACCAGGCCGCGCTCTGGCGCGGCGTCAAGCTGGCCGCCCGGGTCGCGCTGCGCCGGCTGGGCGTGCCGGCCGAGGTGGTCGCGGAGGGCTTCCCGCCGGTGCGCACCGGGCCGGCGCCGCGGGTCCGGGTCACCGGGGACGCCGGGGAGCTGGCACTGTTCTTCTCCGGGCGGCAGCGGGCCGCCCGGGTCGCGATCGACGGCGACCCGGCGATCGGCGATCGGCTGCGCCGGGCCAAGCTCGGCTGGTGAACCGATTGGCCCGTGCCGGTCACACCGAATTGGCCACGACACGAGGGCCAATCGCGATCTAGGTTCGTCGCATGACCGCCCGACTCACGGTGTCCCAGGGCGCCGCGCTCTCCATCGGCGCCGTCCTGGGCACCGGCCTGATCTCCATGCCGGCCCTGGCCGCCGAGGCCGCCGGCCCCGCGTCGATGCTCGCCTGGCTCGCCCTGATCCTGCTCTCCGCGCCGCTGGCCTGGACGTTCGCCGCGCTCGGCGCGCGCTACCCGGACGGGGGCGGGGTGGCGACGTACACCGGGATGGCCTTCGGCCGGCGGGTCTCCGCCGCCGTGGGCTGGTGCTTCTACTTCGCGGTGCCGCTGGGCGCGCCGGTCGCCGTCTCCTTCACCGGCGGGTACGTGGCCGGCGCGCTCGGCGGCGGCCGGACCGCCGAGCTGCTCACCTTCCTCGGCGTGACGGCCACGGCGTACGCGATGAACTGGTTCGGCCTGCGGGTCTCCGGCCGGGTCCAGCTGGTGCTCACCGCCACCCTGGCCACGCTGCTGGTGGTCACCGTGCTGGCCGCGCTGCCGCATCTGGACCGGGCGAACCTGACCCCGTTCGCCCCGCACGGCTGGTCCGGGGTGGGCGCCGCGGCGGCCATCCTGGTCTGGGGCTTCGCCGGCTGGGAGGCGCTCTCCTCGCTGTCCGCGGAGTACCGCGACCCGCGCCGGGACGTGCCGCGGGCCACGCTGATCGCGGTGGCCGTGGTGGGCGTGCTCTACCTGGCGGTGGCCGCGGTCAGCGTGCTCGCGCTGGGGCCGGCGCTGGCCGGCAGCCGGGCGCCGCTGGCCGACCTGCTGGCGATCGGGGTGGGCGGGCCGGTCCGGGCGGTGACCGCTGTGGTGGCGGTGGTGCTGACGCTGGGCGCGGTGAACGCGTACTACGCCGGGGCGAGCCGGCTGGGGGTGGCTCTGGCCCGGGACGGCGCGCTGCCGGCCCGGGTGTTCGGGGACCGGCGCCGCTCCCTGACCTTCCTCTTCGTGACCAGCATCGGCTGCACGCTGCTGCCGCTCGCGCTGCGCACCTCGGCGCTGCTGGTGACCGGGTGCTTCACGCTGGTCTACGTGCTGGGCACGGCGGCGGCGCTGCGGTTGCTGCCGCGCGGCTGGTCGCGGGTGGTGGCCGGAGTCGCGTTCGTGGCGGTGTGCGGGCTGCTCTGGCTGAACGGGTGGCCTGCGCTGCTGAGCCTCGGGTTCGCCGGTGGCGCGCTGATCTACCAGCTGGGCTCGGAGAGACTCGCGCGGCGCCGCCAGGCCCTCGCCGATCCGGGACGGGTCGGCCGCGCCGGAGCCGAGGACCCGACCGGGGCGGTCCCCGCCGTAGCGGGGCAGCCAGTCGAGAGCTAGGCCCCGGCCACGCCGCCCCGGAGACGCCCGGGCCGGTGGCGAGCACCTGGCCGGGCCGGCAGCCGGTGGCCGGCGGCCCGGCGGCCGTCCGCGCTGGCGGCCCACAGCGCCCGGTACACCGCCACGGTGGTCCTGTCCTCGATCACCAGGTCCGCGTCTCGACGGTATGGGCAATCCGAGATGCGCGCCGGCAGCGACCCCGCACTTACGCTCGGCACAGCACTCGACACCAGGGGGATTCGGCATGAAGATCAGATATTGGACGATGTCGTTGCTGGTCGTGGTGGCCGGCGTGGCCGGGCCGGCGGCCGGCGGATCGGACGTCTCGCTGCTCGTCTCGCTACTCTGACCCTCGCCTGCGGGCCAGCTCGGCCGCCGTGATGAAGGCGTCCGGCCCCACCGTCCGGGTGCAGGCGTACGCTCCGGCGATCGTCGCGTCCTCGAGGCATTCGCCGTCGCCCTTCCCCGCTGCCCACCCGGCCAGGAAGGCGGCGGCGAACGCGTCCCCGGCGCCGTTGGTGTCCACGATGGGCGCGCCGGGGTCGGCCGCGTCGCGGTGCAGGACGCCGTCCCGGGTGATCAGATCCGCCCCGCCGGCGCCGTGGGTGACGACGACCTTCTCCGCCGGCAGTCCCGGATGTCCGAGACCGACCCCGCCGCCGGGGAGACGCCCCAGGTTCACCCCGCTGACGAAGACCAGATCCGCGCCGAGCGCGAAATCCCGGTGGTACGGGTTCCGCCCGTCCCAGTCGTGCAGATCTGTCGACACGGTCACCCCGGCCGCCCGCAGCGACGGCAGCAGATGCCGGGCCCAGTCCATGATCGTGACGTGCACGTGCCGTACCCCCGCGGGCAGCGGCCGGTAGAGCTCCTCCGGCAACCGGTAGCCGGGGACGTCCCGGCCGTCGTAGAGCGAGAGCCGCCGGCCGTCCGGGCTCATCAGGTTGACCGCCCGGCGGGTCCCGGCCGGGGCCGGCGCCGTGCGCAGCGGGATTTCCCAGTCACGGAACGCCGCGGCCACCCGCCGCCCCGGCCCGTCGTCCCCGATCGTGTCGATGACCTGCACCGACTCGCCCAGCGCGCGCAGTCCCAGGGCCACACACGCGCCGGTGTGCGAGACATGGTCCTCGATCGGCCCGCGCGGGCGTGCCGAGTCGGCCCCGAGCACCGGCAGACCGGCCACCGGGACCACGGTGTCGATGCCGGTACCGCCGATCACCAGGAAAGCCATCCGGCCACGGTAACGACTAGGATTGGCGCCAGTTACCGGGGCGCTCTAGCCGTGTCGTCGACCTCGCATTACCCTGCGGTAACAATGACGTTACGTCTCCCCGTTCAGGTTTTAAGGCGGCGCCTGATGGCTCTCGAGGTTCCCTACCGGTCGATCCCGGACATGCTCTTCCAGCGCGTGGCCAAGACACCTGACGCGCGGGCGTTCGCCGGGCCGGACGCCGACGACACCGGCATGGACTGGCTGACCTGGCGGCAGGTGGGCGAGCGCAGCAAGGCGATCGCGGCCGGGCTGCGGGAGCTGGGCGTCGGCCTGGAGGACCGGGTCGCCATCCTCTCCGGCACCCGCCTGGAGTGGATCCTCGCCGACCTCGGCATCAACGTGGCAGGCGCGGCGGCCACCACCGTCTACCCGACCACCGAGCCGGAGGACACCACGTTCATCGTGGCCGACTCCGGGTCCAAGGTGCTGATCGCGGAGAACCCGAAGCAGGCGCTGAAGATCGCCGGGGCGGAGACCTCGGTGACCAAGGTCGTGCTGATCGAGGGCCCGGCCGATGCCGGCGCCAGCCCGCCGCAGATCACCCTGGCCGACCTGGAGGAGCTGGGCGCCGCCGCGCTGCGGCGCGAGCCGGGACTGATCGACGAGGTGGTCGCCCAGCTCACCCCGGAGCACGTGGCCACCCTGATCTACACGTCCGGCACCACCGGCCGGCCCAAGGGCGTGGAGCTGCTGCACCGCGGCTGGACCTGGGAGGGCGTCGCGCAGGACCACCTGGGCCTGTTCTCCCCGGAGGATCTGCACTACCTGTGGCTGCCGATGTCGCACGCGTTCGGCAAGACGCTGCTCTGCGGCATCCTGCACGTCGGCGTCCCGACCTATGTCGACGGCCGGGTCGACAAGCTGGTCGACAAGCTCTCGCTGATCCGCCCCACGCTGATGTGCGCCGCGCCGCGCATCTTCGAGAAGGTCTACAACAAGACAGTCACCAGTGGCCTGTCCGGCGGCGGCCTGAAGCCGAAGATCTTCACCTGGGCGGTCGCCACCGGCAAGCGCAAGGTCGCGCTGGAGCAGGCCGGCAAGCCGGTCGGCGCGGTGCTCGCGGCGCAGTACGCGGTGGCCGAGCGCCTGGTCTTCAAGAAGCTGCAGGACCGCCTGGGCGGCCGGCTGCGCGTGCTGGTCAGCGGCTCGGCCGCGCTGAGCCGGGACATCGCCGAGTTCTTCGCCGCGGCGAACCTGCCGATCCTGGAGGGCTACGGGATGACCGAGGCCTCCGCGGCGAACTTCGTGAACCGTCGCGGCCGCCTGAGGATCGGCACGGTCGGCGAGGCGATCGGCGACCTGGAGGTGCGCATCGACACCGACGGCGAGGTGCTGATGCGCGGCGCGCCGGTGATGCGGGGCTACCACAACCTGCCGGAGGCCACCCGGGAGGCGTTCACCGAGGACGGCTTCCTGCGCACCGGCGACATCGGCGAGCTCGACGCGGACGGCTTCCTGAAGATCACGGACCGCAAGAAGGACCTGGTCAAGACGTCCGGCGGCAAGTTCGTCGCGCCGTCGGCGATCGAGGGCGCGTTCAAGGCGGTGTGCCCGTACACCTCGCAGGCGATAGTGGTGGGCCAGTCCCGCAACTTCGTCACCATGCTGATCACGCTGGACGAGGAGGCGATCACCGGCTGGGCCGCGGGCGGCCCGCTGGCCGGCAGGAGCTACGCCGAGATCGTCGCCGCACCGGAGACGCACCAGCTGGTCGAGGGCTACCTCGCCGAGCTGAACAGCAAGCTCAACCGCTGGGAGACGGTCAAGAAGTTCACCATCCTGCCGCGCGACCTGAGCATCGAGGCCGGTGAGATCACGCCGTCCATGAAGATCAAGCGGCGCAGCGTGGAGACGAACTTCGCCGAGTACATCGAGAAGATGTACGCGGGCTCGCTCGCCCAGATCTGATCCGTTCCGGCGGGCGGGCCGCTTCCGGCCCGCCCGCGACGGGCAGCGTCCGGACCAACGGCCATCAGGCCGGGCCGCATCGACGGCGCGGATGATTTCGCTGGTGTTCAACGGTCGGCACCGGCGAGGCCGGTCCCATCAGGCGGCGTGACATCGTCCCGGCCGTCGCCGTGGCGGCGGGCGCCGGCCCTGGGCGAGCCGGTGCACGCGGTCGACCTGGCCGGCGGCGTGCTGGTGATCGGCGGCGTGCTGCTGGGCCCGGTCAGGTCCCGGCCGTGCGCGAACCGCGGCTGGTTAGGGTGGGGGCATGACGGTCGCGGTGCGTGTTATCCCCTGCCTGGACGTGGACGCCGGACGGGTGGTGAAGGGGGTCAACTTCGTCGACCTGCGGGATGCCGGCGATCCGGTCGAGCTGGCCGCGGCCTACGACGCGGCTGGCGCCGACGAGCTGACGTTCCTCGACGTGACCGCCTCCTCCGACGACCGCGGCACCATGCTGGACGTGGTGCGCCGCACCGCCGAGACGGTCTTCATCCCGCTCACCGTGGGCGGCGGGGTCCGCTCGGTGACCGATGTGGACGTGCTGCTGCGGGCCGGCGCGGATAAGGTCGGGGTGAACACCGCGGCGATCAACCGGCCGGAACTGATCAGTGAGATCGCGGAACGGTTCGGCAACCAGGTGCTGGTCCTCTCGCTGGACGTGCGGCGGGCCGCGGGACAGCCGTCCGGGTGGGAGGTCACCACGCACGGCGGACGGCGCAGCGCCGGGCTGGACGCGGTGGAGTGGGCCGCCCGGGTGGCCGGCCTGGGCGCCGGGGAGATCCTGCTGAACTCGATGGATGCCGACGGCACCAAGGCCGGTTTCGATCTGGAGCTGATCCGCGCGGTGCGGGCCGTCGTGGGCATTCCGGTGATCGCCAGTGGGGGCGCCGGCGCGGTCGAACACTTCCCGCCGGCGGTCGAGGCGGGGGCGGACGCGGTGCTCGCCGCGAGCGTCTTCCACTTCGGCGAGCTGACGATCGGCCAGGTCAAGGAAAGCTTGCGGGCCGCTGGAAGCCCGGTCCGCTGAAAATCGATCGCTTCGGTACGAGCGGAGCCCCACGTCCCCGGCGATCGGGTGGCGAGCGTGCTCACGCCCGTACCGAAGCGGGAAGTCGAATTGATCAGCGGCCGTCGGCGAGCCGCAAGCTGTACTCCCGGACCGCGGCGGTGTAGGCCGCCTCGTCGAGCGTCCAATCGGTCCAGCCCGGCTGGGCGCCCCGGTTGAGCTGAGCCTGCAAGGTCATCACCGCGGACGACAGGCCGCTGAACGGGCGGGTCCGCCAGAGCTGCTCACCGGCCGGGGCGACCTCGATGATGTCGTCCTCGACAGTGATCAGGCCGGCGCCGGCCAGGCGGCGCACGGACTCCTGGAGATCGTCGCGGCTGGGCACGCTGTGGTGCAGGAAATCGGCAGCGGCCAGCAGGTCGGCGAGCGTCGCCCCGGACACCGGCAGCGCCGCGTGCAACGCCCGGTCGCGCTCCAGGCGCTCAGCGATGACCGCGGAGACGAAGATCCACGCGTCGTTCCAATTCCACCCGCCGGCCCCCATGCCGCAATGATGCCGTGCCGTCGCCATCCCGGGAAGTGAATGTGTCCGGATGATCACCGGCTGATGGCGAAGGTGGAAACAGGATCTTCACCCGCGATGACGGCATACACCGCGCATCAGGGCCGGCCGTCTCAGTGTGCGGGCACCGCGACGGCGTGCGCTTCCCGACCTGGCTCGCGGACCGTCAACCGGGGCAGGAAGAGGTGCACCAACGGGCCGATGGCCAGGGCGTACGCGATCGTGCCGAGCCCCGCGGTGCCGCCCAGCAGGATGCCTGCGCCGAGCACCGACAGCTCGATCCCGGTGCGGATCACCCGCAGCGGGACCCGGGGGAATCGCTTGGCCAGCCCGGTCATCAGACCGTCCCGCGGGCCCGGGCCCATCCGGCTGCCGATGTAGAGGCCGCTGGCGAAACCGTTCAGCAGGATGCCGCCGACCAGATAGCCGATCCGGGCCGGAATCGTCGCGCCGGTCGGCAGCACGGCCAGCGCCGCGTCCGCGGAGAATCCGACGATCAGCAGATTGGCCACCGTGCCCACCCCCGGGCGCTGCGGCAGCGGGATCCAGAGCAGCAGCACCGGGACGCCGACCAGCAGCACCACCCAGCCGAAGCTGATCCCGGTCACCTCGGACAGACCCTGGTGCAACACGTCCCACGGGTTGAGGCCCAGACCGGACTCCACCATCAGCGCCATGCTGACGCCGTAGAGGACCAGACCGGCAAGCAACTGTGTGACGCGGCCAACCAAGCTCATGCTGCCACTCTTGATGCCAATTCAGCGGTGTTAAAGTGCCAATTCTGGGGAGGTGGCCATGACGACGTCGGTCCGCGGGGAGCAATTGGCTCGTTTGCTCGGCCGTTGGCATTCGTTGCCGGGCCGCCACCGCAGTCCGGACTACGCCGCCCTGGCCGCCGCGGTGCGCGGCCTGCTCGCCGACGGGCGGCTGGCCCTGGGCGTGCGGCTGCCCGCCGAACGGGAGCTGGCCGAGTCGCTCGGCGTCAGCCGGACCACGGTGTCCGCGGCCTACCGCGCGCTGCGCGAGAGCGGTCACCTGACCAGCCGCCGCGGCGCCGGCAGCTGGACCACGCTGCCGCACGGACACCGGGTGGCCACCTCCGGCCTGTGGACCCCGGACGACGACCTCGACATGATCGACATGGGGGTGGCCGCGTCCGCCGCGCCGGTCGAGCTGGTGCCGGCCGCTCGGGCCGCCGCCGACGACCTGCCACGCTACCTGGGCAGCGCCGGCTACCACCCGACCGGCCTGCCCGAGCTGCGCGCCGCGGTCGCCGACAACTACACCCGGCGCGGGGTGCCCACCTCGGCCGAGCAGGTGCTCGTCACCAGCGGCACCCAGCAGGCCCTGGACCTGGTGCTCCGGCTCACCGTGCCGGCCGGCGCGCCGGTGCTGGTGGAGACGCCGACGTATCCGAACGCGCTGGCCGCCCTCTCCGCCCGGCGGGCCCGGATCAGCACACACGGGATGGACACCGCGACCGGGTGGGACGGCGAGATGCTGCTCGGCGCGCTGCGGCAGACCCGGCCCCGGCTGGCCTACGTGATCCCGGAGTTCCACAACCCGACAGGGCACCTGATGCCGGCCGGGCTGCGCGAGCGGATGGTGGCCACCGCGCACGCCTGCGGCACCGAGCTGGTCGCCGACGAGTCCTTCGTGGACCTGCCGCTGGACGACCCGGAGATGCCACCGCCTGTCGCGCTCTTCGACAGGCACTCCCGGGTGATGTCGATCGGCGGGATGAGCAAGCCGTACTGGGGTGGCCTGCGGATCGGCTGGGTGCGCGCGTCCGCCCCGCTGGTGCAGCGACTGGCCGCCATCCGGGTCGGCGTCGACATGGCCAGCCCGGTGCTGGAGCAGCTGGTCGCGGTGCACCTGCTGGACCAGGCGGCGTCGATCGTCGAGGCGCGGCGCGCGCAGCTGCGGTTCCGGCGCGACGCTCTGGTCACCGCGTTGCGGGAGCAGCTGCCGGAGTGGCGGTTCTTCGTGCCGGGCGGTGGGGTGACGCTCTGGGCCGAGCTGGACGGGCCGATCTCCAGCGCCCTGTCCCGCGCCGCCGAGGACGTCGGGGTGCGGCTCGCGCCGGGTCCGCGCTTCGGCCTGGACGGGACGCTGGAACGCTTCCTGCGGCTGCCGTTCACCCTGCCGGCGGACGACCTCACCGAGGCGGTCCGCCGCATCGCGTCGGTCCGCCACGACCTGGACCGCGCGGCCCGGCCGACCTGGCGCACGCCGGCCGTCATCGCCTGACGCCGCACCCACCCGGACCGGCCCCACGACGCCCGGCGCACCCGGACCGCCACCGCCTGACGTCCTGACCGGCGGATCACCATCCGCCCGGCGCGGCGCGGCGCGGCCGCCACCGCCGGCTCTCACGACCGGCCGCCACGACCCTCGGCCGCGCACACGGCGGAGCGATCAGGCCGGCACCGCGAGCGCCGCGCACACGGCGGAAGCGATACGCCGCACGTACCTGCAGACGATCAGGCCAGCGCCGCGAGCGCCTCACGCACGGTGAAGGCCCCGGCGTACAGCGCCTTGCCCGCGATCACACCCTCCACCCCGATCGGCTCCAGCGTCGCCAGCGCCCGCAGGTCGTCCAGCGTGGACACGCCTCCGCTGGCGATCACCGGCTTGTCGGTGGCGGCGCAGACCTCACGGAGCAGGTCCAGGTTCGGTCCGCGCATGGTGCCGTCCTTGGTGATGTCGGTGACCACGTACCGGGACGCCCCGGCCTTGTCCAGACGGGCCAGCACCTCGTAGAGATCGCCACCGTCCCGGGTCCAGCCGCGGGCGGAGAGGGTGCGGCCGCGCACGTCCAGGCCGATCGCCACCCGGTCGCCGTACTCCCCGCAGATGCGGTCGCACCACTGCGGGTCCTCCAGCGCGGCGGTGCCGATGTTGACCCGCTGGGCGCCGGTCGCGAGGGCCCGGGTCAGCGACTCGTCGTCACGGATGCCGCCGGACAGCTCCACCTTCACGTCCAGCCGGCGGACCACGTCGGCGAGCAGGCCGGCGTTGGAACCCCTGCCGAACGCGGCGTCGAGGTCGACCAGGTGCACCCACTCGGCGCCGTCGTTCTGCCAGGCCAGGGCGGCTTCCAGCGGGTCGCCGTAGGCGGTCTCCGAGCCGGCGGCGCCCTGGACCAGGCGGACCGCCTGGCCGTCGGCGACGTCGACGGCGGGCAGCAGTTGCAGGGTCACGATCTTCTCCTATGAACGGCGGCCGAGCACCACGACCACGAGGGCCGGGGCGGCGAGGACGAGCAGGACGGTGAGCAGGATCCGCAGCGCCTGGTCCGGGATGAACAACCAGACCGCGACGATGGCGAGCAGCGGCACGAGCACGATGCCGGTCCGCTGCGCCCGGCTGCGGCGGTACAGCCGGCCGGAGCTGCCGAGCCGGACGTGCGGCCGCAGACTCCGGATGATGGTGCGGCGACGCTGGCGGCGGGCGACCTTGCGGGCCCGTGCCGCTTTCTCCCGTTCCGCGACGGCGAGCCGGACGGCCCGCCGCCGGGCACGTTCCTTGCTCACGTCAGCGACGCGGCCCAGTTGCTGAGCAGCGCGTATCCGGCGTCGGCGGATTTCTCCGGGTGGAACTGGGCGACACTGAGCGCGCCCAGCTCGACGACGGCCGCGAACGGCTCGTCGTGGGCCGCGGTGGTCACCCTGGCGCCGGCTCCGCTCAGCAGATGAAGATCCTGAGCGGCGTACGAGTGAACGAAGTAGAACCGGGTGTCCGCGGCGACGTCGCCCAGCAACTTGGAGCCGAACGGCACGGTCACCGTGTTCCACCCCATGTGCGGGATGCGCGCGGCGTGCAGCCGGGTGACCGAGCCGGGCAACAGCCCCAGCCCCTTGGTCTCGACGCCGTGCTCCACCCCGGACTCGAACATGATCTGCATGCCGACGCAGATGCCCAGCACCGGGCGGCCCCGGGCGACCCGCTCGGCGATCACCGGTCCGGCGCCCAGCTCGTGGATGCCGGCCATGCAGGCGGCATAGGCCCCGACGCCGGGCACGACCAGACCGTCGGCCTCGGCGGCGGCGTGAAGGTCGCTGGTGACGACGACATCGACGCCGGTACGGGCGACGGCCCGCTCGGCGCTGCGCAGGTTCCCGGAGCCGTAGTCCAGGATCACCACCCGCGGGCTCATCAGAGCACGCCCTTGGTGGAGGGCAGCGCGCCGGCGTTGCGCGGATCGATCTCCACGGCCTCGCGCAGCGCCCGGGAGAACGCCTTGAACTGGGCCTCCACCACGTGGTGCGCGTCCGGGTGCCCGCCGGGGCGGCAGGCGCGCAGCACGTCCACGTGCAGCGTGACCTTGGCGGCGTGCCCGAAGGCCTCGAAGATGTGCCGGGTCATGCTGGTCGCGTAGACCGGCCCGATGTACGGCGTGAGCAGCGGCTCGTCGTGCACCACGTAGGGCCGGCCGGACAGGTCGACAGCCGCCCGGACCAGCACCTCGTCCATCGGGATGGTGGCCGATCCGTACCGCCGGATGCCGCGCTTGTCGCCGAGCGCCCTGGCGAACGCCTCGCCGAGCGCGATCGCGGTGTCCTCCATGGTGTGGTGCGAGTCGATCTCCAGATCGCCCTCGCAGCGCACGGTCAGGTCGAAGCCGCCGTGCTTGGCCAGCTGGTTGAGCATGTGGTCGTAGAACCCGACCCCGGTGCTCAGGTCGCCCTGGCCGGTGCCGTCGAGATCGATCTCGATCAGCACCTTCGTCTCGTTGGTGACACGCTCGATCCGGGCAGTGCGGCTCACCGAGCCTCCTCACTTCGTTCGTCGGCAGTGTGAACCGCTGAAGCGGCGCCGAGTGGGATGCGGTCGCTCCGCCCGCTCACGACAGGATCTCCTCGGCGGCGGACAGGAACGCGGACGTCTCGGACTCGGTGCCCGCGGTGACCCGGAGCCAGCCGGTCAGCCCCACGTCGCGGATCAGCACCCCGCGGTCGAGAAACGCCTGCCACGCGGCTCTCTGGTCGTCCCCGGCCCGGAAGAGCACGAAGTTCGCGTCGCTGTCGGCCACCCGCACCCCACGCGCCCGCAGGGTGGCGACGATGCGGTCGCGCTGCTCCTTGATCGCCTCGACGGTCGTCAGCAGCGAGTCCCGGTGCACGACGGCGGCACGCGCGGCGGCCTGCGTGATCGCGGACAGGTGATAGGGCAGGCGGACCAGCTGGACGGCGTCCACCACGGCCGGGTCGGCTGCCAGATAGCCCAGCCGGCCGCCGGCGAAGCCGAACGCCTTGCTCATCGTCCGGCTCACCACCAGCCGCGGGTGGCCGGGCAGCAGGGTCAGCGCGCTCGGCGTGCCGGGGCGGGCGAACTCCGTGTACGCCTCGTCGACGATCACCATGCCCCGGGCGCTCGCCAGCACCGCGTCGATCACGGCGGGGTCGAGCGCCGTGCCGGTCGGGTTGTTCGGCGAACAGACGAAGACCAGGTCGGGGTCGTGCTTCTCGATCTCGGCCACCGCCCGGCCCGGATCCAACCCGAAATCCGGGTCGCGCAGAGCGCCGATCCAGCGCGTGCCGGTGCCCTGGGCGAGCAGCGGGTGCATCGAGTAGGACGGGCCGAAGCCCAGCGCCGACCGGCCCGGCCCGCCGAACGCCTGGAGCAGTTGCTGCTGCACCTCGTTGGAGCCGTTGGCCGCCCACACGTTCGCCGTGGTCAGGCCATGGCCGAGATAGCTTGCCAGCTCGGCCCGCAGGGCGATCGCGTCCCGGTCCGGGTAGCGGTTGAGGTCGTGCAGCTCGGCCTGGACGGCCTTGCCGATCGCGTCGACCACGTCGTCCGGCACCGGGTACGAGTTCTCGTTCGTGTTCAGCCGCACCGCGACGTCCAGCTGCGGCGCGCCGTACGGCGACGTGCCGCGCAGGTCGTCCCGGATCGGCAGATCGTCGATGGAGGTCATCGGCCGGGCCTCCCGCCCGGCTGCTCCGCCTCGGACCGGAAGCGCGCCCGCACCGCGTCCCCGTGGGCGGGCAGATCCTCCGCGTTGGCCAGCGCCACCACGTGCCCCGCGACGTCGCGCAGGGCCGCCTCGTCGTACTCGATGACGTGGATGCCGCGCAGGAACGACTGCACCGACAGCCCGGACGAGTGCCGCGCGCAGCCCGCGGTCGGCAGCACGTGGTTGGAGCCGGCCGCGTAGTCCCCCAGCGACACCGGCGACCAGGCGCCCACGAAGATCGCGCCGGCGTTGCGGACCCGCATGGCCCACTCCCGCGCGTCCCGGGTCTGGATCTCCAGGTGCTCCGCCGCGTAGGCGTCGACCACGGTGAGCCCCTGCTCCAGGTCGCCGACCAGCACGATGCCGGACTGCTCGCCGCCCAGCGCGGTGCGCACCCGCTCGCCGTGCTTGGTCGCCGCCACCTGGACGGCCAGCTCGGCCTCGACCGCGTCGGCCAGCGCCGGCGAGTCGGTGACCAGCACGCTCGCCGCCAGCGGGTCGTGCTCGGCCTGGCTGATCAGGTCGGCCGCGACGTGCCGCGGGTCGGCCGTCTCGTCGGCCAGGATGGCGATCTCGGTGGGTCCGGCCTCGGCGTCGATCCCGACCGTGCCCTGCAGCAGCCGCTTGGCCGCGGTGACCCAGATGTTGCCCGGCCCGGTGATCACGTCGACCGGCTCGCAGTGCTCGAAGTCGCCGGCGGCCTCCACCGGCGTGGCGGCGCCGCGCGACCCGTAGCCCAGCATCGCGATCGCCTGCGCGCCGCCCACCCCGTACACCTCGGTCACGCCGAGCAGCGCGCACGCGGCCAGCACCCGGGAGTCGGGCAGGCCGCCGTTCTGACTCTGCGGCGGGCTCGCGACGACCAGGCTCTCGACGCCTGCCTCCTGGGCGGGAACCACGTTCATCACCACGGTGGACGGGTAGACCGCCAGGCCGCCGGGCACGTAGAGCCCGACCCGGCGCACCGGCACCCACCGCTCGGTCACCGTGCCGCCGTCGACCACCGTGGTCGTGACGTCGGTGCGGCGCTGGTCGGCGTGCACCCTGCGGGCCCGCTTGATCGACTCCAGCAGCGCGGCGCGGACCTCGGGGTCGAGGGTCTCGGCGGCTGCCGCGATCGCCTCGGCCGGCACCCGCAGACGCTCCAGCCGCATCCCGTCGAATCGCTCGGTGGCCTCCCGGATCGCGCTGAACCCATGCTGATGGACCGCCTCGACGGTCGGGCGGATCCGCTCGACGGCCACGGACACGTCGAGCTGGGCACGGGGCAGCAGGCCGCGCGGGTCCCGGTGGGAGCCGCGCAGGTCGATCCGATTCAGCACGCGCCCAGTCTAGGCGGCCGCGCCGACAGGTTTCGCCCGTGCGGCCCCGGCCCAGGCGTTGAGACGCGCAGGTCACATTTTCCCGCTCCGGCACTTCCGCCGGTACGGCCGCGGCCCGGTGCCGTACCCCGCCGACGATCTTTTCCGGCGCCGCAGCGGCCCCCGCCGATCGGCGGGTTGACCAAGGTCAGCGGACGGCTAGGCTGAACGCGTGAGCGATCGGCTGCCGGTCTTCCCGCTGAGCACGGTGCTCTTCCCCGGTCTGGTGCTGCCCCTGCACATCTTCGAGGAGCGTTACCGCGCTCTCGTGCGGGAGCTGGCGGCCCGCCCGGCCGAGCCGCCGAGCGAGTTCGGCGTGGTCACCCTCCGGTACGGCAGCGAGGTGACGCCCGACCCCGGCGACGGCCCGGCCCCGGAGCCCGCCCCGGTCCGTGCCGCCGATCTGTACGAGGTGGGTTGCACCGCCGAGCTGCGGCACGTCTCCGAGCTGCCGGACGGCCGGTTCGACATCATGACCGTCGGCCGGCGCCGCTTCCGGGTCCTCGAGGTCACGCAGGGCGCCGAGCCGTATCTGACGGCGCGCGTCGAGTGGCTCTCCGACGACGAGGCCCCGGACGAGACGGCCGAGCTGCTGCGGCCCCGCGTGCTGGCCGCCTTCCAGACCTATCTCGAGCTGCTCCGGCCGAACGCCGAGATCCTCGACCAGTTGCCGGACGACGCCACAGTGCTCTCCCACCTGGTCGCCGCGACCGCGCAGCTCACCCTGGACGAGCGGCACGCTCTGCTGGCCGCTCCGGACACCGCCGCCCGACTGCGCGCCGAGCTGCGGCTGCTCAACCGTGAGGCTGGTCTGCTGGCCCGGGTACGGGCGGTGCCGGTGCCGCTGTCGGATCTGGCCCGGCCGGCCAGCCCGAACTGAACGGCGGCCCGGCGAGCGGCGGCTGGTGGTCGTACTGCCCGTGGTTGGGGCCGTAGCCCGGCTGCGCGCCGGGCTGGTCCAGATCCGGGTCGTTGGACCAGCCGGCCAGCAGGGTCAGCACGATCACCGCGACGAACGCCGGCACCAGCGTCGGCCCGACCGAGTGCAGGGCCGGCGGCGCCAGGTACGTCGCGCCCTGCGCGGCCGTGGCCCGCCAGCTCTCGTACGCGTCCTTGCCGATCAGCTCGCCGAGTGGCACCGCGACCAGGCGCACCGCGGCCCAGGATCCGGCGACCACGCCGAGCAGCAGCGCCGGCCCCCGGTCGCGGCGCAGCACCAGCCAGGCGAGGACCGCCACCAGCAGGCCGAAGCCGATCCCGAGCAGGGTCAGCCAGCCGTCGGCGGCGATGTACTCCTCCGGCGACGGGTCGTTCACGACGATGCCGCCGGCCCCGGCGTCGATCACCGGCACGGCGGGCGCGAGCGCGTGCCAGAGCAAGCCCAGCGGCGCGCCGAGCAGCGTGATCACCGCGGCGCTGCCGAACCCGGCGGACAGCGTCCGCCGCCAGGACCGCCGGCTGCCGGGCTGGAGCCGCCACCAGGACGGCCCGTCCGCCGGCTTCTCCATCACGACCGGCGGCGGCGGTGTCGGGGGCTCGTCTGCTTGCACCCTCTGATCCTCCCAGATCCGCCTGTGATCAGGCGACGGCCGCGGGTCCGAGGATCATCTTGAGGTCGGCACGCAGCGCGGGCGTCGGCGCCACCCGGGCGGCGACCAGCCGCACCACAGTGGTCCGCTTGCCGTTCTGCAGGTGGACGTGCACCTCGGTGTCGCCCGGGTGGCTGACCAGGATCTCCTTGAGTTCGTCGACCAGTGGCGGGGTGACCCGGGTGATCGGCATGGTGAGGACCACCGGCTTGCTGTCCGGGTTGTGTGAGATGTCAGGGATGGACATGTCCATCGCCATGATCCGCGGAGTGTCGTCGCGCCGGTCCACCCGGCCCTTGACCACCACTATCGCGTCCTCGGCGATGTACTGTCCGACCAGCTCGTAGGTGTTCGGGAAGAACAGCGTCTCGACACCGCCGGCGAGGTCCTCGACGGTGGCCGAGGCCCACGCCCGGCCCTGCTTGGTGATCCGGCGCTGCACCCCGGTCAGGATGCCGGCGATCGTGACCACCTGGCCGTCCTGGACCGAACCCTCCTCGTTGAGCGCCGCGATGCTGATGTCCGCGTTGCTCTGCAGCACCTGCTCCAGCCCGGCGAGCGGGTGGTCGGAGACGTAGAGGCCGAGCATCTCCCGCTCGAAGGTGAGCTTGTCGCGCTTGTCCCACTCGGAGTCGCCGATGGTCGGCATCGCCACCGTGGCCGAGGAGCCGCCCGGAGTGTCGCCGAACGCGCCGAACAGGTCGAACTGGCCGGCCGCCTCGTTGCGCTTGACCCCGGCGTACGCGTCGATCGCCTCGGCGTGCACGGCGAGCAGCCCCTTGCGGCTGTGCCCCATCGAGTCGAACGCGCCCGCCTTGATCAGCGACTCGATGGTCCGCTTGTTGCAGGCCACCGCGTCCACCTTGGAGAGGAAGTCGTAGAAGTCGGTGTAGTCGCCCTTCTCCTTGCGGCAGCGCGCGATCGCCTCCACCACGTTGGCGCCGACGTTGCGCACCGCGCCCAGGCCGAACCGGATGTCCTTGCCGACCGGGGTGAACGGGCCGGACGACTGGTTCACGTCCGGCGGCAGCACCTGGATGCCCATCCGCCGGCACTCGGCCAGGTAGACGGCCATCTTGTCCTTGTCGTCGCCGACGCTGGTGAGCAGGCCGGCCATGTACTCCGCCGGGTAGTGCGCCTTGAGGTACGCCGTCCAGTACGACACCAGCCCGTACGCCGCGGAGTGCGCCTTGTTGAACGCGTACCCGGCGAACGGGACCAGCACGTCCCACACCGCCTGGATCGCCTCGTCGGAGTACCCGTGCTGGCGGCAGCCGTCGCGGAACGGGATGAACTCCTTGTCGAGGATCTCCTTCTTCTTCTTGCCCATCGCCCGGCGCAGCAGGTCGGCCTGGCCCAGCGAGTAACCGGCGAGGATCTGCGCGGCGCGCTGCACCTGCTCCTGGTAGACGATCAGCCCGTAGGTCGGCTCCAGGATCTCCCGCAGCGGCTCCTCCAGCTCCGGGTGGATCGGTGTGATCTCCTGCAGCTTGTTCTTGCGCAGCGCGTAGTTGGTGTGCGAGTCGACACCCATCGGGCCCGGCCGGTACAGCGCCAGCACGGCGGAGATGTCCTCGAAGTTGTCCGGCTTCATCAGCCGCAGCAGCGACCGCATCGGGCCGCCGTCGAGCTGGAACACACCGAGCGTGTCACCGCGGGCGAGCAGCTCGTACGCCGCCTTGTCGTCCAGCGGCAGGGCCAGCAGGTCCAACGGCTCGCCGTGGTTGAGCGCGATGTTCTTGTTGGCGTCGTCGATGATCGTCAGGTTCCGCAGGCCCAGGAAGTCCATCTTCAGCAGGCCGAGACCCTCGCACGTGGGGTAGTCGAACTGCGTGATGATGACGCCGTCGCTGGCCCGGCGCATCAGCGGGATGTGGTCGATGATCGGCTCGGCCGACATGATCACGCCGGCCGCGTGCACACCGGTCTGCCGGATCAGGCCCTCGATGCCGCGGGCGGTGTCGATCACCTTCTTGACGTCCGGGTCCGTCTCGTAGAGCGAACGGATCTCACCGGCCTCGTTGTACCGCTTGTGCTCCTTGTCGAAGATGCCCTCGAGCGGGATGCCCTTGCCCATCACGTCCGGTGGCATGGCCTTGGTGATCCGGTCGCCGACGGCGAACGGGTAGCCCAGCACGCGGGCCGAGTCCTTGATGGCGGCCTTGGCCTTGATCGTCCCGAACGTCGCGATCTGGGCGACCTTGTCCTCGCCCCAGCGCTCGGTCACGTAGCGGATGACCTCACCGCGCCGGCGCTCGTCGAAGTCGATGTCGACATCCGGCATCGAGACCCGCTCGGGGTTGAGGAACCGCTCGAAGATCAGGCCGTGCGGCAGCGGATCGAGGTCGGTGATGCCCATCGCGTACGCGATCAGGGAGCCGGCCGCGGAGCCACGGCCCGGCCCGACGGCGATGCCGTTGTTCTTCGCCCACTGGATGAAGTCCGCGACGACCAGGAAGTACGCCGGGAAACCCATCTGGATGATCACGCCGAGCTCGTACTCCGCCTGCTTGACGTGGGTGTCCGGGATCCCGCCCGGGAAGCGCTTGCGCAGCCCCTCGAACGCGACGTGCCGGAAGTACTCCTCCTCGGTGAACCCGTCCGGGATGGGGAACCGGGGCATCAGGTTCTTGAACTCGAACATGCCCGCGACGTCCACCTTCTCGGCGACCAGCAGCGTGTTGCGGCAGCCCTCCTGCCAGGCCTCGGAGGAGTCGACCGCGCGCATCTGCTCGGCGGACTTCACGAAGTAGCCGTTGCCGTCGAAGCGGAACCTGTTCGGGTCGGCGATGTTGCTGCCGGTCTGCACGCAGAGCAGCACGTCGTGGGCCTCGGACTGGGCTTCGTACGTGTAGTGCGAGTCGTTGGTCACCAGCGGCGGGATGTTCAGCTTCCGGCCGATCTCCAGCAGGCCGTCACGGACCCGTTTCTCGATCGACAGGCCGTGGTCCATGATCTCGAGGAAGTAGTGCTCCCGGCCCAGCGCCTCCTGGTACATCGCTGCGGACTTGAGCGCCTCGTCGAACTGGCCCAGCCGCAGCCGGGTCTGCACGGCGCCGGACGGGCAGCCGGTGGTGCCCATGATGCCCTCGGCGTGCTCCGCGATGATGTCGAAGTCCATCCGCGGGTACTTGCCGAGCTGGCCCTCGATGGAGGCCCGGGAGTTGAGCCGGAACAGGTTCTTCAGGCCGACCGCGTTGCGTGCCCACATGGTCATGTGCGTATACGCACCGTTACCGGAGACGTCGTCGCTCTTCTGCTCCGGACGGCCCCACTTGACCCGGCTCTTGTTCAGCCGCGACTCGGGAGCGACATACGCCTCGACGCCGATGAGCGGGGTGATGCCGGCGTCTTTGGACTGCTTGTACATCTCGAAGGCGCCGTGCATGTTGCCGTGGTCGGTGATCGCCGCGGCCGGCATGCCGAGCCGCTTGGCCTCACCGATCAGTTCCTTGACCCGGGCTGCTCCGTCGAGCATCGAATACTCGGTGTGAACGTGCAGGTGCACGAAGGAGTCTGACACCGGGCCCCCTCTTCTGTTGGCGAGGCCCGTCAGCTTACTCCGCGAAGGGCTCCAGCATCACCGATGCGGCGCGCAACCAAGCCTGCCGGGTGTCCGGTTGCAGGTCCGCGTACTCGATCGAGGAACCGACCTCGAGCGCCGGGTCGTAGGGCACCACGGCGACCGCGCGGGTCCGGGTCGCGAAGTGCTTCTTGAAGTCCTCCAGCAGCGGCAGCGCGCCCGGCGACGGACAGGAGATCAACGTCACGGCGTTGGCCACCATGTCGCCCATCCCGCTCTCCTCGAGCACGTCCAGCATCCAGTCGGCGGTGAACGCGGCGTCCTCGCGGGGCACCGTGGTGATCACCAGCTGGTCGGCGCTGCGCATGACCGTCCGCCAGTTCACGCTCTCCACGTTGTTGCCGGTGTCCACGCAGATCACGTCGTGGGTGCGGCGCAGCAGGTCCATCACCCGGCGCACGGTCGCCTGGTCCAGCCGTTGGGCGAACCGCGGGTTCTCCTCGCCGGCGAGCACGTCGTACGACCCGTCGGAGGCGTGCCGCAGGTAGGCGTCCAGCTCCTGCAGCAGCGCGTCGCCGTGCAGGCTCTCGATCCGCATCAGGTCGGCCAGCAGGTGCTTGATCGTCCGGGCGTGCCGGGCGCTGCCGGCCCGCAGGCCGAGCGTGCCGCGCAGCTCGTTGTCGTCCCAGGCGAGCACGCCGCGGCCGCGGACGCTGCCGATGGTGGCAGCGGCCAGCACGGTCGCCGTGGTCTTGTGGACGCCGCCCTTGGGGTTGGCGAACGCCAACACCCGGGGCTGGCCGAGCTTGCGCCGCATCACGGCGACGGCGCGCTCCATGCCCTCGTCGGTGCGGGTCTGCCGCCACTCGATCCGGGCGCCGGCCGCCGGGGACGAGGGAGCCGCCACCGGCGACGAGACCGGCTGCGGGGCGACCGGTGCGACCGGGGCCGGCGGCGCGACGGGCGCCGGCGGGGCGTACGCCTGCGGATAGGCCGGCGGTTGCGGGTAGCCGTTGGGCTGCGGCACCGGCGGCGGGTAGGTCGGCGCCGGCGGGTAGGCGCCCCGGGCCGGCGTCTGCGGCGGTGGTGGCGGCGGGGGCTGCGGGGCGCGGGGCGCGGGCTCGAAGAAGCTGTTCTGTTCCGGGCGGGCCTGCCAGCGCGGGTCCAGCGGGTTGATCGGGCGCTGCGGCATCGGGCGCTGCGGCTCCGGCCCGCCACCGGGGTGCCGGGGGTCGCGGTGCTCCAGCGGACTGACCGGCCGGGCCGACCCGCGCGTCGGCGGCGCCTGCTGGCCCCACTGCTGCGGAACGGCTGGCTGCTCGGGTCTCGGCTCCTCCTCGGGCTCCTCGGCGCGGTGACCGTGCCGGGCCCGGTCCAGCAGTGCCCGCCAGCGCGGGGCTGGTTCCGCAGGCCGGCCCCAGCCGGTCTCGGTCCCGTCCACGGCTCGTCCTTTCTGCGCCTACCCGACGTCGTGCTCCGGCGAGGGGTTCTCGCCAAGACAGGCTACGGACGAGAACCCTATTCGGGCCACCGGCCGAGTGCCCATCCCCCTGTCGTTCTTGATCACATAGCGGCACGCCGGTCGTGCACGTGCATCCACCCGGACGTTTCTTCGGACGGAAAAACCAACGCCCGGGTTCAGCGCCGCCGGACCCCGGAAGACCCGACGGAAGCGGCGTGAGCTGCGCTCGGCTCCGCCTCCGAGGGTACGGCAACCGGCTGCGTCGCCGGCCCGGCGGCAACCGGCGACGCCTGCCCACCGCGAGCGGGTGAGGCGGAAGTCACAGTGACACCGATCGACGACGGTAACCGGGACGGCACGGTGGTGGCAACGCCCGGCACCGCGGTTGGCACAGGGGTCACGGACGGCTCCGCTGACACCGTGCCGCTTTCCTCCGGCAGCGGCGGCCGGAACTCCGTGCGGTCCAGGCTGCGCACCTCGGGGGCCGGGTCGACCACCCGGACCCCGGGCCGGGACGCGAGGCCGTCCAGAGCCGCGGGAGCGGCGCGGATCACGGCCGCGAAGACACAGGCACATCCCGCCCGGTACGCGGCGGCCTCCTGCGCGGCGATCCCGGCGGCGTTGGCGTACGTCCGGCGCAGCCGCTGCTCGCGCTGCCCGTCGCCGGTCAGCGAGCGTTCCAGCCGCAGATAGTCGGCCTGCTCCCGATCCCGGCGCAGGGCCGCGTCGAGCATCCCGGCGGTCACGTCGCCCGGCATCGTGTAGACCGGGATCAGCGACACCTGCGTGCGCGTGTCGGGCAGCGGCACCCGGGCGTACACCTGCGCCACCGCCACGTCCGCCAGCAGCGCCGGCAGCCGCCCGGGCGCCGTGTAGTCACGCAGGCTGACCAGCGCCCAGGTGTCGCCCGCGGCCGGAGCGGACGGGTCGGCCAGCATGTCCAGCTCGCGCCGCGACGCCTTCAGATATCCGCCCACCGTCTGGCCCTCGACCACCCCGACCCGGACCACGTCGGCGGGGTCCTCGCCGGACGGGCCGCCCGGACGGCCGGCCCAGGCGACGGCGACCACCAGCGTGGCGGTAGCGGCCAGCGCCACGCCGGTCATCAGCTGCAACCGGAGCGAGCCGCCCCCGAACCTGAGGAGGACCGCCCGCAGTCGATGCGCGGGTCCCACGGTGTCTCCCGGAGTCAGCGGATCAGCCGGCGTCCTGCAGGACGTCCAGCGCGAATTTCAGGTCGTCAGGGTAGTCGCTGACGAACCGGACCTCATTGTGCGTCCGGGGATGCAGGAAGGCCAGTTCCCGGGCGTGCAGCCACTGCCGGTCCAGCTTCAGCCGGGTCGCCAGGGTGGGATCCGCACCGTAGGTGAGGTCGCCGACGCAGGGATGTCGCAGCGCCGAGAAGTGCACCCGGATCTGGTGGGTGCGCCCGGTCTCCAGCCGCACGTCGACCAGGCTGGCGGCGCGGAACGCCTCCAGCGTGTCGTAGTGCGTGACGCTCGGCTTGCCGCCGGACATCACAGCGAACTTGTAGTCGGCCGTCGGATGCCTGTCGATCGGCGCGTCGATCGTGCCGCGCAGCGGGTCCAGGTGGCCCTGCACCACCGCGTGGTAGCGCTTCTCCACCTCGCGCTCCTTGAACGCCCGCTTCAGAAAGCTGTACGCCATCTCCGACTTGGCCACCACCATCAGGCCGGTGGTGCCCACGTCGAGCCGGTGCACGATGCCCTGGCGTTCGGCGGCGCCGCTGGTGGCCACGTTCTGCCCCATCGCGGCCAGCCCGCTCACCACGGTCGGCCCGGTCCAGCCGGGGCTCGGATGGGCGGCCACACCGACCGGCTTGTCCACCACCACGATGTCGTCGTCGCTGTAGATCACGGACATCCCGTGCACCGGCTCGGCCACCAGGACCGGCGCGGTCGCCGGCGCCGGCAGGGTCACCTCGAGCCAGGAGCCCGCGGCCACCTTGTCCGATTTCGGCCGGGGAATGCCATCGACCAGCGCGTCACCGGCCTCGACCAGGGTGGCCGCGGCCGTCCGGGACAGCCCGAAGAGCCGGGAGACGGCCTGGTCCAGCCGCATCCCGTCGAGCCCGTCGGGCACCGGCAGGGAACGGACGTCGCTCATGCCGCCCCCTCCGTCTCGCTGGTCCTGGCCTTGCTCCGCAGGCGGCTGCCGTCCCGCTGCCGCCCGGTCAGCTCCAGCAGGACCGCCAGGCAGACGCCGACGGTCAGGCAACTGTCCGCGATGTTGAAGACAGCGAATTTCTCCCCGTACGGCGCGAAGGCGCTGATCATGTCGACCACGTGACCCTGGAACGGGCCGGGAGCGCGGAACAGCCGGTCGGTCAGGTTGCCGAGCGCCCCGCCGAGCACGAGCCCGAGCGCGACCGCCCACGGCACCGAGCGCAGCTTCGCCGCCATCCAGACGATCCAGCCGATCACCACCAGCGTGATCACCGGAAAGACCCAGGTGTACGCGCTGCCGAAGCTGAACGCCGCCCCACTGTTGCGCAGCAGCGAGAGATAGATCAGGCCACCGAAGATCTTGACCGGCTCGTTCGGGTCGAGATTCTCGGTGGAGAGGTGCTTCACCCACTGGTCGACCGCCAGCGCGACGAGCGCGGTGGCGCCCAGCACCGCGACGGCGCGCGGGGCGAACCGGGAGGCCTTTTCGGCGTTCAGCGTCTTTCCTCCAACTGCTTGCAAGAGACACAGAGAGTCGCGGACGGGAAGGCGGCCAGTCGCTCCACCGGGATCTGGTTGCCGCACCGCTCGCACCAACCGTAGTTGCCCTGCCCGAGCCGGTCGATGGCGCGTTCCACCTGTGTGATCCGCTCGAGCAGGTTGTTGGCCAGTGTGATCTCCTGCTCCCGCTCGAACGTCTTGGTGCCGGTGTCGGCCTGGTCGTCCCCGGCCGAGTCGGCGAGCCGCTCGCGCGAGAGCTCGGTGATCGCCCTGAGCGCCTGATCGTACTCGGCTTGCAGCTCCGTCAGCCGCGCCGCCAGAGCCTCCCGGATCTCCGCGGTCTCCGACGCGGTGCGGGTCCGCCCGGCGGCGGCCGTTCCGCTCGAACCGGCCCGGATGTCAGTTGCCTTGACCATCGTCGCTCCCTCGGCCGCGCCCGGCGCGGCGATCAGCGGTCCTGAATCCGGACCCCGGCCCTGCGGCCCGGCCGTCCGGTTTCCCTGTTGTCCCCCGTGCCCATCCGGGCGGTCCAGCCGCGCCGCGCGTCCCCGGGATCCGCCTGGGCCGTCTTCTCTTGTGCCCCGCTGCCCGGCGCGTTCGCGGTCGCCGTCGTAGATCTTGCCCCACCTGCACAAATGGCGCGGCGGGAAAGCACCGCGCACTCCGGAGGTTCGCAAGGATACGGAAGGTGAGATGCCCCGACAAACCTGTCGAGCCGCCATCCCCGACAAACCGGCACGAACGATCCGACTACCATCGGATACCCGACGATACACCGGGAGTCACTCGCACATCACCGCTTGTCACTCCCAGCGACCACCGGTTCCGGCCCGGCCTCGGCCTTTCATGCGTTCAGCAAGCGATCCAGCCGGGTCTCGATCTCACTGGCCGGCGCGGCGACGGTGAAGACCTTGTCACGGCTGGTGGCGCCGACCCGGAGGGTCACGTCGGCAGCCCGCACCCCGAGCGCGCCGGCGAGCGCGCGCCGGACCGCCTCGGTCGCCCTGCCGTCCACCGCGGGGGCGCCCACCGCGACGATCAGCGCCGCCCCGTGCGGCCCGGCATACGTCCCGCCGACCCGGGTACGCCCGGCGCCCGGCCGCACCCGCACCGCCACGGAGACTCCGGAGGGCACCTCCCGCTTGGCCATGCCGCCATTCTGCCGCCGGGCCGGCGCCACCAGAGACCAGGCGCCGCACCACCGGCCCGGCATCCATGATCAGGCCGGCGCCACCAGGCACCCACCGTCAGGCCGGCGCCACCGGCCACCGCGTCAGGCCAACGACTACGGCACCGATCGCGACCCGGGGAAAGGCCACCCCGACCCGAGTGGGACGGCCTTCCCCACGGGACTCACGCCGCAGCGTGGGGCGTGGCCGCGCCAGCACAACGCGAGCGGCGGCGATGCGGAGGTTCAGCGGCGGGCGTTGGCGCCGAGCAGCCTGTCGACCGGGCGGCACAACCCGCACGGGCTGAAGCCCAGCTCGACCGCCTCGGCCGCGGGCAGCGGCTCGGTCAGCCGGCCGACCAGGTGCGGGCAGTCCGCCATGTGGTACCGCGGCCGCCCGTCCACCACCAGCACCTCGGTGTCCAACCGGGCCACCTGCACGGCGTCGGTGGGCCGGACCGACTGCGGCAGCGGCTCGTCGTCCGGATCGTCCGCGTCCGGCTCGCCGAACCCGTCCCCGAGCGAGGCGTCCGGCTCCGTCCCCGGGAAACCCGGGCCCCGCCCCTCGCCACCCGATGACGAAGCCCCGGCGAACGATGCCCCGGCGGCCGAAGCCGCGGCGGTCGACGACCCGGAAGTGGAAGACCCAGCGGCGGGGAACCCGGCAGCCGAGGAGCCGGAAGTCGAGGAGCCAGCCGGCGCCTCGCCGGAGGAGGACCCACCGGCCGCGGCCCCGGCAGAGGAAGGCGCACCGGAGGCCCACGGCCCAGCCGCCCGCTGCCCCGGGCTCTCGGCGAGGTCGTCACGCCCGGCCGCGTGGTCCGCGGGCGCTGCGGATCCGGCCGGACGGGCCGCGGGATCAGCGGAGCCGGCCGGGTGAGCCACCGGATCAGCCGGACCGGCGGGGTGAGCCGAGGAGCCGGCGGAGCCAGCCCGCTCCTCCACCGGACGCCGCCACAGCTGATCATCCGGATCGTCGTCCCGAGCCGCCCCGGCGCCCGGCGTCACGACGGTTTCGTCCGGCAGATGTGTTCCCGCGGCAGGCGCACCACCGGGCGCCCGCCCGAGATCCTCGGCCCTTCCTTGATCCGGAACGGGCCGTTCCTCGTATACCTGATCGGCGGCGGGAGAACCGTTCGGGTCGGTCCGTCCCGCCGTGGCGGAGGACCGGGAATCGGCTGCGGACGCGTTGCCGGCCGGGGCAGAATCGTGTGCGGCGGACGGCGCTCCGGTGGTGCGGCGCGGCGGCGGTTCGCCGACGGAGTCCCGGTCGAAAGCGTTCCGGTCGTCGAAGGAGTCCCGGTCGTCGAACGAACCGGGGTCGCCGAAGGAGTCCCGGCGGTCGAAGCGATCCGGGCCGGCGAGGGGATCCGGGTCGCCGAGCGGGTCCCGCTGATCCGCGGCGTCCCGGCGGCGGGCCGCGGAGTTCTGCCGGACACCGATGACGAGGGCGACCGCGGCCAGCAGATTGGCCACGATCGAAGCTATGAGCAGGCTGCTGGACCCGCGGATCAGTCCGATCGCGAGGCACACCACCCCGACGAGGATGAGCGGGAGACTAGCAGGAATCATGGCTCATCCTCGTCGAGGTGCGGGGCTGTGGTCAGCGACCCGATTCGATGGCGTTGGAGCGGCCGCCGTACGACCCGGCCAGGCCGGCCGCGGCGAGACCGCCGGAACCACCGACCGAGCGGCTGGCGTCGGCCCGGGCCATCTCGGCCTCCAGTCCCTGGCCACGGCCGTCGAGGTCGCGCAGCTGGCTCTCGAGGTAGGCCTTCAGCCGCGTGCGGTACTCCCGCTCGAACTGCTTGAGCTCCTCGATGTGCTTCTGCAGCGCGGTCCGCTTGGCGTCCAGGCCGCCCATGGCCTCCTGGTGCCGCTGACGCGCGTCGCGCTCGAGGGCGTCGGCCTTGGCCCGCGCCTCGCGGGTGACCTCCTCCGCCTTGGAGCGGGCCTCGGAGAGCAGCTTGTCGGCCTCGCGGCGGGCGTCGGACACGTGGTCGTCGGCGGTGCGCTGGGCCATCATCAGCACCCGGAGAGCCTGCTGCTCACCGTCGGCGCCGGCCGGGCCGGCGCCGGGGCCGGGGCCTTGGGCCCGCACCTGCTCCAGCTCCGCCTGCATCTGCCGGGCGGCCTGCTCGGCCGCCGACTTGTCCCGCTGGACGCGGTCCAGCTGGGACTTCAGGTCGTTGAGCTCGGCCGCGAGGCGGGGGTCGGCACCCGGGCCGGCTGGCGCGCCACCCCGACCGCCGCGCTCCACCTGGGCACGCAGCTCGTTGTTCTCCTCGATCAGACGGGCGAGCTCGCGCTCGACCTCGTCCAGGAAGGCGTCGACCTCCTCCTCGTCATACCCCCGCTTGCCGATCGGGGGCTTCTTGAAGGCGACGTTATGCACGTCGGCCGGGGTCAGCGGCATCGAAACTCCTCGGGTCAGTCGCGGCCGCGGTTGGGGCTGCTGTCTATCTGTAGGTCTAGATGAGGCGAACTAGCACTAACTCCATGAGCACGAACAGGATAACCAGCAGCACGATGGAAGCCAGGTCCAAACTCACGTTACCAATGCGCAGCGGTGGGATCACACGCCTCAACGCCTTGAGGGGCGGATCCGTGACGCTCCACACCAATTCGAGTGCGGCGGATGCGCCCCGGCCCGGTTGCCAGCGGCGTCCGTACTGGAGCACCGCCCCCATGACGAACCTGCTCAGCAGTACCAGGAAGAAGAGGTACACCAACAGATAGAGAATTTGGAACACGATCGATACCACGTCCGGCGGATCCCTCGTTCGGGTCAACTCTGGGTGAAGAAGCCGCCCTCAGCGATCTTGGCCTTGTCCTCCGCGGTGACCTGGACATTTGCCGGTGAGAGCAGGAAAACCCGGTTGGTCACGCGCTCGATCGTACCCCGCAGGCCGAACGCCAGCCCGGCGGCGAAGTCCACCAGACGGCGGGCGTCGGACTCATCCATCTCGGTGAGATTGATGATCACCGGGACACCGTCGCGGAAGTGCTCGCCGATGGTCCGCGCCTCGCGGTACGTGGTGGGGTGCAGCGTGGTGATCTGGTAACGCTGCTCCTCCTCGATCGGCCGGTGCTGCACCTGCGGCTGGTGGACCGGCGGCTGCGGGGCCAGCGCCAGGTTCTCCCGGGTGGAGTAGGTCATCGCCGAGGACTGCTCGGGGGCCGGCGAGGGGCGGGTGATGGACCGGACACTGGCCCGCTCGATCCGGTCGTCCTCGTCCCGGTCCAGGTCGGCGCGCACCGAGGAGACGCGCTCGCTGAGCCGGCTGGAACGCTCGGACCGGTCGCGGTCGGGGCGTGCCCGCGGCACCGGGCGCTCCTCCTCGACCTCGTCGTCGTCGAAACCGTCGGAGTACCGGTCGCCGGTGGAGTAGCGGTCGCGGTCCCGGTCGCGGTCCCGGGACGACCGGTAGGAGCGGTCCGAGTAGCCACGCTCCTCGTAGTCGCGCTCGTCCTCCTCCTCGGCCAGCCCCAGCCAGACGGCCGCCTTACGGAAAGTACTCATGCCCCCACCTCCGTCCGCTCCTGCGGCCCGCGCCCCCTCATGGCGTGCCGCGTCCCCCCTGGCGAGCCGGACACCCGGTCCGAAGAGGACCCGTGACCCGCTGCGTCGCTGCGTCGTCGGACGCAACGGCCGCCGGTGGTGGCGCGTCGCGCAAAACAACACCTGTGTAGTTTGCTGCCCGCCGCAAGGCTATCGCAGCGAGTTTCGCATCCCGAGTAAAGATGTTCCGATTCGTACGTGTGTCGCCCCGTGCCGGACGGCCGCCTCCAGATCGCCGCTCATCCCCGCCGACAGCATCGTGGCGCCGGGGTGATCCACGACCAGCCGACCAGCCAATGCGGACAGTCGGGCGAAGGCGGTGTCCGGGTCCTCGCCGAGCGGAGCCACGGCCATCAGACCACGCAACCGCAGACCGTCCGAAGAGGCTACGGCGTCGGATACCCGCCAGAGATCATCTCCAACCGCGCCCCCGCGGCTGGGATCGCCGTCCAGGCTCACCTGGATCAGCACGTCGAGCGGTTCGTCACGGATCGACAGGGCGGCCCGGTCCAGTGCCGCGGCGAGGCGGAGCGAGTCCACGGACTCGACCACATCGGCGTACGCGGCAACCGATTTCGCCTTGTTCCGCTGCAGTTGACCGATGAAGTGCCAGCGCAGGCGCACGCCCGCGGCCCGCACCAGGGCGGCCTTGCCGGACGCGTCCTGGTCCCGGTTCTCCCCGACGTCGGTCACTCCGAGACCGGCGAGCAACAGCACGTCGCTCGCCGGATAGGTCTTCGTCACAGCGGTCAGCGTGACCGAGCCCACCGGCCGGTCCGCCGCCGCACACGCGCGGGCGATGCGCTCGCGCACCTGCTGCAGATTGGCGGCGAGCTCGGCCCGCCGCCCCTCGTCGTCTGCCATGAAGGAGGATCAGGAACCGTTCTTCAGGAAATCCGGCACATCGACGTCGTCGAAGAGCACGTGCTTGCGCGGCGTCGGCGTGGCCGGCGGCGGCGGGACCTGGTGCGGGGTGAGCGACGCCGGCGTGACCGGCGAGGCCGGGGACGTCGTGCTCGGGACCGGGGCCGGCGGGGCGACCTTGCGCACCGGCTCGGCCGGCTTGTAGGACGGCGAACCGCCGTCGAACCCGGCCGCGATCACGGTGACCCGCACCTCGTCGCCGAGCGCGTCGTCGATGACCGCGCCGAAAATGATGTTCGCGTCCGGGTGGGCCGCGTCGGTGACCAGCTGGGCCGCGTCGTTGATCTCGAACAGGCCGAGGTCGGAGCCACCGGCGATGGAGAGCAGCACGCCGCGCGCGCCGTCCATGCTCTGCTCCAGCAGCGGGCTGGAGATGGCCCGCTCGGCGGCCTCGACCGCGCGGTTGTCGCCACGCGCGCTGCCGATACCCATGAGCGCGCTGCCGGCGTTGCTCATCACGCTCTTGACGTCGGCGAAGTCGAGGTTGATCAGACCCGGCGTGGTGATCAGGTCGGTGATGCCCTGCACACCGGAGAGCAGCACCTGGTCGGCCTGGCGGAACGCGTCCATCATGCTGATCCCGCGGTCGCCGAGCGCCAGCAGCCGGTCGTTCGGGATCACGATCAGCGTGTCGCACTGGTTGCGCAGCTCTTCGATGCCGGCCTCGGCCTGGACCTGGCGCCGCTTGCCCTCGAAGGAGAAGGGCCGGGTCACCACGCCGATGGTGAGCGCGCCGAGCTTGCGGGCGATGTTGGCCACCACCGGGGCGCCGCCGGTGCCGGTCCCGCCGCCCTCACCGCAGGTCACGAAGACCATGTCGGCGCCCTTGAGGACCTCCTCGATCTCGTCGCGGTGATCCTCGGCGGCGTTCTTGCCGACGTCGGGCTGCGCGCCGGCCCCGAGGCCACGGGTCAGTTCCCGGCCGACGTCCAGCTTGACGTCGGCGTCGCTCATCAGCAGGGCCTGGGCATCCGTGTTGATCGCGATGAACTCGACGCCCTTGAGCCCAACCTCGATCATGCGGTTCACGGCGTTCACGCCGCCGCCGCCGATGCCTACGACCTTGATGACCGCAAGGTAGTTGTGCGGAGGTGTCATCGGGCTCAGCCTTCCCTTCCGGGGTTGGCGGATGTCGAGGGCCCCTGCGGTTCCGGTGGGAAACGCACTTCGACATCCGCTGCCGTACAAGGGAGGGCGAGGAAACCCTCACCCTCTACTAGAGGTTTAGAGTTATGTCAACCACTCGAACCTCTGGACGCAACGTATGCGGACATCGCGCCGGGACCAAAGAACCCGGGCGGCGTGTCGCGTGCGCTTAGGTGGCGAGTATGCGACTCACCCGTAACCTCGACGGTAATATTCCGTTCGTACGTTTTTGTCAGGTTTAGCTAACCCGACTACCGTATGGTCACGATTTTCGGGGCGCTCACGTCGATCTCGGCGCTCTTGCGCCCGAGCAGCGACGTGGCCACCTTGCTCTTCAGGTCGCTCTCGGTGTCGTCGCCCCAGATCACCACCCGCCCGCCACGCAGCTCCAGACGGATCGCCACCGGGGAGGCGACCGAGATCGCCACCAGCTGCTCCCGCAGGTCGTCGCTGAGCGCGGCCAGAACCTTCAGCGCCGAGCCGGTGTTCGCGTCGGCCGGGCCGGGCTTCTCCAGCCGGGCCAGCGGCAGGCCGGCCGGCGCGGCGGCGGCCACCTCGAACGGCACGCCCTCGTCGTCGATCAGGGTGAACTGGTCCCGGATCGGCACCGCGGCCACCGCGACGCGCTCGACCACCTCGATCCGCAGGGTGGACGGCCAGCTCCGGGTGACTGTCACCTTGTCGACCGGCGCCAGGCCGCGCACCCGGGCCGCCACCTCACCCAGGTCGACCCGGGCCAGCGGGCGCGCGTCCGGCACCGCGGCCGCCGCACGCACCTGGCCCGGATCCAGCGACTGGGCGCCGGCCACCTCGACCGTCTTCACGCCCAGCACCGAGGTGCCGTAGACCACCCAGGTCACCCCGCCGGCCAGCAGCAGCACGCCGGCCCCGGCCAGCCAGGGCAGGGCGGCGCGCAGCCGGCGCTGCCGGGCGCGGGCCATGAACCGGCGCGCGGACGGCGGCACCGCGTCGGTGTCCGCCCGCACCAGGCGCCAGTTGCGTGTGCCCCCGCCGGCCACGGATCAGCCCGCGAGGCCCGGTCGGAGGTCCGCCTCGGCGAGGGCGGCCAGCAGCTCGTCACCCATCAGCGAGATCGGCGGCGCGCCCATGGTCACCACCACGTCGCCGGGACGGCTGCGGCGGACCACCTCGGCCGGCACGTCCTCCCAGTCCGGGACGAAGACCTTGTGCTCGGCCGGCAGGTCGACCGCGGCGGTCAGGGCGAGCCCGCCCTCGCCCGGCCCGCGGGTCTCCCCCGGGCCGAACACCTCCATGATGATCGCCTCGTCGGCCAGCGCCAGCCCCTCGGCCAGCTCGGACTGCAGGTCGCGGGTGCGGTACACCCGGTACGGCTGGAAGACCACCAGCAACCGCCCGTCACCGGCCACCTCGCGCAGCGTGCGCAGCGCGGCCAGCACCGAGGTCGGGTGGTACGCGTACTCGTCGTAGACGCGGACGCCGGCCGCGATGCCCTTGCGCTCGAAGCGGCGGCGGACTCCGGGGAACGACTCCAGCGCCTCGACGATCTTGTCCAGCGACAGGCCCAGCTTGAGCGCGGTGAGCACTGTCGCGGCGCTGTTCAGGCCCATGTGCTTGCCGGGCAGCGCGAGCTTGAGCTCACCGAGCGGCTCGCCGTGCAGCGTGGCCTGGTAACGCACCCCGCTCACGGTCGACACCACGTCGGTGATCCGCAGGTCGGCGTCCTCGGCCTCGCCGTACGTGTAGACGGTCCGGCCCTTGGCCCGCAGCCCGGCGATCAGCTCACCGGTGCCCGGCCCGTCCGCGCAGGTCACCACGAAGCCGTCGGCCAGCTCGCCGAACTGAAGGAAGCCCGCCTTGAGGGTCTCCAGATCACCCCAGTTGTTGAGGTGGTCGCCCTCGATGTTCGTGATGATCGCCACGTGCGGGCGGTAGATCAGGAACGAGCGGTCGTGCTCGTCCGCCTCGGCCACGAAGTGCGGCCCGCTGCCGTGGTGACCGTTGGAGCCGGCCGCGGAGAGCTCGCCACCGATCACGAAGGACGGGTCCTGCCCGGCGTGCTGCAGGATCACCGTCATGATCGAGGTGGTGGTGGTCTTGCCGTGGGTGCCGGCCACCGCGATGGTCTGCCGGCCGGTCATCGCCGCGGCGAGCGCCTCGGACCGGTGCAGCACCCGCAGCCCGCGCCGACGCGCCTCGACCATCTCCACGTGATCCTCGGGGATCGCTGTGGAGTAGACCACCGTGTCCACCCCATCGAGGTTGGCGGCCTCGTGGGCCATGTGCACCGTCCCGCCGAGTGCGCGCAGCGCCGCCAGGGCCGGCCACTCGCGCAGCTCGCTGCCGGAGACCGGAACACCCCGCGTGAGCAGGAGCCGGGCCAGGCCGGCCATGCCGACCCCGCCGATCCCGATCAGATGCACGCTGCCCAGATCCTCGGCGGTCATCTCACCGGCCGGCGTCAACTCCGCCGTGTTCACCACAGAACTCCCTCAAGCTCGATCACCGTACGGCGGACCATCACCGGCCCACCGCCTCCAGAACGAAGCGCAGCAGCTGCTCGTCACCGTCGCGCCGCCCGTACCCCGCCGCGGCCTGTCCCATCGCGGCCAGCCGCTGCCGGTCGCGGGCCAGCGGAATGATGTTCCGCTCGATCCACTCCGGAGTCAGCTCGCTGTTGTCCACCAGCATGCCGCCGCCCGCCTCGACCACCGGGATCGCGTTGCGCCGCTGCTCCTGGTTGCTGAACGGGTACGGCACGTAGACGGCCGGCATGCCGAGCGCTGTCGTCTCGGCCACCGTGATCGCCCCGCCGCGGCACAGCATCAGGTCCGCGGCAGCGTATCCGAGCTGCATGTCGGAGAGGTAGGGCACGACGACATACGGCACGGGCAGGTCGTTCGGCACGTCGAACGGGTCGTTGCGCCCGCCCTGAACGTGCAGCACCTGAATGCCGGCATGCGCCAGCCGCTTGGCCGCCGCGGCCACCGCCAGGTTGATCGTCCGCGCGCCGGACGAGCCGCCGGAGACGAACAGCACCGGCAGGTCCGGGCGCAGCCCGAAGTGGTAGAGCGCCTGCGGGCGCAGCGTCGGCCGGTCCAGGTGCGTGATCCCGGTCCGTAGCGGGACGCCGACCAGGCGCGCGTTGCGCAGCGACTCGGCCTGCTCCAGCTGGTGCGGGAAGCCCACGGCGATCCGCCGGGTGAACTTCATGCCCATCCGGTTGGCCACCCCGGGCGGCACGTTCACCTCGTGGATCACGATCGGCAGCTCGCGCCGCCAGGCGGCCAGGTAGGCCGGGACCGAGACGTAGCCGCCGAAGCCGACCACGACCTCGGCCTGCACCTCGTCGATGATCTCGCCGGCCGCGGCGGCGGACCGGTACATCCGGTCCGGGGTGCGCAGCAGGTCCAGATTGAGCGAGCGGGGCAGCTGGAACGCCGGGATCACCCGCAGGTCGTAGCCGGCCGCCGGGATGAGCTGGTTCTCCATGCCCTTGGGGCTGCCCAGGGTGGTGATCCGGACCTGCGGGAAGTGGCGGCGCAACACGTCGGCGAAAGCCAGCAGCGGATAGATGTGTCCACCGGTGCCTCCTCCGGCGAGCACCACCGACCGCAGCGGAACCATCACCGTCTCCCTTCCCAGCCCAACTACGAGCGTCCCCCGGTGCCGGCGGGCGTCCGGCCGCCCGGACCCGGTTTCTGGGCAGGCGGACGCGTTTGTCCCGACCGCCGCGGCGCGGGGAGCGGCGGCAGCGGGGCCCACACTAGTCGTACCCACCGAGGGGTCGGACGGGCGTTCAGGGCCCGCGCGGCATCCGGTTCCGCCCGCGCGAAGGAGGCCAGCATGCCGATCGCCGCCATGGCCACGATGAGGGCACTGCCACCTGCGGAGATGAACGGTAGCGGAAGACCGGTGATGGGCAGCAGGCCGACCACCCCGCCCATGTTGATCACGGCCTGGGCGACCAGCCAGGTGGTGATGGCGGCGGCCGCGAGCCCGCGGAACGGGTCCGCCGAGCGGCGGGCGATCCGGAACCCGGTGAAGGCGAGCACCGAGAAGAGCGCCAGCACCACGGCGCAACCGACCACGCCGAGCTCCTCGGCGACGATGGCGTAGATGAAGTCGTTCTCGGCCTCCGGCACCCAGCCCCACTTCAGCGCGCCCTTACCCAGGCCCACGCCGAACCAGCCGCCCTCGAAGATCGCCGAGCGACCCTGGATCAGCTGATAGCAGGCGTCGCTCAGGTCGCACTTGTCGAGCGGGGTGAGGAAGGCGGTGAGCCGCTGCACTCGGTAGTTCGTCGCGGCCTCGGCCGAACCGGAGCCGGCGCCCCGGGACGCCGCGGCGATCAGCAGGCCGATGCCGGTCAGGCCGAGCACGCCCAGCGCGGTGAAGACCCGCATCCGGACGCCGGCGGCCCAGAGCAGGCCGACGGTCAGCGCCAGGAGCACCAGCATGGTGCCGACGTCGTTGTAGCCGACCAGGACGAAGAGCAGGCCGATCACCGGGAACAACGGCATCGCCAGCTCCCGCCAGTGGCCCAGGGCCGGGCCCTTGCGGGCGATCACGTCGGCGCCCCACAGCACCAGGCCCAGCTTGGCGATCTCGGAGGGCTGGATGCTGACGCCACCGGTGGCCAGCGAGAGCAGGCTGACCGAGATCGGGCCGACCTGTTCGCTCTCCTGCGCCCCGATGTCCTTGACCAGGACGACCAGGTTCTGGAAGGCGAGCAGCACGACCGCCACGCCCAGCACGTACTTGCCCAGGGCGCGCAGGCTGATCGCGGGCAGCCGCTGGCAGATCCAGAAGGCGATCAGGCCCAGCAGCGCGTACACCGCCTGGCTGGAGATCGCGGAGAAGGCGTTGCCGTTCGCCGCGTACGCCTTCACGCTGGTCGCCGAGAAGACCATGGTCAGCCCGATCAGCAGGAGCAGGCCGGCGCTGGCGATCAGCAGGTAGTACGACGAGAGGGGGCGGGCCAGCAGCCCGTGCACGGCGGGCAGGAACTGCCGGCTCAGTGACGGGCGGGCCTGTTCGGTACGGTCGTCCGCCATCCCCCCATCATCGTCGTGCCGTCACACCAGGACGTACACCGTCGATGGCGTGTCGCCGGAGGGTTTGTCGCGTGCGCCACGCGGGCGTGGCGCACGCGGGAGCACCTAGGGCAGGAGGAAGGGCGACGGGACGAGACAGACGACCGTCCCCTGACCGTCCGCGGTCAGGGTCTGGTTGAACCTCAACGTCCAGTTGCTGGGAGCCGGGCCGGGCCCCTGTCCGACCACATAGGCCCCGCCGGTCACGTCCGCCGGTGCCAGGCTGTAGCCCGCGCCGATGGGCGTGGCCCACGGGGCACAGGTGAGTGAGTATTCGGCGCTTCCGGCGGTCATGGTGCCGGCGCCCCACAGCACGCTCGCCGTCGGCCCAGGCGAGCCGTTGGCTCCGGGGGCACCGGACGGCCCCGGGGAGCCGGCCGGGCCGACGGCGCCCGGCAGGCCCTGCGGACCTGGCGAGCCGGCCGGGCCGGGCGACCCCTGCGGACCTGGCGAACCGGCCGGGCCCTTCGCTCCGGTGGCGCCCTTCGGCCCCGGGTCGCCCTTCGGCCCGGCCTGGTTCAGGGAGAACAGGGTCTCCCCGGAGCGGCACTTCGACGCGCCGCCGACCAGCCAGCGGACCGCGCCGGTCTTCTTGTTGACGCACACCTTGTAGGCGGCCGGCGCCGCGGGCGCCGCGACGCCGGCGCGCGCGGGTTCGGACCGGCCGGCGCCGAGGGCCAGCGAGGCGCTGGTCAGGACCAGCCCCAGGGCGCCGATCGAGGTGTACAGGACACGTGTCCTCATGACGATTCCATCCTCTGCGGATTCCGAGTCTTGGGCCCGTGGTCGCCGTCGTCGGGGCAGGACAGCCACGTCGACGCGGCGTGATCGGGTCGTCACCAGCCTAGGGAGGGAGCCTTCGTGTTCAGGGGGATATCGAGGCATTGCCCAGAGCCGAAAAGGGGGTCGCGGCCGGTCGGCCGCAACCCCCTTCCCCGGTACTGCGCGGTCAGCCCATGACCGCCAGATGGTCGGAGTAGAACAGGCCCAGGCCGATCGCCGCGCAGATGCCCGCGATGATCCAGAACCGGACCACGATGTTGACCTCGCTCCAGCCGGCCAGTTCGAAGTGGTGGTGCAGCGGCGACATCCGGAAGACCCGCTTGCCGGTGGTCCGGAACGAGATGACCTGGATCACCAGGGACATCGTGATGATGACGAACAGGCCGCCGATGATCACCGAGAGCAGCGTGGTCCGGGTGGCCACCGCCAGGCCGCCGATCAGGCCGCCCAGGCCGAGCGCGCCGGCGTCGCCCATGAAGATCCGGGCCGGGCTGGTGTTCCACCACAGGAAGCCGACCAGGGCGGCGGCCGCGGCCGCCGCGATCAGCGCGATCTCCAAGGGGTCCCGGACCTGGTAGCAGTGCGCCTCGGTGAGCTGGTTGGTGAGCCGGTAGTCGTCGTCACCGCACCAGTGCCGGTACTGCCAGAAGCCGATCAGCGAGTACGCCCCGAGGACCAGGATGGACGCACCGGTGGCCAGGCCGTCCAGGCCGTCGGTGAGGTTCACGCCGTTCGACATCGCCATGATCACGAAGACGAACACCATCACCGCGCCGACCTTGCCGACGTCCAGCCAGCTCACGTCCCGGATGAACGAGATGTGCTCGCTGGCCACGGTCTGGCCGTTGGTGCTCGGCACGTAGAGCGCGGCGATACCGAAGGCGGTGCCCACGATCAGCTGGCCGAGCAGCTTGCCCTTGGCGCTGAGACCGTCCGAGTTGCGCTTGCGGACCTTCAGGAAGTCGTCCAGGAAGCCGACCGCGCCGCAGAACACCAGCAGACCGAGCAGGACCAGCGCGGTCATGGTCGGCCGTTCCTGGGCGATCTGCCGGTCCGGGAGCGTGGTCAGGGCCAGGTGCCCGGCGACATACGCGAAGACCGTGGCGAGGATGAACGCCACGCCGCCCATCGTCGGGGTGCCCCGCTTGCCCAGGTGGGTCTGCGGGCCGATGGTCCGGATCGGCTGCCCGGCCTTGAGCGCCGAGAAGACCCTGATGGCGATGGGGGTGCCGAAGAGCGAGATGAGAAAGGCGACCGCGGCCGCGACGATGACTGCCCTCACGTGGGCTGAACCTCCTCGGAACGCCGCAGCCAGTCGGCGACGTCCCATGTGCGGTACCGGGAACCCTTGACCAGCACGACGTCGTCGGCGCGCAGGTCCTGTTGCAGAATCTCGATCGCGGCGGCCTGGTCGGCCGCGAAGTGGGCGGCGCCCCGCCAGCCGTCCACCTGCGCCGATCCGGAGAGGATCGGCCGGGCGTTCTCGTCCACCGCGATCAACCGGTCCACGCCCAGCTCGGCGGCCAGCCGGCCGACCTCGGCGTGCCCGGGCACCTCGTGCTCCCCCAGCTCGGCCATGTAACCGAGCACGGCGGTGGTCCGCTTGCCGGCGCCCATCGCGGCGAGCGCGTGCAGCGCCGCCGCGGTGGAGGACGGATTGGCGTTGTACGAGTCGTCGATGACGGTCACGCCGTCCGCACGCGCGAACACGTCCATCCGCCGCCCGGAGACGATCCCCACCTCCCCGAGCGCGGTGACCAGCTCCTCGAACGCCATGCCCGCGGTCAGGGCGACCGCGGCGGCGCTCAGCGAGTTGGCCACCTGATGCCGCCCGGCCACCCCTAGCCGGACGTTCCCCTGGTCGGACCCATGGGTGAGCACGTACGAGGCCCGCCCCGCCGCGTCCAGCACGATCCCGGACGCCCGCAGGTCCGCCCCCTCGGCCTCACCCACCAGCAGCACCCGCGCCGTGGTCCGCGAGGCCATCGCGGACACCAGCGCGTCGTCCGCGTTGAGCACCGCGACGCCGCTCTCCGGCAGCGCCTCGACCAGTTCGCCCTTGGCCAGCGCGGTGCCCTCGACCGACCCGAACTCGCCGAGGTGCGCCGCCCCCACGTTCAGGACCACGCCGATCGACGGCCGCGCGATGCCTGTCAGGTACCGGATGTGGCCCACCCCGCGGGCGCCCATCTCCAGCACCAGGAACCGGGTCTTCTCGTCGGCCTGCAGCACCGTGTACGGAAAACCCAGCTCGTTGTTGAGCGACCCGGCCGGCGCCACGGTCGGCCCCAGCCGGGACAGCAGCTGCCCGAGGTAGTCCTTGGTGGTGGTCTTGCCGGACGAGCCGGTCAGCCCCACCACGGTCAGCTCCGGCAGCCGGCCCAGCACCTCGTGCGCCAGCTTGGCCAGCGCCGCCAGCTGGTCCTCGACCACCACGCCGGGCACACCGGCGTCGCGGGTGCCGAGCACCCCGGCCGCGCCGCCGGCGACCACCGCGGCCGCGTAGTCGTGCCCGTCCGCCTTCTCGCCGGCGAACGCCACGAACAGCCCGCCCGGGCCGACCTTGCGGGAGTCGTACTCGACCCCGCCGGTGACGGTCGGCGAGCCGTCGCTGTTGACCAGCCGGCCCCCGGTGATCCCGGCGATCTCGCCGAGCGTCAGGGCGATCATGCGCGGCCCCCCAGCGCTGCGGCCAGCTCGATCCGGTCGTCGAACGGCAGCACCTGGCCGTTCACCTCCTGACCCTGTTCGTTCCCCTTGCCCAGGACGGCGATCACGTCGCCCGCGCCGGCCAGGCGCACCGCCTCGTCGATCGCCGCGCGGCGACCGGCCACCTCGACGACCTTGGCGCCGCCGGCCGCCTCCTCGGCGCCCCGGCGCACCCCCTCCCGTACGAAAGCGGGGTCCTCGGTCCTGGGGTTGTCATCCGTGATGATCACCAGGTCGGCGCCCTGCGCCGCGGCCTCGCCCATCAGCGGCCGCTTGCCCTTGTCCCGGTCGCCGCCGGCGCCGAGCACGCAGATCAGCCGGCCGCCGCGGGCGGTCGCCAGCTCGCGCAGCGCGGCCAGGGCGGCCACGATCGCGTTCGGCTTGTGCGCGTAGTCGACCACGCCGAGCACGTCGCCCTCGGCCGGCACCTGCTCCAGCCGTCCGGGCACGCCACGGCACTGAAGGATCCCGCGGCCGGCCACCTCGGGGTCGATCCCGACCGCGACCAGCAGCGCGAGCGCGAGCAGCGCGTTCGCCACGTTGTGCAGGCCGGGCAGCGCGACGCCGGTCGCCACTGTCGCGCCGCCGGGGCCGTGCGCGGTGAACAGCTGGCCGAACGCGGACGGGCGGATGTCCGAGGCCCACCAGGTGGCGGCGGAGTCGCCGGAAGCCGAATAGGTGAGCATCCCGGGGCGCAGGAGCGACATGACCGCCGGATCGTCGTGGTTGAGCACGCCGATCTCGCTGCGCCCGTCGAACAGCCGCGCCTTCGCCGCGAAGTACTCCTCCGACGTCGGGTGGAAGTCCAGGTGGTCCTGGCCGAAGTTGGTGTAGCCGGAGGCGGCGAAGCGGATCCCGTCCGCCCGGCCCATCACCAGGGCGTGGCTGGAGACCTCCATGACCACAGCGGTCACCCCGCGCTCCACCCCGGAGGCCAGGATCGCCTGCAGGTCGGGGGCCTCGGGCGTGGTGCGCACGCTCTTGACCACGAGGTCGCCGAGCCTGGTCTCCACCGTGCCGACCAGGCCGGTCACCCGGCCGGCCGCCCGCAGGCCGGCCTCCACCAGGTACGACGTCGAGGTCTTCCCGGCTGTCCCGGTGATGCCGATCATGGTGAGCCGCCGGGACGGCTCGCCGTAGATCGCCGCGGCGGCCGCGCCGAGCACCGCTCTCGGATCGCCGGCGACCAGCGCCGGCAATCCGGCGGCGCGGGCGGCCGCCAGCCCCGCCGGATCGGTCAGCACCGCCACCGCGCCGGAGCGGGCGGCATCGGCGATGAACTCGGCGCCGTGCCGCTTCGAGCCGGGCAGCGCCGCGTATAGGTCTCCTGGGCGCACTGCGCCACTACTGTGCGTGACCCCGGTGACATCGATGTCACCACCGTGCGGCGTTGCCGGAAGCAGCTCAGCGAGCCGCGTCAACGGCAACGGCACAACAGTCTCGGGTCGGGGAATGCCGGACACGGCGTCAGACCCTACCCGGTAGGCCACACGTTCTCGTCAACGCCATGCGCCCCGGCTTCATCCATGGATCTTGAAAGTCGGCGGTTTGGTGGTGGACGGTGGCACAAAGTAATGAAGCAGGGTGAACGACATCATCTTCGCGAAGGCCGGCGCGGCCACCTCGCCACCGGTGCCCCTGGCCACGTCCATGGCCACCGCGATCACGTACCGCGGGTTGTCGGCCGGTGCCATGCCCACGAACGAGCTGGCGTTGTGGCTGGTGTACTGCCCGTCCACGACCATCGCGCCGGTGCCGGTCTTGCCGGCCACCCGGTAACTCGGGACCTGCGCCTTGGTGCCGGTGCCCTCGTTGTCCTCGACCACCGCCTCCATCAGCGTACGCAGCTGCCCGGCGACCTTGGCGTCCAGCACCCGGTGGGTCCGCGGGGCGGGGGCCGGGGTCTCCTTGCCGTCGGTCCCGGAGATCGTCGACTTGATCAGATGCGGCTGGACGTAGACGCCGTCGTTGGCGATCGCGCCGTAGCCGGCGGCCATCTGCACCAGGGTCGCCGAGACGCTGTGGCCGATCGGGACCGAGCCGTACGCCGACCCGCTCCACTCGTCCGGCTCGAGCAGCAGACCGGGCGCCTCGCCGGGCATGCCCTCGCCGGTCGCCCGGCCCAGCCCGAACTTCTGCTGGTACTCGTAGATCTTGTCCTTGCCCAGTTGGTCGCCGATCCGGATGGTGCCCACGTTCGACGAGTAGGCAAGCACCCCGGCGACGGTCAGCTTGCTGCCCTTGGGTTGCGGGTGGCCGTCCTTGAACGGCGTGCCGCCCTTGTCGATCGCCGGCGCCACCTCGACCGTCGAGTCCGGGGTGATCAGGCCCTCCTGCAGGGCCGCGCCGATCACGAACGCCTTGTGGCTGGAGCCCGGGTCGGTGACCACCGCGGTCGGCACGTCCATCCGGTCCGCCGGCTCCGAGTCCTCCGGCTTCGCCGCGTTGTAGGACGGGTAGCTGGCCTGGGCGATCACCTCGCCGGTCCGGACGTCCAGGATCACCGCGCCGGCCACCGTGGCCTTGTTCCGCTTCGCCTCGGCGTCCAGCACCCGCTGCGCCTCGAACTGCACCCAGCGGTCGATGGTCAGCTTCAGCGAGCTGCCCGGCTTGGCCGCGGTCTCCTGCTCATAGCCACCGGTGATCGGCACGTTCAGGGTGCCCGCGCCGGTCTCGAAGACCCGCTTGCCGTCGGTGCCGTGCAGCAGGTCGTCGTAGCGCGCCTCCAGGCCCACCAGGCCGTGCTGGTCGTCGCCGGTGAAGCCGATCAGGTTCGAGGCCAGGTCCTTGCCGGGCACGTCGCGCCGCTCGTCGATGTGCGTGTAGATGCCGGGCAGGTCGAGGTCCTCGATCTGCCCGGCCACCGAGATGTCCACGCCGCGGGCCAGGTAACGGAACTTCAGCCAGGTGCCCAGCGGCAGCTGCTTGCGCTGCATGTTGGCGGCGAGCCCGGAGGCCGGGATGCCGAGCAGCCGGGACAGCTTCGCGGCGGTGCCCGGGATGTCCTTCTGGAGCTTCTTGTTCTCCGGGTCGGCGTAGACGTACCGTGCCTCGACACTGTTCGCCAGGATCTTGCCGTCGCGGTCCATGATGCTGCCCCGCGGCGCCGGCAGCTCGACCGTGCTGAGCCGCTTCTCGCGCAACTTGACCAGGCTCTGCACCTCGGTCGGCGAGGTGGCCACCTGCAGCACCACCAGCCGGATGCCGATCATGACGAAGAGCGAGAGCGCCAGGACCGTGCCGAGGCGCAGGCGGCGGGTGCTGTTCGCGAGCTTCGGCGGTTCGGCGGGCACCGGCCGCGGCCGCCGGGCCGGCTCCCGGCCGGGGGCGCGGCGGGCGCGATCCGTCCCGGTCCGCCGTGGTCCGGCTTCCGGCCTGCTGGTACGCCGTGCGGTCGCGGTCCGCTGCGGTTCGGCAGCCGATGTGGTGGTACGCCGTACCGTCGCGCCGCGCGGCCGTTCGGCTGGCGATCCGGTGGTACGCCGGGCCGGCGCGCGCGCCGGTTCGGCTTGCGATCCTGGGGCACGGCGGGCCGGCGCGCCGCGCGGCGGCTCGGGTTCCTGCCGAGTGGTGCCGCGTGTGGTCGGGGCCCGGTCGCGGGGGGCCGCGGGGCGGTCGGCCGCACGCCGTGCCCGGGAATCGCGGTCCGTCGCCGCCTTCTCGGACTTATCCGGATTTTTCGTGTTCCGCTGGCTTTTTTCCGGGCGCTCGGTCGGCTGGTCCGTGCGGGCGCCGCGCTGCCGCGCCCGCGGAGCGCCCTCGCCGCCGTCGACGACCTGCAACGCCGGGCGGAACGGATCGGTGGTGCGCCCGGTCCGCGGCGTGCGTCCCCGTTCGGCCACCGTGCGGCCGCGCGGGGTGTACGCCCGCGCCTCCCCGATGCTGGAGAAACCGCGCCGCTCGGGGCGCTCCGGCTCGTCTTGTCCCTCGGCGGGGACGGCACGTGACGAACCGCGCCGGGGCGGAGTGCCCCGGCGCGGTGTCTCGTCGTCGGCTCGCGGCGACACGGCTTACTGCCCCGTTCCCACAGCGTTCTGGTCGGCGCCGTCCTGGCCCGCGGGCGCGGTCGCGTCGCCGGCGGTCAGCGGGTCCTGAGCGGTCACCGAGGTCTGGCCCTTGCCCGGCGTCGGCGTTCGGATGATCTTGCCATCCGGCAGCCGGATCATCGCCGGGTTCTCGGCCGGCACCAGGCCCAGCCGGCGCGCGGCCGCGGCCAGGCTGCCCGGACTGGACACCTCGTTGAGCTGCTGCTGCAGCTCCTGCTGCTGCTCGTCCAGGGTGGCCTGGTTCTCCCGCAGCGCGTCGAGGCGGAACGACTGCTCCATGGTCTTGGTGTTGATCAGCAGGATGCCGACCACCCCGACCAGCACCAGCCCGATCACCCCGGCGGCGAACGTCGGCCGCGGCGCCCGCAACGGCAGCGGCGGCGCCACCCGCAGGCGCGGCAGAACCGGCCCGGACGCCTCCGCGGTGTCCAGCCGCCTCGCCGCGGTGCCCTCGATCTCGATCACCGGCTCGGCGGCCGCGCCGGTCGCGCCCGCGGAACCCGCCACCCGGCCGGCCCCGCGCCCGGTCCCCCGGCCGACGTCGGCACGGCGTCCCTCCTCGCTCCCGATCCCGGACCGGCGCGTGTCGGCGCGCCCGGTGGTCCGGCGCTCCCCCCGGGCACCGGTCCCCCCGGTGCCGGCATCGCGGCTCGCCCCGCGTCCACGCTCACCGGCAGTGGACCGCGGTTGCACCGGACGGCCCCCCGACCGCGGCGCGTCGGTTCGCTCGCTCATGCTTCCCCCTCCCCCTCCTGGTTCGGCCCCGGGCGTCGTCGCCCTCGTCCCCCGCCGTTCGCCGCCATCCGGGGCCGTTCGCGGCCGGCCCGCAGCGGCTGGTTACCCCTGCTTTCCCACTCGTCGATCCGTTCCACCGCGCGCAGCTTCACCGAAGCCGCGCGCGGGTTCTCCGCCACCTCCGCGTCGCTGGGCGGTTCCGACCCCCGGGTCAGCAGCCGCAGCGTCGGACCGGTCCCGGGCAGCTCGACCGGCAGGTCGATCGGCCCGGTGCTGCGCGCCCTCGCGGTGAGCGCGCGCTTGACGATCCTGTCCTCCAAAGATTGATAACTCATCACCACAAGTCGCCCGCCGGGCGACAACGCGTCCAAAGCCGCCGGAATCGCGGACTCGAGCACGTCCAGCTCGCCGTTGACCTCAATGCGTAGCGCCTGGAACGACCTTTTCGCGGGATTTCCACCCGTTCGTCGCGCGGCGGCCGGGATGGCGTCCTTGATGAGCTCCGCCAGCCGCGCGGTGGACACGATGCGCGTCTTCGCCCGCTCCCGCACGATCGACGAGACGATCCGCGGGGCGAACTTCTCCTCGCCGTACTGCCGGAGGATGCGCACCAGCTCACCGGGCTCGTACGAGTTGACGACCTCCTCCGCGGTGATCCCGCGGGACTGGTCCATCCGCATGTCGAGCGGGGCGTCCTGCGCATAGGCGAAACCACGGTCGGCCTCGTCCAGCTGCAGCGACGACACCCCGAGGTCGAACAGCCCGCTGTGGATCGCCGGGACGTCCAGATCGGACAGGACCCGGGGCAGCTCGTGATAGACCGCGTGCACCAGGTGCACCCGGTCGGCGAAGCGGGCCAGCCGGTGCCGCGAGTGGGCGAGCGCCTCGGTGTCCCGGTCCAGCCCGATCAGCATCACTCCCGGGAACCGCTCCAGCACCGCCTCGGCGTGACCGCCCAGGCCCAGCGTGAAGTCGACGTGCACCGCGCCGGGCCGGTCCAGAGCCGGGCCGAGCAGCTCGAGGCAGCGCTCCAGCAGCACCGGGACGTGCGTGCCGCGCGGCTCCCCCATGTCGACCCCCATTGACCCCACCCGCTCGCGTTCCACTCGGTTGTTCCTAGGTGAAGCTGTCTGTTCCGGCCCGGACGCCCCATCCGTACCGCCAGATCCCCATCCGCTCTGTCCCGTGCCGGTGAAGCCCGGCCCCGGACACGCGCCTGGCGCCGGGGAAGAGGCGCCAGGAGCGGGAGCGGCTGGAGATCTCGCAGTACGGCAGCAGTGGCGTCCGGACCGCACTCCCAGCGGCCCACCGAGTGCCACGCCCTACAGTCCGCCGGGCAGCACCCCCTCCTCGATGTCGGCGAACTCTTCCTCGCTCGCCGAGAGGTAGTCGTCCCAGGACTGCTTGTCCCAGATCTCGACCCGCGTGCTGGCCCCGATCACCACGAGATCCCGGCCGAGACTCGCGTACTCCCGCAGGTGTGCGGGGATGGTGACCCGGCCCTGTTTGTCGGGGACCTCGTCGTGCGCGCTGGCGAAGAACACCCGGCTGTAAGCCCGGGCGGCCTTGTTGGTCACCGGCGCCTCGCGCAACTGACCGGCGATCCGCTGGAACTCCGGCATCGGGAACACGTAAAGACAGCGCTCCTGCCCCTTCGTGATCACGACACCTCCCGCCAGCTCGTCGCGGAACTTCGCCGGGAGGATCAGCCGGCCCTTCTCGTCCAGCCGGGGGGTGTGCGTGCCGAGAAACATCGGCCCCCACCCCCTTGCCGGGACGGCTGCTCCTTCGTGGAGAGAGCGGGCCGCCTGTCTCGGGCCGGCAGGCTCCGGTTGGGTTCCTCGGTCCTGCCACTGGGCCCCACTCTACTCCACTTCCCTCCACCTGCAACCCGAAAGCGAGCCTTCGCGAGCTGTTTTCGCGGACGTAATCCCAGTTCACAGGGGGTGCCTCGAAGTGGAGGGGCCGAGCATGATCCACCAGGTCCGGTTTCCGACATCGGACGTACGGGCGTCGATAAGTCGGGGTGAAACCGACATTCAACCCCTCGGGTGGAGGGTGGTGGCGCGCCCGGTGGAGCAAAGTGGAGGCCCGCCGGGAGGACTGTGGAGAGCATCACCCGTGTCCCGCGCCGCACCCCGCCCGGCACCGGTCTCCCACCGGCGCCGGACCCGGCACCACACGCCGCCCAGGACCGCAGGCATCCCACTCGGCACCGCGGCACGCGCAGCACGACAGATGCCGGAACGCCAGTGGGGCGCGACCCGGATCGGGTCGCGCCCTACTGGCGGTGCTTCCTTACTCACTGGCCGCTGTCCTCGAGGGAGCGGCCCAGGCGCCACTGCCGTCAGGCGACCAGGCGCCGCACGACGTAGTTGCTGCCGTACATCTTGTGCTTGCCCACCCGGGCCCCGGTGTGCGGCGAGTCGTACATGTAGCCGCCGCCCGCGTAGATGCCCACGTGGTAGCCGTACGACCCGGACCGGTAGATGATCAGGTCGCCGGCCTTGACCTTGGACTTGCTGACAGAGGTGCCGTAGCGCTGCTGCCCGTCCGCCTTGTGCGGCAGGCTCTTGCCGGCGGCGGTCTTGTAGACGTACATCGTGAAGCCGGAGCAGTCGAAGCGCTTGGGCCCCGCGGCGGCGAACTTGTACAGCGCGCCCTTGTGCTTGACCGCCTCGGCCAGAACCTTGGCGCCACTGGCCTTCACCGCGATCCGGATCCGGTTGGTGGTGGTCTGCTTGTAGCCGCTGCCGGTGAATAGGGTCCGGACGTAGGTGGTGCCCTTGGGCGCGGACTGGAGGGTGACCGATCCGTTGCGGACGGTCTCGGTGTCCCAGGTCTGCCACTTGCCGCCACGCAGCCCCTGCAGGCGGATGGTGCCCTTGGCGACCTTGCCGGTGCGCGGGTCGATGACCTTGGCGGTGACCTTGAGGGTGGAGCCCCAGGGCAGGTTCTTGGTGTTGGCCTTGGTGATGATCCGGGGGCTCTTCGGCGCCGCGCTGGCCTTCGGCGCGGCGGCGGCCTTCGCCTCGACAGGGGCCTTCGCCGTGGCGGCGGAGGCGGGCGACGCGCCCAGGAGCTGGCCGGCGCCGAGCGCGAGGCCCAGGGACAGCGCGGCGGTGCCGCCGGCGACGCGACGGGCCTGGATCGAACGGTGACGGCCCTGGATCGAACGGTGACGGCCGCGGTTAGAGCTGTGCTGCTGCACGGTAAGGAGATCCCTCCGGCACGCCTGCGAGGTTAGCTGTCGGGTTCGGGCGGGAAGGCTGCCCGGCCACCGGAGTGGCTTCACCCCTAGGTCCGACCGCTGGCGCCGTCGGTGGTCGCACGGCGCGGTTCGGACCGGGAATTGGGTTCCCCGTCCCTGCCCCCTGGTGCCTTGTCAGCTGTGCTGGTGCTTCACGTGGTCGCGTCGTCCGGTCCGGGGCAGGGCTCGGCGTGAACCGGTTCGTCGCGACCGGCGAGCGGTTGCCGCCGGCGAATCTTTGGTACCTGACTTTCCTGATGATCGTCAGACGTGGACTGATCACCGTGAGTAGTTGGCACATGAGGTACTGTCCAGTTTGTTACCGCCGGAAGACAAATGCCCTCACGCTGCGCGCACGGCCAACCACGCAGCGTCGATCACACCGCGTGAACCAGAACACAGAAAATCTGCGGCGGTAACCCGTCCGAGTTCCGGGAACGTCGGTCAGCGGCACAAACGCGGTAATCCGTTCGGACGACCCACCGTGGCCCGGTGATCCGGGCCTTCCGGCAACTCGACGTAATCCCCGGGTCCGGTACCCTCGCTGGCGTGACGGACGGGAAGATGCCCTTGCGGGCCATAGTCGCGACCACCGCGTCGAAAACCGCGGCGGCGCTCTCCAGGGCCGCGGGACGCGGCGACGGCTCGGTGATCGGCGGCTGGATCGGCCTCAAGATCGATCCGGACCTCCTGGCCCACCTCTCGTCCGGCCGCGCCGTGGCGCTGGTCTCGGGCACGAACGGCAAGACCACGACCACGCGGCTCACCGCGGCCGCGGTCGGGGTGCTGGGCCGGGTCGCCACCAACTCGTACGGCGCGAACATGCCCACCGGGCACACCTCGGCGCTGGCCAAGGAGGGGCACACCCCGTTCGCCGTGCTGGAGGTGGACGAGCACTACCTGGCCCAGGTGATCAACTCCACCCGTCCCAAGGTGGTGGCGCTGCTCAACCTCTCCCGTGACCAGCTCGACCGGGCGAAGGAGGTGGCGATGATGGCGCAGCTGTGGAGGACCGCGCTGGCCGGCCATCCGGAGATCCGGGTGGTCGCCAACGCGGACGACCCGATGGTGGTGTGGGCGGCCGGCGCCAGCCCGCAGACCACCTGGTTCAGCGCGGGGCAGCGCTGGCACGACGACTCGTTCGTCTGCCCGGAGAGCGGCCACCCGATCGAACGGGCCAACGGCGACTGGTGGTGCACCGGCTGCCCGCTGCGCCGTCCTGCCCCGCAGTGGGTGGTCGAGGAGGACGGCGTCATCGACCCGCGCGGCGACTGGCACCTGGTCAAGCTGCAGCTCCCCGGCAAGGTCAACCTGGGTAACGCGGCCACCGCGCTGGCGGTCGCCGGCGAGTTCGGGGTTCGTCCGATCGAGGCGCTGCCCCGGCTCTCCCGGGTGACCTCCATCGCCGGGCGGTACGCGCAGGTCGACCGGGACGGGCGCAACATCCGGCTGCTGCTCGCCAAGAACCCGGCGAGCTGGCTGGAGGCGTTCGACATGGCCGATCAGGCGCCCACGCTGCTCTCCATCAACGCCCGCGACCCCGACGGCCTGGACACCTCCTGGCTCTGGGACGTCGACTTCTCCCCGCTGCGCGGCCGGCCGGTGCTGATCACCGGCGACCGGGCGTACGACCTGGCCGTTCGTCTCCAGGTGAACCAGGTGCCGTTCCAGCACGTACAAACCTTCGACGACGCGCTGGCGCAGGTGCCGCCGGGCCGTCTCGAGGTGATCGCCAACTACACGGCTTTCCAGGACATCCGCGCGGAACTGGACCGCGTCAACTGACTCGTTCCGCGACGGAAAACGGAGTTCTTCGATCATGAACGACAGCACGCTGCGGATCGTGTGGATCTACCCCGATCTGCTGTCCACCTACGGTGACCGGGGCAACATGCTGATCCTGGCGCACCGGGCGGCCGCGCGTGGCATCCCGGTGGAGACCTACGAGGTCCGCTCGGACATGCAGATGCCCACCACCGCCGACATCTACCTGATCGGCGGCGGCGAGGACGGCCCGCAGGCGCTGGCCGCCCAGCGGCTGATCAACGACGGCGGGGTGCACCGGGCGGTCGCCCAGGGCGCCTCGGTCCTGGCCATCTGCGCGGGTTACCAGCTGTTCGGTCATTCGTTCTTCGCCAAGGGGACCAAATGCGCCGGGCTCGGCCTGCTCGACATCACCTCGGACCGGGGTGAGACCCGGGCGGTCGGCGAGCTCCGCGGGGACATCGACCCGCGGCTCGGACTGCCCCCGCTGACCGGTTTCGAGAACCACGGCGGCCGCACCCACCTGGGCGCACACGCCGCGCCGCTGGCCCGGGTGACCGGTGGCATCGGCAACGACGGCCAGACCGAGGGAGCCTGGTACGGGAAGATCATCGGGACGTATTCACACGGTCCGGCGTTGTCCCGCAACCCAGAGCTAGCCGATCTGCTACTCCGGTGGTCCACCGGCGCGGATAGGCTTGCGCCCCTCGACGACACCTGGGCCGACCGGCTCCGGGGCGAGCGGCTGGCCGCCGGGCTCCCCGCCTGAGGGGTCGGCGACCGACGAGACACGCGGGACAGCGCCGAACGACCTTGTCCCGGACCGACGAGAGTTGGGGCGGTACGCCTGCATGACCGACAATCCTGAACACTCCACGGGCATCCTCGCCGGGGACTCTCAGGCTGCGCCGATCAGCCGGCCCGCCGCCGCGGCCGACACGCCGATGACCAGGAAGCGGCGGTTCCTCCGGTTCGGCTCGCTGACGCTGGTCATCGGCGGCCTGGCCGCGGCAGCCGCGCTCCTGCCGCTGCGTGAGATCGGCGACGCGGTCGTCGCGCTGGGTCCGGGCGCCGCCGTCGCGGTCGCCGTCCTCGGCGGCCTGCTGCTCTCGGTCCTGGTCCCCCGCACCGCCGTGACCGTCGCCTGCGGCGCTCTGCTCGGCGCCGCCACCGGCGCGATCGCCGCCCTGGGCGCGGCTCTGATCGCCGCCACCGCGACGTACTATCTGGGCCGCTGGGCCGGCCGGGGTGCCCTGCAGGCGAAGGCCGGCGGCCGGCTGGCCCGCCTGGACGGCTGGCTCAACCGCCGAGGCCTGGCCGCGGTGCTGCTGGTCCGCTTCCTCCCGCTGGCACCGTTCGGCCTGGTCGGCTACGCCTACGGCACCACCAGCGTGTGCCGTAAGCGCTACCTGCTGGGCACCGCGATCGCCGCCGTCCCGTCCACGGTCACCTACGCCGTCATCGGCGCCGCGGTGGTCGCCCCGGGCAGCATGAGCCCGATCACCGTCGCGCCCGCGATCATCAGCTTCATCCTCTCCACCGCGATCGTGCTCCGCTGGCGGCACACGTCCCGGCGCCCCGTCGCCGCCACCGCCTGACCGCCGAGCGCCCGCGCCTGGCGATCCTCCGGCAAACCGCGCCCCGCCACGCCCGCGTCCCTGACCGTCGCACCCGGCCGCGCCCGCCTCCCCGCCCACCCGCACCCCACAGCTCCGCGTGGCGGCCGGCGCCGGGAACGCGGCCCGGTGATCGCCACCCGGCCGCCTGGCCGACCGCGCGGAACCCCCCCGTCCCGACCGCCGCGGAGCTGCCGCTGGACGAGATCGTCCGGGCCCACGAGCTGGTCGGGGACCCGGCGAGCAACCCGCGCCGCGGCGGGTGGGGTCAGGCCGCGATCACCTCCTCGGCGCTGACCAGTTCGCCGATCGGGGCGAAGAACGCGGCGATGTCGGGCAGGTGGGCGCCCTTGGCCCGGGACGCGGCGAAGTCCCACGGCGTCTCCCGGAGCACGATGTCGAGCCATTCGCCGCCGGGCCGCCGCGACGGACCCGCTCCGCGAGCGCGCCCGGGGCAGCCGGTCGACGGTGGCACGCCGCCCCGCGCGCCCGGAACGCCCGACGCGCGAGGCGGGTGCGTGGCCGTCAGACGACGACGCTGACCAGCCGGCCCTTGACCACGATGACCTTCTTCGGCTCGCGCCCGGCCAGCGCCTCGGCGACCGCGGCCAGGGCCTGCGCCCGTACGTCGGCCTCGGGGGTGTCCGGAGCGACCTCGACCCGGCCGCGGACCTTGCCGTTCACCTGCACCGGGTAGGTGATCGAGTCGGCCACCAGCTGCGCCGGGTCGGCCTTGGGGAAGTCCGCGTAGGCCAGCGTGCCCTCGTGGCCCAGCCTGCTCCACAGCTCCTCGGCCAGGTGCGGCGCGAACGGCGACAGCATCAGCACCAGCGGCTCGATCGCCTCACGGGAGACCGAGGGCAGCGGGGTCAGCGTGTTGGTCAGCTCGATCAGCTTGGCGATCGCGGTGTTGAACCGCAGCTCGTCCATGTCCTCGCGGACGCCCGCGATGACCCTGTGCAGCACCTTGCGGGTCTTCGGGTCCAGCTCGCCGTCCATCGGCCGGACCGCGCCGGTCTCCTCGTCCACCACCAGGCGCCAGACGCGCTGCAGGAAGCGCTGCGAGCCGACCACGGCACGGGTCTCCCAGGGCCGGGAGACGTCCAACGGGCCCATCGCCATCTCGTACACCCGGAACGTGTCGGCGCCGTACTGCTCGCACATCTCGTCCGGGGTGACCACGTTCTTCAGCGACTTGCCCATCTTGCCGTACTCCCGGGTGACCTGCTGGTCGCCGTAGTACCACTTGCCGTCCCGCTCGACGACCTCCTCGGCCGGGACGATCACGCCGCGGGCGTCGCGGAACGCGTACGCCTGGATGTAGCCCTGGTTGAACAGCTTGCGGAACGGCTCGAAGGACGAGACGTGGCCCAGGTCAAACAGCACCTTGTGCCAGAAGCGGGCGTACAGCAGGTGCAGCACGGCGTGCTCGACGCCGCCGACGTACAGGTCGACGCCACCGGGGTCGCGCTCCGAGCGCGGGCCCATCCAGTACGCCTCGTTGGCCGGGTCGACCAGCGCCTTGTCGTTGTGCGGGTCCAGGTAGCGCAGCTCGTACCAGCAGGAGCCGGCCCACTGCGGCATGGTGTTGGTCTCCCGGGTGTACGTCTTCGGGCCGTCACCCAGATCCAGCTCGACCTGCACCCAGTCCTTCTTGCGGGACAGCGGGGTCTCCGGCTCGGAGTCCGCGTCGTCCGGGTCGAAGGTGCGCGGCGAGAAATCGTCCACATCCGGCAGTTCGACCGGCAGCATCGACTCGGGCAGCGCGACCGGCAGGCCGGTCTCGTCGTAGACGATCGGGAACGGCTCGCCCCAGTAGCGCTGCCGGCTGAACAGCCAGTCGCGCAGCCGGTAGGTGGTGGCCCCGGCACCCTTGCCGTGCTCCTCCAGCCAGGCGATCATCGCGGCCTTGGCCTCGTCCTTGGCCAGCCCGTTCAGGAAACCCGAGTTGATCGCCCTGCCGTCGCCCACCCAGGCGCCCTCGAAGCCTTCGGGCGCTTCGACGGTACGGATCACCGGCAGCTCGAAGACCGTGGCGAACGCGAAGTCGCGCTCGTCGTGCGCGGGCACCGCCATGATGGCGCCGGTGCCGTAGCCGGCCAGCACGTAGTCGGCGACGAAGACCGGGACCTCCGCGCCGTTCACCGGGTTGACCGCGTACGCCCCGGTGAAGACGCCGGTCTTCACCTTGCCGTCGGCGGTGCGCTCCTCCTCGGTCTTGGCGGCCGCGGCCGCCCGGTAGGCGGCGACCGCCTCGGCCGGGGTCGCGGCGCCACCTGTCCACTTCTCGTGGGTGCCGGCCGGCCAGGCGCCGGGCACGATCCGGGCGACCAGCTCGTGCTCCGGCGCCAGCACCATGTAGGTGGCGCCGAACAGGGTGTCCGGGCGGGTGGTGAAGACCCGGATGTGCTCGTCCCCGATCGGGAAGTCGACGTGCGCGCCCCGCGAGCGGCCGATCCAGTTGCGCTGCATCAGCTTGACCGGCTCCGGCCAGTCCAGCGAGTCCAGGTCGTCGACCAGGCGGTCACCGTACGCGGTGATCCGCATCATCCACTGCTTCAGGCTGCGCTGGAAGACCGGGAAGTTGCCCCGCTCGGAGCGGCCGTCCGGAGTGACCTCCTCGTTGGCCAGCACGGTGCCCAGGCCGGGGCACCAGTTGACCGGCGCCTCGCTGACGTAGGCCAGGCGGTGGTCGTCGATCACCTTGCGCCGCTGCGCCGGGGACATCGAGGCCCACTCCGGGCCGCGCGCGCCGGACTCGTACTCCGCGATCAGCTCGTCGATCGGCCGGGCCTTGCCGGCCTCCGGGTCGAACCAGGAGTTGAAGACCTGCAGGAAGATCCACTGGGTCCAGCGGTAGTACTCCGGGTCGGTGGTGGAGAACGAACGGCGCTCGTCGTACGCCAGGCCCAGCCGGCGCAGCTGCTGCCGGTACCGCTCGACGTTGGCCGCGGTGGTCACCGCCGGGTGCGTGCCGGTCTGCACCGCGTACTGCTCGGCCGGCAGGCCGAACGCGTCGAAGCCCATCGGGTGCAGCACGTTGAAGCCGGCCATCCGCTGGTAGCGGGTGTAGCTGTCGGTCCCGATGTAGCCCAGCGGGTGCCCGACGTGCAGGCCCGCGCCGGACGGGTACGGGAACATGTCCTGCACGTGCAGCTTCGGGGCGCCGGCCCGGGGGTGGGTGGGGTCGGCCAGCTCGCCGACCGGGTTGGGCGCGTGGAACGTCCCGTTCTCCGCCCAGTACCGCTGCCAGCGCAGCTCGATCTCGCCGGCCAGCGCGGCGGTGTAGCGGAACGGGTTCTCGGTCTCGCTCATCTTCACCATCTCGTCTACGTCAAAAGGGCTGGGGTTCGCGCGCTCCGGGCACAAAAAAGCCCCTCACGCAGGAGGGGGCGCCGCACTGTACCGAAGTGTCGGTTCAGCGCGGCCGGCCAAGGAGCAGAACAGACCGAGCCATGCGCGCCATGGTACCCGTCCGCCGTCACGCTCGGCGACCGGTATGCCGTCCAGCGCGGAACCGGACGGAGACCGATCACCGTCGGTAGATGACCCATGTTCGTCGCGTTTTCCGGAAAGCCTCTGCCGTTCCGGCCTTTCGGAGCGGTGTGCGGACGGGGATAACCTGTCAGGACGGGCGGCGAGCGCCGGAGGCCCACGGACCGCTGGGCGCCCGCAACCTTGGGGTGCCCTGACAGCGGGTGACCTGCTGGAGGGTACGTATCACTTGGAGGAAAGCCCGTGACTACGCCGACCTGGGGCGAGCCGACAGGACCGCTGACCAGTGCCGAGTTCCGCGCCGCCGCACAAGCCATCATGGCCAACATCGAGCAGGTCATCGAGGGCAAGAGCGCGACGGTGCGACTGGCCCTCGCGGTGCTGCTGGCCGAGGGGCACCTGCTCATCGAGGACGTGCCGGGCGTCGGCAAGACCAAACTCGCCAAGGCGCTGGCCCGCTCGATCGACTGCTCGGTGCGCCGCATCCAGTTCACCCCCGACCTGCTCCCCAGTGACGTCACCGGAGTCAGCGTCTACAACCAGGAGACCCGGGACTTCGAGTTCAAGCCGGGCGCCGTCTTCGCCAACCTGGTGGTCGGCGACGAGATCAACCGCGCCTCGCCGAAGACCCAGTCGGCCCTTCTGGAGTGTATGGAGGAGCGGCAGGTCACCGTCGACGGCACGACCTACGAGCTGCAGGCCCCGTTCATGGTGGTGGCCACGCAGAACCCGATCGAGATGGAGGGGACCTACCCGCTGCCGGAGGCGCAGCGGGACCGGTTCACCGCCCGGATCGCGATGGGCTACCCGGACCCGCGGGCCGAGCTGGCCATGCTGAGCGGCCACGGCGACCACGACCCGCTCAACGACCTGCACGCGGTGGCCGACGCCGCGCTGGTCCGCCGGCTGATCGAGACGGCCCGCGCGGTGCACGCCGCCGACGCCGTCCAGCAGTACGCGATCGCCCTGGTCACCGCGACCCGGGAGGCGCCGGAGATCCGTCTCGGCGCGTCCCCGCGGTCCACCCTGCAGCTGCTGCGCACCGCCAAGGCGGTGGCCGCGCTGGAGGGCCGCGACTACGTGCTCCCGGACGACCTGCAGGCGCTGGCCGTGCCGGTGCTCGCGCACCGCCTCATCCCGACGCCGGACGCGCAGCTCAACCGGCGTACCACGGACACCATCGTCTCGGAGATCGTGCACCGGCTGCCGATCCCGCACGCGACCCGCAACCCCTACGACACCCGGGACGGCCGCGCGCCGTACGAGTCCCGGGGGCGATGACCATGCGGGAGGCGCTGCGGGGTCTCACCACGCGCGGCCGCTCGTTCCTGGCCGCCGCTATCGCCGCCGGCATCTCGGCGCTCGTCCTCGGTGAGCGCGACCTGCTGCGGGTGGCGGTGCTGCTGGCCGCGCTGCCACTGCTGGCCGCGGCCTACGTCGGGCGCAGCCGCTACAAGCTGGCCTGCACCCGTTCGCTGGAACCGGGCCGGGCGCCGGTCGGCTCCAGCGCGCGGGTGATCCTGCGCCTGCAGAACCTGTCCCGCCTGCCCACCGGCACCATGCTGCTGGAGGACCGCCTGCCGTACGCGCTGGGCAGCCGCCCCCGGGTCGTCCTGGAGCGGCTCGGCGCGCAGCAGGCCAGCTCGGTGGCGTACACGGTGCGCGCCGACGTGCGCGGGCGGTACCCGATCGGCCCGCTGGTGATCCGGCTGACCGACCCGTTCGGGCTGTGCGAGCTGACCCGCTCGTTCCCCAGCGTCGACCAGCTCATCGTGATCCCACAGGTCACCCCGCTCCCCCAGGTGCGGCTGGCCGGGGAGTACGCGGGGTCCGGGGACAGCCGGGCCCGCTCGGTGGCGGTGCACGGCGAGGACGACGCGGCCACCCGGGAGTACCGCCGGGGCGACGACTTGCGCCGGGTGCACTGGCGGTCGACGGCCCGCACCGGCGAGCTGATGGTCCGCCGCGAGGAACAGCCCTGGGAGAGCCGGGCCACGGTGGTCCTGGACACGCGGGCCCAGGCGCACCGCGGCGAGGGCCCGACGGCCAGCTTCGAGTGGGCGGTGGCGGCGACCGCCAGCATCGCGGTGCACCTGCGCGAGGCCGGTTACAAGGTGCGCCTGGTGACCGGCACCGGGGTGGACATCGACGGGTCGGAGAGCGGCGGCGAGGGCCTGATCCTGGACGCGCTGGCCGACGTGAGGCCGGCCTCCGGCTCCGACGTGGCCGGCCTGGTCGAGCTGGTCCGCCGGCGTTCCGACGGCGGCCTGGTGATCGGCCTGTTCGGCACCCTCACCACGGCCGAGGCCCAGCTGCTCGGCCAGCTCCGCGGCAACGGCGCGACCTGCGTCGGGTTCGCCGTGGACAGCTCCACCTGGGTCTCGATGACCGACGGCGACCGGCAGGAGTCGGACCGCGAGCACGCCGCCGCGTCGCTGGCGCTGGTGCGCAGCGGCTGGCGGTCGGTGCGGGTGCCGCACGGCGAGACGCTGCCGGCGCTCTGGCCCACGATGGGCCGCGGGTCGCAGGGCTTCGCCTACCGCGCGGCGATGGCCGAGACGGTCAGCGGGGTGAACCGATGACCGGCCGCCGTCGTCTCGGACTGGTCGCGGCCGCCGCCACGCTGCTCGCGTCCGCGCCGCTGGCCACCATCTTCGACAGCTGGACCTGGCTGCTGCAGGTGCTGCTCACCGTGGTGATGATCGCGGGCGCCGCGGTGCTCACCCGGACGCTGCGGTTCCCCAGCTGGGCGCAGGCGCTGGGCATGGTGGCGGCCCTGGTCGTGACGCTCACCTGGATCTTCCCGAGCGGGCACGAGCTGCTGGTGCCGACCCCGGCCACGCTGGCCCACTTCGGCGAGCTGATCCAGCAGGCCGGCAACGACACCCGGTCGTACGCGGTGCCCGTCCCGGACCGCGACGGCCTGCTCTTCATCGCGGTCCTCGGCATCGGCGTGGTCGCGATCGTGGTCGACCTGCTGACCGCTGTGTTCCGCCGGCCGGCCCTGTCCGGCCTGCCCATGCTGGCCATCTACTCCATCCCGGTCGCGATCTACCTGGACAGCGTGCCGGTGACCCCGTTCGTCGTCGGCGCCTGCGGCTACCTGTGGCTGCTGGTCGCCGACAACGTGGACCGGGTGCGCCGGTTCGGCCGCCGGTTCACCGGCGACGGGCGCGACGTCGACGTCTGGGAGCCGTCCCCGCTGGCCGCGGCCGGCCGCCGGCTCGGTGTGGCAGGCGTGCTGGTGGCGGTGCTGCTGCCGCTGGTCGTGCCGACCGTCACCGGCGGCCTGCTGTCCCAGCTGACCCAGAGCGGCAGCGGCGTCGGCAGCGGGCTGGGCAAGGGCGGCAACGGGAAGATCAACCTGTTCGCGTCGCTCAGCGGCCAGCTCGCCCAGAACACCACCGTCAACCTGCTGAAGGTGACGACGACCGAGAAGGACCCGTTCTACCTGCGGTTCGGCGTCGCCGATCAGCTCACCGCCGAGGGCTTCGGGAACCAGCCGCCGGCCGGGAACACGCTCGACGCGGGCAGTCTGCCGGACCCGCGCCGGGAGAGCTCGACCGCCGGGAGCACGTTCCAGCAGTATCACGCGGAGATCGAGGTCACCGACGCGCTGCGGCAGAGCCTGGCCCCGCTGTACGCGAACCCGGTAGGCATCCGGGATCTGACCGGCAACTGGGCGTACGACCCGAACCAGCAGGTGCTCTACTCCAACCGGACGACCACCAGCAAGCAGAAGTACTCGGTGGACTACCTGCGCCCCCAGTACACGCCGGCCGAGCTGCGGACCGCGCCGGAACTGGACCGGGACGACCCGATCCGCCGGGCCTTCACCGTCGTTCCGGACAACGACTACGTCGATCGGCAGGTCGCCCGGATCACCCAGGGGGTGGCCACCGATTACGACAAGGTCCGGGCGATCTACGACTCGTTCTCCCGCAAGTACGGGTTCTCGTACAGCCAGCAGACCCAGTCGACCGGGAACTTCTCCGAGATCGAGGCGTTCCTGAAGAACAAGGTCGGCTACTGCCAGCAGTACGCGGCGGCGATGGCCTGGATGGTACGGGCGGCCGGGATCCCGGCCCGGGTGGCGTTCGGCTTCACCCGGGGCACCATGGAGGACGGCTCCACGTATGTGATCACCAACCGCAACGCGCACGCCTGGACCGAGGTCTACCTGAAGGGCTTCGGCTGGGTTCCGTTCGACGCGACGCCGTCCGCCGGGGTGGCCGGCGCGGCCCGCTCGGACTGGGCGCCGGACGTCGACCGGACCGCGGAGCCGAGCGCCGCGCCCACGACCGCCCCGCTGCCCGGCTCCAGCGCCTCGGCGGCCGCCGGCCAGAACCAGCGGCCCGACCGGGCGAACGACGGCGGCGCCGCGGCCACCACCGTCGGCGCCGGCACCGACCAGGACAACTGGACCGGACTGCTGATCTTCGGGGTGATCGCGACGCTGATCGCTCTGCTGCTGGTCCCGGCGCTGCGCCGGGTCCTGCTGCGGCGTCAGCGGCACACCGCGACGGCCGGGGTGGCGGAGCCGTCCGAGCCCGGCCCGGCCGGCGCGGTCACCGGCCTCATGGTGACCGGTGAGACCGCCCGGGCCCGCGAGGACGCCCACGCGGCCTGGGACGAGCTGATCGACACGATGGTCGACTACCAGATCACTGTCGACCCGACCGAGACGCCGCGGCTCACCGCCCAGCGCCTGATCCGGGAGACGGTCCTGTCCGCCGAGCCGGCCGCGGCGGTGGAGCTGCTGGGCACCGCCGAGGAGCGGGCGCGGTACGCCCGGGAGCCGATGCGGGGCGTGGAGCTGACGTCGGCGTTGCGGCAGGTCCGCGGCGGGCTGTCCCACTCGGCGACGGTGCGGGCCCGGGTGCGGGCGGTCCTGTTCCCGCCGTCGATCCTGCTGGGGTGGCGGCTGGCGCTGTCCGAGGCCGGCACCCGCACGATGGAGGCGGCGGGCCGGTTGCGGGAGAACCTGGCCCGCTTCAACCCGCGCCGTCTCCTGACCCGGACCCGCTGACCGCGACGGGCGGGGGCACCGTCCACGGACGGCGCCCCCGCCCCCAGCTCACCGTCACCGGCATGTCGCAGGAAACGCCACGACGAGGAAGACCGGCGGGGCGCGAAGCCCGCGGTCCGGAACTCACGGCAGCCGCGGTGGAACCCTCGGCAGGGACGCTCGCGGCGCAACACTCGCAACGCCGGAACTCACGACAAGAAGCTCGCCGCCCGAGACTCGCGGCGCGACACTCGCAACGCCGGAACTCACGACAAGAAGCTCGCCGCCCGAGGCTCGCGGCGCGACACTCGCAACCCCGGAACTCGCGGCGGGAGGATTGCGGCCCGAGGATTGCGGTGGAGAGTCCGCTGCGGAAATGACGACGGCGGCCCTATGGCCGCCGTTCGTCGGTGTCGGCTGAGGCCGTCAGCGATGCCCCTCCGGCCGCTGCCTCCAGCGGTCCTCCAACCGGTCCAGCAGGCCGCCGTTGCCCTTGCGACCCTGGCGGGTACGCCGTGAGGCGGTCCCGCCGACGGACTTCAGGTCGGGGGCCTGGCCACGCTTGCGTGACTGCATCGCGAAGGCGGCCGAGCCCAGCATCACGACGAAGCCGGCGACGCCGAGCAGTGTGTTCCTGGCGACCGTCCCGTACACGACGAGAGCCAGGCCAAGCACGATCACGAACGCGGCGATGATGAGCCGGCGCCGTGCGTGGAAACGCGGGTCGCTGGCCCGCACAGCCGAGGCGAATTTGGGGTCCTCGGCAAGCGACCGCTCGATCTGATCGAACAGCCGCTGCTCGTGCTCCGAGAGCGGCACGGCTTTCCTCCCCGGGCGCATGTCCGGCCCGCGTGGGGCCGGGGCAACCGTCGGCTGCCTTATCACGCAAGTCTACGAGGGGGTGGGCGGGTCGGAAAGCGGGACGACGGCCGAGTGCGGGTGATTTTCCCTGCCCGTAAGATCGATTCGCCCGAAAAGCCCGGCTTACCAGGACCGTTACGCCACGTGAAACACCGGCGACATCGAGTGAAATGGATGACGGGCGATCAGCGAGCACGCGGCGGGCGGATCACCGGGTGATCGGCGAGCGGCGAGCGGCGAGCGGCGAGCGGATCATCAGGTGATCGGCGGGCGAGCGGCGGGCGGGTCATCAGGTGATCGGCGGGCGAGCGGCGAGCGGATCATCCGGCGATCACCTGGCGATCAGCAACGGCACGGTCATCTCGGCCGCCGTCGCCGAGCCGTGGTACGCCACCAACTGCCCCGCCTTCGCCGGCTCCCACCCGGACGCCACCGCCACCGCCCGGCCCCAGCAGAGCACCACGACGTCCCCGATCCGGTCGGCGTGCCCGGCCGGCACCGGCCCGAACCACCCCTGATCGATCGCCTCCTCGCGGGTCAGCACTGTCGCCTCGGCGCCGAACACCCCGCGCCAGTTGGCCACCACGTCGTCGCGCGCGCCGTCCTCGGCGTACAGATACCGGACCCGCGGCTCGCCGGTCACCCCGGTCAGGCCGTCGCGCAGCTCCGGGATCGCGGCGATGTCCCGCCGGCCCTCGATCGGCACGTTGAGCTGGCCGTGGTCGGCGACCACGAGCAGCGCGGACCGCGGCGGCAGCCCGTGCAGCACCCGGTCGAGCAGCTTGTCCACCTCGCGGGCGGCCTGACGCCAGGTCGGCGAGCCGATCCCGTCCTCGTGGCCGAAGTGGTCGAGGTCGGGATGGTATCCGTAGACCAGCGCCGGCCCGTCCGCCTCGCGCAGCGCGGCCAGCACCCCGTCGGCGACCGCCGTGCCGTCGGCGGCGCCCCGGTAGACGCCGCCCCGGTTCGCGGCCAGCGAGAGGCCACTGCCCTCGAACTGCGGCCGGCTGACCACGGTGACCCGCACCCCGGCCGCGGCGGCGAGCTCCATCCGGGTCGGCACCGGCTGCCACGCGCGGGGGTCGGGGTCGTCGCCCCAGAAAATGTGGGTGAGCGGCCGGCCGTCCGGGCGGCGGACGGTGAAGCCGAGCACGCCGTGCGCGCCGGGCGGCACCCCCGCGCCGAGGGTGACCAGGCTGACCGGCGTGGTGGACGGAAACCCGGAGGTCAGCGTGCCGGCGTGGCCACGACCGCCGGCGGCCAGGTCGGCCAGGACCGGGGCGTGCCTCGCGGCCAGCGGCATCTGGTACGCCCCGAGCCCGTCCACCAGCAGCACGGCGACCTTGTCCACCCCGTCCAGCCGGTCCCGCAGTCCGAGTACGTCGGCGGCGCCGGGCACCCCGAGCACGGCGCTCACGCTGGGCAGCAGGTCGGCCAGGCTGCCGGTGCCGTACGCCGGGCGGACCGGCCGCAGCGCGTCCGGGTGCAGCCCGTCCTCGGCCGGGGCGGTCATGAGCGGCGGGCGAACAGGTGCAGCTGGGAGGCGATGTCCCGGAACGGTGGCTGCGCGCTCAGGGCCAGCTCCAGGTCCAGCGCCGCCTGCGGGTCCTGCTCGATCACGGTGGCCGGCAGGAGATCGGCGACCACCCGTACGCCATGGGTCTCCTCGACCTGGAGCCCCGCGGCCCGCAGCAGCGCCGCGGCCGTCTCCGCGTCGTATCGCCGGCGCAGCGTGTCCCGCGGCCCGGACCGGCCCTCCGGGTCGGTGACCAGCGCGGTCGCCGCCCGCAGATGCCCGTTGACGGCCCGGCCGAGGATCGCGGCGGCACGCCCGGCGACCAGCAGGCTGACCGCGCCGCCGGGCCGCAGCGCCGCGGCGATCGCGGCGACCACCTCCGACGGGTCGTCCACCACCTCGAGGACGGCGTGGCACAGCACCAGGTCGGCGCTGCCCGGCTCGACCAGCCCGGCGAGCGCGTCGCCGTCGCCCTGCACGGCGCGCACCCGGCCGGCGACCCCGGCGTCCGCGGCGCGGCGGGTCAGGGCGGCGAGCGCGTCGGGGCTGGCGTCGATCACGGTGACGGTGTGGCCGGCCTCGGCCAGGGGCACGGCGAAGCCGCCGGTGCCGCCGCCGACGTCGAGGACGGTCAGCTCACGGCCGGCGTGCCGGTCCAGCTCACGGCGCAGGACGGCCCAGACCGCCGCGGTGCGGGCGGTGACGAGCGGCCGGCCGGTACGTGCGATTGCGGTGTCCACCCGCGCAGCCTATCGGCCCGGCCGAGCCCTTTCCCGCCACCACCGCGCGATCGTGGCGAACGGCGGAGGCGAGGCCGCGAGAGCCGGCGCGCGGCGGCGGCCGGGGTCCGGGGCGGGCAGCGCGAGGACGAGCCGTCAGCGAAAGTCCCGCGAAGCCGGGGAGACCGGGGGGCGCAACTCCTCCAGCCGATCCGCCACCAGGTTCACCACCCCCTCCACCTTCTCCAGCTTCCCCCGCACCAGCAGCGCCGCGCTGCTCCGCGCCACCCGCCGGTACCGCAGCCACAACCCCGGCGAGCAGGTCACGTTCAGCATCCCGGTCTCGTCCTCCAGGTTCACGAACGTCACCCCACCGGCGGTGGCCGGCCGCTGCCGGTGCGTGACGATCCCGCCCACCCGCACCCGGGTCCCCGCCTCCACCTGCCCGAGCGCCGAGATCGGCACCGCCCCGGCGGCCTCCAGCCCGGCGCGCAGGAACCGGGCCGGATGCGTCTCCGGCGACAACCCGGTCGCCCAGACGTCCGCGATCAGCACGTCCACGTCGCTCATCCCGGGCAGCATCGGCGCCTCGGTGCCGGTCACCGTCCCGGGCAGACGGTCCGGTTTGTCCTGCGCGGCCGCTCCCGCGGCCCACAGCGCCTCGCGCCGGGAGAGGCCGAACCCCGCGAAGGCGTCCGCGGTGGCCAGGGCCTCCAGGTGGGCGGTCGAGCATCCGGTCCGCCGTGCGAGATCGGTCATCGACCGGTACGGCCCGTGCTCCCGCCGTTCCTTCTCGATCAGCTCGGCGAGCGCGGTCCCGATCGTCCGGACCGTGCCCAGCCCCTGCCGGACCGCAGGTCCGCCCAGCCCCCACGCGTGCGGCGGCTCGCCGGGCAGCGCGGCGCGCCGGGACTCCGGCACGGTCTCCAGCGTCGCCATCGCGTCGCTGAGGTTGATGTCCGGGCGCCGCACCTCGACCCCGTGCCGGCGCGCGTCGTCGACCAGGCTCTGCGGCGAGTAGAAGCCCATGGGCTGCGCGTTCAGCAGCGCCGCGCAGAACGCCGCCGGGTGGTACCGCTTGAGCCAGGCGCTCGCGTAGACCAGGTACGCGAAGCTCATCGCGTGGCTCTCCGGGAAGCCGTAACTGGCGAACGCGGAGAGCTTGTGGAACAGGTCGTCGGCGAGCTCGCCGGTGATTCCGTTCGCGGCCATCCCGGCGTACAGCCGGATCTTGATCCTCTGCATCTTCTCGACGGACCGCTTGGAACCCATCGCGCGTCGCAACTGATCGGCCTCCGACGGATCAAAACCGGCCACGTCGATGGCGAGTTGCATGAGCTGCTCCTGGAAGAGCGGTACGCCGAGTGTCTTGTTCAGCGCGTTCTCCATCAGCGGGTGCGGCACGCGCGGCTCCTCCAGGCCGTTCTTCCGGCGGATGTACGGGTGCACGGATCCGCCCTGGATCGGTCCCGGCCGGATCAGCGCCACCTCGATCACCAGGTCGTAGAACTCCCGGGGCTTGAGCCGTGGCAGCGTCGCCATCTGGGCCCGGCTCTCCACCTGGAACACCCCGACCGAGTCGGCCCGGCAGAGCATCTCGTAGACCTCGGGGTCGTCGAGCGGCATCGTGCCGATGTCCAGCTCGTCCTCGATCATGTCGTACGCGTAGTGCAGCGCCGACAGCATGCCGAGCCCGAGCAGGTCGAACTTGACCAGGTCGACGGCGGCGCAGTCGTCCTTGTCCCACTGCAGCACGGTGCGGCCCGGCATCCGGCCCCACTCGACCGGGCAGACCTCGATGATCGGGCGGTCGCAGATCACCATGCCTCCGGAGTGGATGCCCAGGTGGCGAGGGAAGTTCTGGACCGCGTTGGCGAATTCCACGACCTGCTCGGGCAGATCGGCGTCCGCTGCCGCGACGTCGCCCCAGCGGTCGATCCGCTTGCTCCACGCGTCCTGCTGGCCGGCCGAGAAGCCGAACGCCCGGGCCATGTCGCGGACCGCCGACCGGGGGCGGTAGGAGATCACGTTGGCCACCTGCGCGGTGTGCTCCCGCCCGTACTTGGCGTAGACGTGCTGGATGACCTCCTCGCGCCGGTCCGACTCGATGTCCACGTCGATGTCCGGCGGGCCGTCGCGCTCCGGGGCGAGGAACCGCTCGAAGAGCAGGTTGTACCGGACCGAGTCGACGTTGGTGATCCACAGGGCGTAGCAGACCGCGGAGTTCGCCGCCGAACCCCGCCCCTGGCAGTAGATCCGGTTCTGCCGGCAGAAGTCCACGATGTCGTAGACGACCAGGAAGTAGCCGGGGAAACCGAGCTCCTCGATCATCCGCAGCTCGTACTCCAGCTGCCGGTAGGCCTTCAGGTGGTGCTCCCCGTAGCGCGCCCGGGCGCCGCGCATGGTCAGCTCGCGCAGCCAGCTCATCTCGGTGTGCCCCGGCGGCACCGGGTAGTCCGGCAGGCGCGGGGCGACCAGGTCCAGGTCGAAGGCGAGACCGTCGCCGTACATCGCGGCATTCTCCACAGCGCCCGGATATCCGCCGAACCGGCGCGCCATCTCGGCGCCGCTGCGCAGGTGGGCGGTGCCGGCCGCGGGCAGCCAGCCGTCCATCTCGTCCAGGCCGCGCCGGGCCCGGACCGCGGCCAGCGCGGTGGCCAGGCGCCGGCGGGACGGGGTGGCGTAGTGAACGTTTCCGGTCGCCACCACCTCCAGCCGGCGGCTGCGAGCCAGCGCGAAGAGCGCGTCGTTGCGATCGACGTCGTACGGGTCGCCGTGATCGGTCAGCTCGACCGCCACGTTCGGCGCGCCGAACAGGTCCACCAGGCGGTCCAGTTCCCCGGCGGCGGCGTCGATCCCGCCGGTGGCCAGGGCGAGCGGGACCGGGCCCTTGCGGCACCCGGTCAACACCAGCACGTGATCACGCAGCGTCTCGGCGATCCGTTCCAGACTTCCGTACTCGGGCCGGCCTTTCTCCCCACCGGCCAGCTGAGCCTCCGAGATCACCCGGGCCAGCCGGGCGTACCCCTCGTGGCCGTGCGCCAGCGCGAGCAGGTGGGTGCCCTCCGGATCCGGCTCACCGTTCTGCGGCCGGGTCAGGCCCAGCGACAACTCGGCGCCGAAGATCGTCGGCAGCCGCAGCTCGCGGGCCGCCTGGGAGAAGCGGACCACGCCGTAGAAGCCGTCGTGATCGGTCACGGCCAGGCCGGTGAGTCCCAGCCGGGCCGCCTCCTCGGCGAGTTCCTCGGGGTGGCTGGCGCCGTCCAGGAAGCTGAAGTTGGTGTGACAGTGCAACTCGGCGTAGTCGATCGCCGGCTCGGCGCGGACCAGGCCGGGGGCCGCGCGGTACGGCTCCCGCCTGCGACTCCAGGCCGGGGAGTCGCCGCCGTCGCCGTCCACCGCGACCGGATCGACGACCGGCCGCCCGGACAGCGTCCGTTCCAGCTCGGCCCACGGCACGTCGGGGTTGTGGAAACTCATCGGCCCACCCGCTCAGTCATAGATCGCCTCCACCGTCCACTGGCCGGCGGCCAGCGAGATCAGCACCGCCCGGCCGTCCGACAAAGCCATCTGGAACCGCGCCCGCCGCCGCGCCTCCTCCGGCGCCCACCAGCGCTCCTCGATCGGCCACGGCCCGGCCCACCCGGTGATCTCCAGCGGCGCGGACCGCCCGGCGCTCAGCGTCGCGGGCCGGCCGGTGAGCTCGAGGCGCGCGGAAACTCCGACCGGGAGGCCGAGCTCGTCGTGCACCACCACCGGGATCGGCTCGGGAAGGACCAGGGCGGGCGACGGCCGGGGCAGGCGGCCGGGCCAGGGTGGCAGCCGGGGAGGCCGGGCCTGGCGGCCCGTGTGCTTCGGCGGTACGGCCGGAGCGGCGCCCGCCCGGCCGTCAGCGGCCGCCGAGCCGCGGCCCCGCGGTCCCGTCGCCCGCTCCCCTCCGTCGGCTTCCGCCCCGCGCCCAGCGCTCTCCGGGTTCCCCGCCCTTTCCGGGTTCTCCGCTCCTTCCGCTCTCTCGGCTCTCTCCGGGATCGGGATCGGGAACCCGCGTGGGCCCGGCCCGGCCGGGCGGCCGGGCAGCTCCGGGGCGATCGCGTGATCCAGCAACGGCACGGTGACCAGCCCTGGGACCGGTTCCTGATGCGGCGCGGCCGGCCGGCTCGGCGACCGCTCGTCGCCCCACGGCACCAAGCGCACCTGGTCGTCCCCGGAACGCCCACCACCGATCACCGGCGTCACCACCGCCTCCGGCCCGAGCAGGCCCTGGACCCGGCTGAACGCCCGGTGCGCGCGGTCCCGTCCGGCGCCGGCGTCGCCCCACAGACCGGGTTGCAGGCCGGCGTGCGCCAGGATGCCGTCCGGGATCAGGCTCAGCCGGACCAGCCCGGCGGTCGGCCGGGGCGGCCCGTTCCGGCGCCCGCCGGTCAGCCAGCCGTCGAGCTGCCAGCGCACCCGCTCGGCGATGGCGGCCGAGGTGAGCAGGCCGTCGTGCCGCCACACCCGGTGCAGTTCCTGGCCGTCCGCGGTGACCGCCTCGACGCCGAGCCGGGTGCAGGCCAGCCCGTGCCCGGCCAGCCGCTCGTGCAGGCGCTCGGCGAGCGCCCGGCCGGCGAAGGCGGCGGTGTCCACCCGGTCCAGCGGCTCGTCGTACGTCCCGGAGACCGCCAGATCCGGCGGCGGCTGCCGGACCGCGAGCGGCCGGTGATCGGCGCCGCAGGCCAGCCGGTGCGCCAGCGCCCCGTCGAACCCGAACCGGGTCAGCACGTCACCGGCCGGCAGCGCGGCGAACTCCCCCAGCGTCCGCGCCCCGAGCCGGCGCAGCAGATCGGTGAGCTCGGGCCGGTCCAGCGCCTCGACCGGCATCCCGGCCAGGAACCGCGGCGTCCCTCCGTGCTCGACGATCTGCCCGGTCCGGGCCGCGATCCCGGCCGCGAACACCCCGTCCGCGATCCCCACCTGGCTCTCCACCGCACACGCCTGCGCGATGTGCTCCACGATCCGCTCCGCGGCGGCCTCCTCCCCGCCGTAGTACCGCGACGGTCCCCGGGCCGCGAGCGCGCAGGCTCCCGGTCGTACCACCTCGACTCCGGCCGCGACCTCCTCGACCGCCGCGACCACCGCCTCGAACGTCCGGGCGTCCCGCCCCGGATCGTGCTCCACCACGATCAGTTGCGGACACCGCCCCTGCGCGTCCCGCCGTCGCAGCCCCCGCCGCACGGTCTCCCGCCGGGCCGCCTCGGAACAGGCCAGCACCCGGTTCCCGGCGAACACCGCCACCGGCGCCGCCGCCGGCACGCCCAACTCGATCTCCGCTGCCACCACCGGCCAGTCCGGACACCAGACCAGCAACGTCCGCGATCCCGCGTCCACGTCAGTCCCCCACCCCGGCCCCCGCCGCCACCGCGACCCCGGCCGCCGCGGACCCCGGCGCGAGCCCCGGCGCCGCGGACCCCGGCGCCGCCTGGAACCGCGTCCGCGGACCGTCCGAACCGGTCCGCACGGCAGCCCTCCGCTCCTGGCGGCCACCGTGCGGATCAGCCGCGCCGGCCGGCGGGGAGGGAACGGCGTGCAGGGGACGGTTGTCCGGCACCGCCGAGGGCCCCGGACGTTCCCGGGGCGCGGTGGACCGGGTTTCCGGACGGCCGGGCCGGGTCGTCACACCGGGCATCCAGAGAGTCAGCTCCCGGGGCCGGGCCGCGGCCCCGCGTCCGTTGGCGAGCACTGTCACCTCACGTCGCCGCAGGCGCCCCCAGCCGTCCCCGAGCCCCTCCCACCGGCCGCTGCTGACCTGCAGGGTCACGTCCGCCCCGGCCCAGTCCCCGAACGGCACCAGCACACATCCCCGCTGCCGCGCCCGGGCCGCCAGCCGGCTCACGACGGTCCCGGACACCGCCCCGGGCACGGCCGTGACCACCACGTCCACCCCGTCGATCAGCGCCGCCACCACTGTCGGCCAGTCCGACCCGGGCTCCGGCACGAGGGCGAGCCGCTCCAGCGCGATCCCGCTCTCGGCCGCCGCCAGCGCCCCGAGGGCCGGCAGCCCCACCACCGCACACCACGACCCGGCCCGGGAAGCCGCCGCGAGCAGGGCCAGCATCAGCGAGGTCCCACCCCCGGCCGGGGCCGTCCCGCCGGCACGCACAGCTCCACCACCGGCAGAAGCGTTCCCCCGTCCGCTCCGCCCACCGGCAGGCGCAACCCACCCGCCGGCCGGCGCGATCCGGCCGGCGCGCGCATTCCGATCGGCTGGCACGCTCCGATCAGCCGGGACGCCGCGGCCGGCCGCCACCGTCACCGTGCTCCCCCGCCGCAGCCCACCCCCGGGCAGCAGACTGCCCAGCTCAGCCGCAACCGGCAGCATCCGGTGCGCACCCGGCTCATCCGCCTCGCTCGCCGTACGCACCAGTCCCGCGAGGGCAGCCGTCCCGCTGATCATGCGCCCTGCCATCGTGCCCCGCTCTGTTCCCCGTGTGTTCCTCGAACCGCGGCGACACCCCTGGCGCCCCAGCCGCGCACACCCCCGGGCGCGCCCCGGGCCGAAGCCGAACCCAGCCCCCTCCCGGCAGAAGCCGGTCATCTGATCAACCCGACGTTCCGACAGACAAGAACAGACGCCCCCGCCACCGGCGGCGGCCCGAGTCAGTCATGTCGACGACCCCCGCCACCGGCGTCGGATCACCCCGGGCCGACTCCCCACGGCGGCCGGAGCATCGCCGGCGACGGACGAGACCGATCAGGCCCCGGCCGCGGCCGGCTCAGGCGGCCAGGGGCGGCTGGCAGGAGAACCCGAGCGAGGACTCCGCCACCGTCACGAACTGCTCCGCGGCCCGCAGCAGGTCGTCCGCCTCCCGGGCGCTCACCACATGCGGGATGCCGGCCTCGGCCGCCGCCCGCTTGCCGGCGCCGAGGGCGAAGTAACCGGCCCACTCACCGAACTCCGGCGCGACCATCACCAGCAGCGACCAGACGCTGGTCGCCCTGGTCCGCCGCCCGGACGCGGCCGGGCGGGCGCGGGCGGCGAGCAGAGCCGCGGCCGCGCGCAGAGCGGCCAGATGAGCCGCCGCGTATCGCAGGCCGTCGGGAGTGGTGTGCGCCGCCTCGGACAGACTCTGCCGGGCGATCGCCAGAAGTTGAGCTGGGCTGCGGTGCGGCAGCATGTGCGCCGGGACCGTGGGCGCATCGGCCCGGGCGGTCGCACCGGTCGCGCTCGCCGAACCGGGGACCGGCATCAGGCCGGGGGCCGCGGGGCTCGCCATGGTCGTTTCTCCTCGCCTGTTCCGCATCCGACGTGCCGGCCGAACCGGACCGCTGCGGAGGAAGACGCAACGGGCCTGGCCTGGACCGCCCCCGCGGGGGAGCGGCCGTGAGGCCGGGTGCCGGGGCCCCACGGGCAGTAGGAGCCCCGGCTGCAGACCGGCCGGATGTGAAGCTTCCCCACACCACACCCGGCCGGACACTGCCGGCGGGTCCGCCGCCCACCACCGGGGGTCGAGGGTGGCGAGCGGCGGCCTGCCTCTGTCACGAGGCCCGAACCCGCGAATGCCCGGACCACGCACACGGCACTTCGCGCGTGCCGCGCCCGGAAGACACGCCGCGAAACATGCTCCCGAGGCCAGAACGGACGGCTCGCGAACCGAGTCCGCCAGAACGAGGGCCGCCCGAACGAGCAACTCTCGAACATCCGTTCTAACTACAGCGAAGACTAGCACCCCCCTACGACAAAACCGCGCCACACCGACCACTTTTTCGAACAGGTGATCGACACCGAAAGATCAGCCGGCGACCCGGACGACCGCGTCCCCCGCCGCCGTGCGCATGTAGAGCACGCTGCGCCCAGCGCGCCGCCGGGTCACCAGCCCGGCCTCCAGCAGCACCCGCAGGTGCCCGCCCACCGACCCCAGACCCAGCCCGCTGACCACCACCAACTGGCTGACGCTCCGGGGCTGCTCCAGTCCCGCCAGCACCCGCGCCCGGCCCGCTCCCAGCAGCCTCCCCAGCGCCCCGGGCGCCGTGCCCCCGGGATCCGCCAGCACCCCCGAGGCCCGGTACATCAGCGCGTACCGCGACGAGTCCGGCTCCTGCCAGGCGACCCATCCCCCACCCAGGGTGTTCGGCACGAACAGCAACTGGGCGCCGGAGATGTCCCGGGGCGGATGGTCGTACGCGTTGATCTGCAGCCGGCCCCCGCCCAGCCACCGCGTCCCGCCGCGCATCCGGTCCAGCGCCGCCTGCCACCCGCCCACGCTCAGCTGGCGGGTCCGGGCCAGCACGTCGGCCTCCAGCAGCCGCCGGCGCCGGGGCCAGTCCGGCTCGATCGCGGTGTGCCAGATCCAGGTCAGCAGGTCCGCCATCCGCTCGCCGAGATCGTCACGCGCCAGCGACGCCGGCAGCCGCCCGCCCAGGCTCGCCGTGATGTCGCGCCGGGCGTCCGCAGGCGGGGTCCCCCGGACCACCGCCACCTCCTCGCCGAACGGCCGCTCCGCCACCCACGGCGGCGGCGCCACGAAGTCGGCGATCCAGCCCGGCCGCAGCGCCGCGTCGACCAGCTCCGCGGTCACCGGGTCGGCGGCGAGCCGGGCCAGGTACGCCGGCCGGTGCGCCCGCAGCCACTCCCGGTCCGGCGGGAGCTCCGCGCTGTCCCACCGCAGCCGGATCAGCCCCGCTGTCGTCTCGGCCAGCGACGAGAGCACGAACCGGCTGGCGACCAGCGTGTCCGCGTCGATCTGCCACCAGCCCACGGGACACCACCTTTCGCCGCCACGCGAAACATTAACCACCCGTCCCGGCCCCGGCGAAGACTCACCAGCCATGCATACCTATCGCCAGCTGTTCCGTACGCCGGAATTCACCCCGATCTTCGGCGCCACCTGCCTGCAGAGCGCCGCCGGCACGGTCGTCGGCCTGGCCCTGGCCACCGACGTCTACGCCCGCACCGGATCGCCGTTCCTCGCCGCCGTGAGCATGTTCGGCCCGGCCCTGGCGCAGATGGCCGGCGCCACCCTGCTGCTCTCCGCGGCCGACCGCTGGCCGCCGCGCGCCGCCGCCAGCGGTCTCGCCCTGCTCACCGCCGCGCTGACCGCCCTGCTGGCGCTGCCCGGCCTGCCCCTCGCCGGGGTGTTCGCGGTGCTGCTGGCGATGGGCCTGGCCGCGTCGGTGAGCGGCGGGGTCCGCGCCGGGCTGCTCACCGACGTGGTCGCGGACGCCTATCTGCTGGGCCGGTCCGCGCTGAACATCTCCAACGGCGCCATGCAGATCGCCGGGTTCGCGGCCGGCAGCGCGCTGGTGACAGTGCTGTCGCCGGCCGGGACGCTGCTGACCGGCGCCGGATTCCACCTGGCCGCGGCCCTGGTGATCCGGCTGGGCCTGACCCGGCGCGCCGCGCGGGCCTCGGGCCGACCCTCGGTGGCGGCGACCTGGCGGGTCAACGCGCGGTTGTGGGCGATTCCCCGGGTACGACCGGTGTACGCCGGACTCTGGCTGCCCAACGGCCTGATCGTCGGCTGCGAGGCGCTGTTCGTGCCGTTCAACCCCGCCGGCGCCGGCCTGCTGCTGGCCGGTTCCGCGCTGGGCATGCTCGCCGGCGACGTGCTGGCCGGCCGGTTCCTGCCCCCGCTCTGGCGCCGGCGACTGGCCCCGTCCCTGCGGTTGCTGCTGGCCGTACCCTATCTGCCGTTCGCTCTGCGCCCGTCACCGGCGATCGCGGTGTCCCTGGCGGTGATCGCGGCCGTCGGGTACTGCTCCACGCTGCTGCTCCAGGAACGCCTCGTCGAGCTGACCCCGGACGAGAACCGCGGCCAGGCGCTCGGCCTGCACAGCTCCGGCATGCTGACCATGCAGGCGGTGTGCGCCGCGCTGGCCGGTTCGCTGGCCGAGCTGACCTCACCGGCCACCGCGATCACCCTGCTCGCGGCCGCCTCGGTGACGGTGACCCTGTTGCTCGCGCCCGCGCTGCGCGAGCCCACGGCCCGGCCGGCCGGCGTGCGTCCCGGGGCCCGCGGCCGGGTGAGCGGGTGATCCACGACCCGCGGATGTCAGGATGCACGGGAGGTACGACACGTTCGCGGGCCAGGAGGCGTCATGTCGCAGACCATCGTGATCACCGGCAGCAGTTCCGGCGTCGGCCTGGCCGCCGCCAAGCAGTTGGCGGCGCGCGGCGACGAGGTGGTGCTCGTCGGCCGTGACGCGGGCCGCCTCGCGGCGGCGGTGCGGGAGGTCGGGGAGGCCGGTCAGGGCCGGTCCCCGCGGCACTACCGGGCCGACTTCGAGAACCTCGCGGAGGTCCGGTCCCTGGCCGCCCACCTGCTCGACGACGTCCCGGAGATCGACGTCCTGGCCAACAACGCCGGCGGCATCATCGCCCGCCCCCGCGAGACCGCGGACGGATTCGAGGCCACCCTGCAGGCCAACCACCTGGGCCCGTTCCTGCTCACCCACCTGCTGCGCGACCGGCTGGCCGGCGGCCGGATCGTGAACACCTCGTCCCGCGCGCACCTGCAGGGGAAGCCGGGCACCAACTTCACCGACGACTACCGGTCGTACCAGGCGTTCCGGTCCTACGGGGCGAGCAAGTCGGCGAACATCCTGTTCACCGCCGAGGCCGCCCGGCGCTGGCCGGACGTGCTCAGCGTCTGCTTCCACCCGGGGGTGGTGCGCACCAACTTCGGCGACGGCCGGATCATGCGGCTCTTCTACCGGTACGCGCCCGGCCTGGTCACCCCGGAAGCGGCAGGTGAGCTGCTCACCTGGCTCTGCACCGCCCCCGCCGGGCAGCTGGAGAACGGCGCGTACTACGTCGGCCGCACCGTGACCCGGCCGGCCGCGCACGCCCGTGACCCGGAGCTGGCCGCGGGCCTGTGGGAGGCGAGCCGGGCGGCGACCGGACTAGCCTGATCGGAATGCAGGCCGACGTCACCCTCCACGTCTGGCGGGTGCCGCGGCACGCCGTCGCCTCGGCCATGCTGCGCATGGCCGTCACCCGCCGCCGCCCGCCCGGCGTGCGGTTCGGCAAGTTCCTGGGCACCGGGACCGGGACCACCTTCGGTCCCGGCGACGCCGATCTGACCAGGTGGGCGGCGCTCACCGTGGGCGATCCGGAGGTACGGTTCCCGGCCTGGGACCGGATCGCCACCGGTCACGCGCGGGTCGCCCTGGAGCCGCTGATCAGCCGGGGCACCTGGTCCGGCCACACCCCGTTCGAGCCCACCGGCCGCCGCCCGGACGGCATGGTGCTGGCGCTGACCCGCGCCCGGCTGCGCCCCACCCGGGCGCTGAGGTTCTGGCGGGCGGTCCCGGCGGTGGCCCGGGAGGTGACCGAGGCGCCCGGCCTGCTGGCCCGGTTCGGGGTGGGCGAGGCGCCGATCGGCTGGCAGGGAACGATCAGCGTGTGGCGCGACGCGGCGGATCTCACCGCGTTCGCGTACCGTCAGCCGGAGCACCGCGCGGCGATCGCCCGCACCCCGGCCGACCGCTGGTACGCCGAGGAACTGTTCGCCCGGTTCGCGGTGCACGGGATCAGCGGTGACCGGTCCGTGCTGGGCTGGGCCGAGCGACAGGAGCGTAGCTAAGCGATGAGGCTCGTAGCGTGGCAGCCGGACGACCTGCTGCGGCGGCTCGACGACGTGGTCGCGGTCTACGGCGAGGCGATGGGCTACCGCCAGGAGCTGCTGCAGACCCGCCGGGGTTACATCGGCTCGCACGTGCGCCGGCCCGGCTTCCGGGCGGTGGCCACGCTTACCACCGAGGGCCGGCTGATGGGCTTCGGGTACGGCTACACCTCCGCCCCCGGCCAGTGGTGGCACGACCAGGTCCGGTCCGCTCTCGGCGAGCCGGCCCGCCGGCAGTGGCTGGCCGGCTGCTTCGAGGTGGTCGAGCTGCACGTGCGCCCGGCCGCCCAGGGGCACGGGGTGGGCGCCCGCCAGCTGCGCGCGCTGCTCGCCATGGCGCTGGGCCGCACCGTCCTGCTCTCCACTCCGGAGGCCGACGAGCAGGCGTCCCGCGCCTGGCGGCTGTACCGGCGCCACGGCTTCGTGGACGTCCTGCGGCACTTCTACTTCCCCGGCGACGAGCGCGCGTTCGCGGTGCTGGGCCGCGAGCTCCCGCTGGCCGAGCAGCCGGTCGAGGACGCGCCCGGCGTCGCCGGCGCCTGACCGTGCCGATCCGCCGCCTGCCCTGGGTCCTGCTCGGGGCGCTCGTCCTCGCCCAGATCTGCTATCCGCTCACCACTGGTGACACCCGGGCCCACCTGACCGTGGTCACGGTGCTGCTCGGCGTCGCCTTCTCGCTGGCCCACGCGTTGCTCACCCGGGGCCCGCGCGCCGCCGGCGCGCTGCTGCTGACCGCGACCCTGGGTGGTTTCGCGGTCGAGGCGGTCGGCGTCGCCACGGGCTTCCCGTTCGGCGACTACGAGTACTCCGGCCGCCTCGGCCCACGGCTCCTCGGCGTGCCGCTGATCATCCCGCTGGCCTGGACCTGGATGGCCTGGCCGGCCTGGCTGGCCGCGCTGCGCGTCGCCCGGCGCCGGATCCCGCGGATCGCGGTGGCCGCGGCCGGTCTGGCCGCCTGGGACCTCTTCCTCGACCCGCAGATGGTCGCCGAGGACTACTGGCGGTGGCGGGATCCGGTGCCCGCGCTGCCCGGCGTCCCGGGCGTGCCGATCGGCAACTACCTGGGCTGGCTGGGCTTCGCGCTGCTGCTGATGGCGGCGCTGGCGGCCGCCGCCGGGCGGTCCGCGGACCTGCCCCGGCCCACCGACGCGCCGGCTCTCGCGCTCTGGCTCTGGACGTACGCGTCGTCGGCGCTCGCCCACGCCGTCTTCCTGCACCTGCCGGCCTCCGCGGGGTGGGGCGCCGTCCTGATGGGCGCCGCGGTCCTGCCCCTGCTCCCGCGCCTGCGCACCGGCACATGACAGTCGCCTGGCTCGCGATCCTGGCGCTGCTCGCCGCGCACACCGTGGGCAACGCGCTGCTGCTGCGCCGTCCGCGCCGGGACGCGGCCACCACCGAGCGGGTCGCCGTGCTGCTGCCGCTGCGCGACGAGGCCGCCCGGGTCGCGCCGTGCCTGCGCTCGCTGCTCGCCCAGCGCGGCCTCGCGGACCTGACCGTCCACGTGCTCGACGACGGGTCCACCGACGGCACCGCCGACCTGGTCCGGGAGATCGCCGGCGACCGGGTGCGGCTGCACACCGGCGCCCCGCCGCCGGCCGGCTGGCTCGGCAAGCCGCACGCCTGCCACCGCCTCGGCGAGCTGGCCGGGGACGTGGACGTGCTGGTGTTCGTGGACGCGGACGTGGTGCTCGAGCCGGACGCGGTGGCCGGGGCCGTGGACCTGTTGCGGGGCAGCGGGGCCGGGCTGCTCAGCCCGTACCCCCGGATCGTCGGCGCCGGACGGCTGGTGCAGCCCCTGTTGCAGTGGTCCTGGCTCACCTTCCTGCCGCTGCGCGGCATGGAGTCCTCGCCGCGGCCGTCGCTGGCCGCCGCCGGCGGCCAGTGGCTGGTCCTGGACCGGGCCGCCTACCTGCGCGCCGGCGGCCACGCCGCGGTCCGCGGCGAGATCCTGGAGGACATCGCGCTGGCCCGCGCGGTGAAGCGGTCCGGCGGCCGGATCGCGCTCGCCGACGGCTCGCGGCTGGCCACCTGCCGGATGTACGACTCCTGGCGCGAGCTGGCCGACGGCTACGCCAAATCGCTGTGGGCGTCGTTCGGGTCCGCCGCCGGCGCGGCCTGCGTCGTGGTCCCGCTCCTGCTGCTGTACGCGCTGCCACCCCTGCTCGCCCCGTTCGCGTCGCTGCCCGCCCTGATCGCGTACCTGCTGGGCGTCACCGGCCGGGTGGCCGCCGCCCGCGCCACCGGCGGCCGGGCGTTCCCGGACGCGCTGGCCCACCCGCTCTCGATCGCCCTGTTCGCCTGGCTGATCGCCCGCTCGTTCCAGCTGCGCCGCCGCAACCGCCTCTCCTGGCGCGGCCGCCCGGTCGCCTGACCGAACGTCCCTGGGCCGGTCAGTCGGCTGCGGACGCCTCCGCACCGAAGGCCGGGCAAGCCGAACTGAAGGCCGGCATCGAGGCCGGTTTCGCGCGGATCGTCACGATGCCGCAGGTGTGGGCGGTAACTCCGGCACGGGGAACTCCTGACGAACAGGCGGCCGGCCCCGCGCGACAGACGGCCCGGCATCACGGATCATCCTGGCATGAGTGAGATCGTGGTGATCGGGGCCGGGGTCGGCGGGCTGGCCGCCGCCGTGCGGCTGGCCGAGGCCGGGCACCGGGTCAGCGTGTACGAGCAGTCCGGTGAGGTCGGCGGCAAACTCGCCGGCTACGAGCGGGACGGTTTCCGCTTCGACACCGGCCCGAGCCTGCTCACCCTCCCGGACGTCTTCGACGGGCTCGGCCTGGACCTGCGTCCCGAGCCGCTGGACCCGGTGGTCCGGCACTTCTTCCCGGACGGCACGGTCCTCGACTCCTCCTCCGACCACCAGGTCTTCCTGGACCGGATCGCCGCCGCGCTGGGCGACGACGCGGCCCGGGACTGGGCCCGCTTCTGGGCGCGCGCCGAGCGCATCTGGCACGCCTCCTGGGACTCCGTCCTGCGCCGCCCGGTCACCGCCGCGACCCTGGCCCGGCTCTCCTGGCGGGTCCGTGACCTGGCCGCGATCGCGCCCGGCCGGTCCCTGCGCTCGCTGGGCCGGCAGTACCTGGGCGACCGGCGGCTGCGGATGCTGCTGGACCGCTACGCGACCTACGCCGGCGCCGACCCGCGCCGCGCGCCCGCTGCACTGGCCGCGATCCCGTACGCGGAGCTCGCCTTCGGCGGCTGGTACCTGCCCGGCGGACTGGTCACCATCGCCGCGGCGCTGCGCGACAGGTGCGCCGCTCTGGGCGTACGACTCCATCTCGGCTCCGCGGTCCGCGGCATCGACGCGGATCGCCGGGTCCGCGGCATCCGGCTGGCCGACGGCACCTTCGTCCCGGCCGACACGGTCGTCTCGAATGTGGACGCCGTCACGCTCTACCGCGATCTGCTGCCCAGCCCCGGACCGCTGGCCGGGCTCGCCGACCGCAGCCTGGCCGGGTTCGTGCTGCTGCTCGGCGTGCGCGGGGAGACCCCGGAACTGGCCCACCACAACGTGTTCTTCCCGCGGAACTACGACGCCGAGTTCGACGCCGTGTTCGGCGGTCCCGGGCGGCGGGCGCGGCCGGCCGGCGACCCGGCGGTGTTCGTCACCCGGGCTCCGGACAGCAGCGTCCGTCCGGACCGGCACGAGGCCTGGTTCGTGCTGGTCAACGCGGCCCCGCAGGGCACCGGCTGGGGGCAGGTGGACTGGCGGCGGCCGGGGCTGGCGCAGGCGTACCGGGACCGGATCCTCGCTCTGCTGGCCGAGCGCGGCCCGGACGTACGGGATCGCCTGCTCTTCGCGGAGATCCGCACGCCGGCCGACCTGGCCGAGGCGACCGGCGCGCCCGGCGGTGCGATCTACGGCACCGCCGGCAGCCTGATCCGCCCGGCGAACCGCGCCCCGGTGGAGGGGTTGTTCCTGGTCGGCGGCTCGGCGCATCCGGGCGGCGGACTCCCGATGGTCACCCTCTCCGCTCAGATAGTCGCTCGGCTCATCGGCGCCGCCTCCGGCTCGCGGGCATCGCGCCCGTGACGGCCGGGGTCGGCACACGTCATTTCCCGGCGTGCGCGGCGAGGAAGGCCTGGGCTATGCCGGAGGCCAGGTCGGCGGGGTTCCTGGCGGCGATCGCGTGGCCGCCGGTCGCCTTCGCCATGGTCTGCAGCGCCGGCATGTTCGCGTCCGGCCCGTAACCGACAGCTATCACCGGCACCGGCTTCGCCGGATCCGCCCCGGCCGTCAGCTTCTTCAGGAAGTCCGCGTGGGACATCTGGAACCGGGTGCCGCCGTCCGAGCCGTCGGTGAGAACCACCACCACCGTCACGGTGTTCGGCTTGACCCGGCCGCGCATCTCGGCGACCCCGTCCAGCACGGTCCGGTAGAGCGGCGTCCCCGCGTTCGAAACCGGCCGGTACGCCCCGATCCTCGCGGCCAGCTCGTCACGCCGCGACTTCCCGGCCGCGCCGGCGACTATCGGCCCGAACGGGACCTCCTCGGTGTGCGCCGGGCTGTTCGCCCCCGGCGTGCCGAAGAACCACATGCCCAGGCTGGTGTCGTCGCCGAACAGCTGCGCCGCGCTGGCGCCGGACTCGCGCAGCAGCGAGGCCTTGGTGACGGTACGCCCGGACCGGTCGGTGACCTTCTCGTTCATCGAGCCGGACGCGTCGATCAGCAACAGCACCTGGAACGCCACCGACTGGTATCCGGACCACTGCCGGGCCGCGCCGAGCAGCGCCTCCGGGTCGGCCGGCACCCTCAGGGCGCCCTTGGTGGCCGCGGCGCGGAACCCGGCCGCGCTCAGCGAGTCCCCGGTGATCGCCGCGCGCAGGCGCTTGACCAGGTCGGCCGGTGCGCCCTTGCGGGTGGCGAACGGGTAGTCGGCGTCCACCTGCCCGTCGGCCGGCGCCGCACCGGCCAGCCGGACGTCGTGCTTCGCCCGCTGGTACGTCAGGAGCTGCTGCTCGGTGACCGGGAAGACGCCCACCTCGTACGTCGCGGCGGTGGAGTCGGTCTCGCCGGCCATCTGGCCGAGCAGCTCGACCGGGTCGGCCGCCGCGTTCTCCAGCCGGCTGCGCAGCGTGAGCGCCTGCAGCTGGGCGAGGCCGGCGTCCGGGTTCGCCCGGGCCGTGGCCTGGTGGATGGCGAAGACGCTGAGCAGGCCGATGCTGGTGAGCATCGGGTCGGGCATGCGGACCGCGGGCAGCCGCTTCTGGATCGCTCCCTGCACCACGCCGGTCCAGGAGGTGGCGCCGTTCGGGGCGAACAGGCTCTCCATCGCCTCCGGCCCGGCGATCACCAGCGGTGACCAGGCGAGCGGGTCGCCGGTGACCGACCAGGCGTGGCCCCGCGACTTCGCGACGGTCAGCCAGGTGCTGCTGGACGGCACCCAGACGTCCGGCTGCGGCTTGGCGGCGAGCACCGCGCCGGGCTCGGCGGCCTGCACCACGACCTCCGAGCAGCGCTGCCCGGGTTCGCCGAGGCCGGCCGCCGCCTGCTGGATCACCGGGGCGATCTCCGGCGCCGCGGCGACCCGCAGCTTCGGGTCCGGGCAGGGCGGCGCGGTCGCCGGGACCGTGGTCGGTGCTGCGCTGGGCTGGGCGACCGGCGTGGCGCCGCGGTTGCTCATCAGGCGCCAGGCGATCCCACCCGCGGCCAGCACGATGAGGACCACCACCGCGGCGGCCAGGAAGGTGCGGCCCCGCCCCGGGGGCGGGTCGTGGTGCGGCTGGCTCCACTCGACCGGCTCGGGCAGTCGTGGATCGGACCACTCGTTCTCGGGCATGCCACCTCGACATCGCGTGAAGATCGACAGCTATCTAAAGGTCGAGACCGATGGTTGCGGATAGTAGTCCGGGATTCAGGTCCCGCAATGCCTCCTTAAGACTCCGCACAGGAACTGGGCACATTCCGGCGTGCCCCCGGGCGACGCGAGGCTGCGGCGGCCCCGGAACCGGATCCGACCGTCAGGATGTCGTCGGCCGGGGAACGGCGGTGGCGACCACGATGAACTCCCCGTCGCCGCTGAGCCCGACCGGCTCACGCCCCCATCCACCGTAGATCCGGTCCACCCGGAAGCCCGCCTCACGCAGCGAGTCACGCAACTGCGGCTCGGTACGGAACCGCAGCGTCGCGGAGTTCGCCAGCTCCCGCCCGTCGGCGAACCGGTAGCGCCCGGTGACGCGCACGGCGCCCGCCCCGATCTCGGAGGCCTCGCTCCACGCCTGCACCACCTCGCCGTCGCCGAGCACCACGGTCCGCCACGAGTCCTCCGGATTCCACTGCTCCCACGGCGCGAACGCCGGGTCCCGGCTGTCGAAGACGAGCCGCCCCTCCGGCGCCAGCGCCCGCCGGAGCCCGCGCAGCGCCGCGTCCCACTCCTCGTCGTCCACGAAGGACTGAGCCACGTGGCCGGTCATGAACGCGGCGTCGAACGAGCGGCCGGGCAGCTGCCCGGCCGTGCCCCGCAGCCACCGCACCTTCTCCCCGCCGGGCTTGCGCCGGGCCGCGGCCAGCGCGGCCGGCGCCGGGTCGACAGCGGTGACCTGGTGACCGGCCCGCGCCATGGCGATGGCCAGCCGGCCGGTGCCGCAGCCCAGGTCGGCCACCCGGGGCGCGGAGCGCTCGGCGAGCACCGCCATGAAGAAGTCGTCGTCCCAGCCCCAGGGACACTCGGCGTCGTAGACCTCGGCCAGCCGCGGGTCGTGGAACTCGCCCAGCCACACACCCAGGACTCTAAACGCGAGGTGGGCAGTTGACTACCCTAAGTGGACATCCGGTCAGAGGGCGCGCACCCCGAACGGCAGCCGGCCGGAGGTGATGTGTTCCAGCACCACCTCGCGGAGCGCGGCCGCGGCGTGCGGCAGGACCGCGGCCCGGCGCTGGGCCAGCGCGATCGTCCGGCGCATCCCGGGCGGCGCCAGCGGCGTGGCCCGCAGCAGCGGCCGGTTGGCCAGCACCATGCTGGGCACCAGCGCGACTCCCAGCCCGGCCTCGACGAAGGCCAGCACGGCGTCCATCTCGCCGCCCTCGACCGCCAGCTTCGGGGTGAAGCCGGCCCGCTCGCAGGCTTGCAGAGTGACCTCGCGGATGTCGTACCCCTCGCGGAACATCACCATCGGGGTGTGCCGCAGCTCGCTGAGCTCCAGCTGCCGCGCCACGGTGAGCGGCGGCCCCTCCGCGACCGACGCCACCACCAGGCTCTCCCGGAGCAGTTCGGTGGTGGTCAGCGCGGGGTCCACGCCGTGCTCGGGCTGCACGATCAGGGCCAGGTCGAGGCTGTGCGCGAGCAGCCCGGCGATCAGGTCCTGCGAGCTGCCCTCGCTGATGCGCAGCTTGACCCCGGCGTGATCGGCGCGGAACGTGCGCAGCACGGTCGGCACCAGTGAGGAGCAGAGGCTGGGGGTGGCGCCCAGGCGCACCTCGCCGCGGCGCAGGCCGACGATGTCCTGCACGGCGTCGCGGGCGGCGTCCGCGTCGGCGACGATCCGCCGGGCCATCGGGAGCAGCGTCTGACCGGCCACGGTGAGGGTCACCGCGCCCCGCATGCGCTCGAAGAGGGGGGCGCCCAGCGACGCCTCGAGGGTGTGAATCTGCTTACTCAACGTAGGCTGCGAGACGCCCAGAATGTCCGCTGCTTGAGTGAAATGCCTGGTCTCGACCACTGCTAGGAAGTACCTGAGTTGTTGCAGCTGCACCGTAATAGCCTACAGCTATGGCCACAGGTCCTATCATGCATTAGACGAATGGATCGGGACTTTCTACCGTTCAGGTTGTGGCGGTAGACACTCCTATTCCCAAGACCAAGAACGCGGCGGGGGCGACGGCAACGCCCACCCCGCGCACGGTGGTCCGGCCCTCGTCGGTCACCTTGAAGATCATCATGGCCGTGAGCGGCATCGTGCTGGTCCTCTTCCTGTTCGTGCACATGGTCGGCAACCTCAAGATCTTCTTGGGCGCCACCGACTTCAACCACTACGCGCACTGGCTGCGGTCCCTCGGCACGCCGCTGTTGCCGGAGACCTGGTATCTCTGGATCCAGCGCGCCGGCCTGACGATCGCCCTGATCGCGCACGTCTACGCGGCGGCCGTGCTGACCCGCCGGGCCCGCGCGGCCCGCCCGGTGAAGTACGCGCACCGCCCCAAGATCCAGTCCAGTTACAGCGCCCGGACGATGCGCTGGGGCGGCGTGATCGTCCTGCTGTTCGCCATCTACCACATCCTGGACCTGACGACCGGGCACCTGAACCCGAACGGCGACCGCGAGCACCCGTACACCAACGTGGTCCAGGACTTCGCGCCCGACCGCTGGTACGTGACGCTCTTCTACACGCTCGCCATCGTGGCCGTCGGTCTCCACCTGGCGCACGGCATCTTCAGCGCGGCCCGGACGCTGGGCCAGCAGACCATGAAGGGCCAGCGACGCGCGAAGCACATCGCGATCGCGCTGTCCCTCGTGCTGGTCGTCGGGTACCTCTCGGTGCCGTTCGCGGTGCTGACCGGATTGGTGGACTGAAATGGCTGAGAACGAGTTCTGGACCGAGGGCGACCCGATCGCCGACACCGCCGCCCCGGACGGGCCGGTCGAGACCCGCTGGGAGCGCCGCCGGTTCAGCGCCAAGCTGGTCAACCCGGCGAACCGCCGGAAGTTGACCGTGATCATCGTGGGCACCGGCCTGGCCGGCGGCTCGGCCGCGGCCACGCTCGCCGAGGCCGGCTACCACGTCAAGTCGTACTGCTTCCAGGACAGCCCCCGCCGGGCGCACTCGATCGCCGCGCAGGGTGGCATCAACGCCGCGAAGAACTACCGCAACGACGGCGACTCGATCTACCGGCTCTTCTACGACACGGTCAAGGGCGGCGACTTCCGCGCCCGCGAGTCCAACGTGTACCGGCTCGCCCAGGTCTCGGTGAACATCATCGACCAGTGCGTGGCCCAGGGCGTCCCGTTCGCCCGTGAGTACGGCGGCCTGCTCGACAACCGCTCGTTCGGCGGCACCCAGGTGTCCCGCACCTTCTACGCCCGGGGGCAAACCGGTCAGCAGCTGCTGCTCGGCGCCTACCAGGCGATGGAGCGGCAGATCGGCCTCGGCAACATCGAGATGCACACCCGGCACGAGATGCTCGAGCTGATCATCGTCGACGGCAAGGCCCGCGGCATCGTGGTCCGCGACCTGGTCAGCGGCGAGATCACCACGGAGATCGCGGACGCCGTGGTGCTCGCCTCGGGCGGCTACGGCAACGTGTTCTTCCTGTCCACCAACGCCAAGGGCAGCAACGTCACGGCGACCTGGCGGGCGCACCGCAAGGGCGCGCTGTTCGCGAACCCCTGCTACACGCAGATCCACCCGACCTGCATCCCGGAGTCCGGCTCGCACCAGTCGAAGCTGACCCTGATGTCGGAGTCGCTGCGCAACGACGGCCGGGTGTGGGTGCCGAAGGCGCAGAACGACAAGCGGGCCCCGGGCGACATCCCGGAGGAGGAGCGCGACTACTACCTGGAGCGCATCTACCCGTCGTTCGGCAACCTGGTCCCCCGCGACATCGCGTCGCGCGCCGCCAAGAACGTCTGCGACGAGGGCCGCGGCGTCGGCCCCGGCGGCCTCGGCGTCTACCTGGACTTCGCGGACGCGATCAAGCGGCTGGGCCGCAAGGCGGTCGAGGCGAAGTACGGCAACCTCTTCGAGATGTACCAGCGGATCACCGGCGAGGACCCGTACGAGGTCCCGATGCGCATCTACCCCGCGGTGCACTACACGATGGGCGGCCTCTGGGTCGACTACGACCTGCAGTCCACCATCCCGGGCCTGTTCGTGATCGGCGAGGCGAACTTCTCCGACCACGGCGCCAACCGGCTCGGCGCGTCCGCCCTGATGCAGGGACTGGCCGACGGCTACTTCGTGCTGCCGAACACGATCAACAACTACCTGGCGGCCGGCCCGTTCCCGAAGATCGACCACACCCACGAGGCGGTCGTCACGGCGCGCAAGCAGGTCGAGGACCGGCTCGAGAAGTTCCTCACGATCGACGGCGACCGGACCGTGGACTCCTTCCACCGCGAGCTCGGCCACATCATGTGGGAGTACTGCGGCATGGAGCGCACCGAGGAGGGCCTGACCAAGGCGATCGGCCTGATCCGGGCACTCAAGGAGGAGTTCTGGACCCGGGTGAAGGTGCCCGGCACGGGCGCGGAGCTCAACCAGAACCTGGAGCGGGCCGGCCGGGTCGCCGACTTCTTCGAGCTGGGCGAGCTGATGTGCATCGACGCGCTGCACCGGCGGGAGTCCTGCGGCGGTCACTTCCGGGCCGAGAGTCAGGCCCCGGACGGCGAGGCGCTGCGCCACGACGACGAGTTCAGCTACGCCGCGGCGTGGGAGTACTTCGGCGCCGACGGCAAGCCGGTCCTGCACAAGGAAGCACTCGAATTCGAGTACGTCCACCCGAGCACGCGGAGCTACAAGTAATGGACATCAAGGTACGGGTGTGGCGTCAGTCCGGTCCCGGCGACCGGGGCCGCATGGTCACCTACGACGTCAAGGACGTCTCCCCGGACGCGTCGTTCCTCGAGATGATCGACGTCCTGAACGAGAGGCTGATCCTCGACGGCGACGACCCGATCGCCTTCGACCACGACTGCCGTGAGGGTATCTGCGGCATGTGCAGCATGGTCATCAACGGCGTGGCGCACGGCCCGGAGAAGGCCACCACGACGTGCCAGCTGCACATGCGGCACTTCTCCGACGGCGACGTGATCGACGTCGAGCCGTGGCGCGCCAAGGCGTTCCCGGTCATCAAGGACCTGGTCGTCGACCGCTCCGCCTTCGACAAGATCATTCAGGCCGGCGGTTACATCAGCGCCCCCACCGGCACCGCGCCGGACGCCCACGCCACGCCGGTCCCGAAGAAGGACGCCGACGCCGCGTTCGAGGCGGCCACCTGCATCGCCTGCGGCGCCTGCGTGGCGGCCTGCCCGAACGGCTCGTCGATGCTGTTCACCGCCGCGAAGATCACCCACCTCGGCCTGATGCCGCAGGGCCAGCCGGAACGCGACAGCCGGGTGATCGACATGCTGCAGGCCCAGGACGACGCGGGCTTCGGGGGCTGCACCAACATGGGCGAGTGCGCGGAGGTCTGCCCGAAGGGCATCCCGCTGAGCCTGATCGGCCGCCTGAACAGCGACTACCGCAAGGCCGTCACGAAGGGCTGACCCTTTCCGCCCCGGTGGCGGGACACCGTGCGGTGTTCCGCCGCCGGGTCACACACTCCAGATGCCCGGCACAACGGCGTGCCGGGCATCCGGTTCCGGCCCGCGCGTTTTCACAAACAGATTCCTTCCCGCCCCGCCGCCCGCCCCCGGACGCCCCGCTCACCGACGGCACCCGCGTCTTCGACCTCCTCCGCGGCCCCCACGCCACGCTCCTCGCCGTCGACTGGCAGGCCAAGCTCCCCGCCCTGCCCGCGTCGGTACACATCCACCGAGTCGCGTCCCCCGCGGCACGGAGCGCCTACGACGCGCACACCCCCATCCTGTTCCTGATCCGCCCCGACAACTACGTCGGCTGCGCCACCCACAGCCCCGGCGACATCACCGACTACCCGAAGCTCATCGCCCAGTAGGTGCGCCCACCCGCGACCAGTCCGCGCAGTCACCAGCCGGCCGCATCCGCAGAACCGGAGCAACCAGCCACCTCCCGGCGTTGCCCCACCTCATCCGACGCGCCGAGACCGACCGCTTCCCGGCGCCGCGAACCTCACTGGCCGCCCTCCAGCGGGTGACCGCTACTTCACGGCGTCGTCCGGTACGGCGCTGCGCACCGGGTCGAGCTTCGCATCGGCATCCGTACCGGCCACCCGGGCCGGCCACCGCCTGGCCATCGCGAGAGCCGCCCGCGCCGGCCGGCGGCCGACGGTCACGAGAGCCGCCGCGACCGCCACCACCACCGCCCCGAGCACCAGAGGAGGCCGAGGCCCGAATCGAACTAGCACCGCCCCGAGGGGAATGGCCACCGTGATCGGCCCGAACATGACCATGTTCCCGGTGGCCGCGACCCGCCCCAGAAGCCGCTCGGCGGTCCCGGTCTGGATCGCCGTGACCCCGGCGATCAGAGTCCACGGCAGCCCCACCCCGGCCAGCACACTCGCAGCGATCATCGCGCCCCACCAGGGCAGAGCCCAGCCCACGCAGGCGGCGGCGAAGATCACCGCCCCGAGAGCTGCGACCCTGGCGGCCGGGAGCCGGGCGAGCAGACGACCGACCAGCAGTCCCCCGACGATCGACCCGGCGCCTTGACAACTGGAGAGAATGCCCAGCTCAGTGGCGGGCCGCCCCAGCCCGTCGACGAGCTGCAGCAGAACAGCGGCGTTGGTCAGCCCGGACACGAAGATCGCCACTGCCGCGACCGCCACGGGGGTACGCAGCGGCTCCCGCCACAGAGTCGTGATCCCGTCGCGGACGCTCCCCCACCCCATCGTCACAGCCCCGGCATCGCCGTCCGCCCGCGGCTTCTCCCCCACGCCGTCCCGATCCCGCAGGCTGGGCTCGGCCGGCAAGCCAGGCTCGGCCGGTGACCCGGGCCCAGGCGCCGCAGCATCCTCGGCGCCCGCACCGCGAACGCCGGGCGCTCCCCACGGATCAGGTGAGTGGAGGCGGACCACGGCGTACAAGCCGGCGGTCAGCAGCGGGAGCAGAGCGCAGAGCAGAACCACCGCGTGGGGACCCCGCCAGGCGTACAGCGCGGCCCCGGCCAGCGGGGCCAGCAGCTTCGTGCCCTCCTGCGCGCTGGACCGCCACCCGTTGACATCGCCCAGCAGCCGTGGCGGCAGCGCCGCCGGGAGAAGGGCGCTCTCCCCGGCGTCGAGAAGGACGTAGCTGAGGCCGCGGATCAGCAGCACCGGATAGATCCAGGCGGCCGACGGCGCCACCAGCAAGGTCAGGATCGCGACGCTGACCAGAACGTCGATCGCGATCAGCAACGGACGCCGCGGGAACCGGTCGACCAGGGCGCCCAGCCACGGGGCGGCCAGGACCGGCGCGTAGGTCCCGAGCCCGGCCAGTGCCGCCAGGCCCGCGGAACCGGTCAGGTCGAGAATCCAGAGGCCGGCGGCCAGGCTCATCGCGGAACTGCCGAACCCGGAACAAAGGGAGATCAACACGAAGAGCAGAGCGTTCCGGCGCATGGACCACTCCCGGGATTGAGCCGTTAAGACTCACATCCTGTGGGGTTGAGCGATTTCATGTCAACCCGGGCTTGCTCCTTCGAAGCTGACCCGCAGCCGCTCCACGGCATCCCGCAACGGTCCCGGAAGCCGCGGCGACGGGGCGCCGGCGGGCCCCGCGCGACCGGTCTCACCAGCGACGTCCGCCCGGCCGGCCGGATCACCGGGTCCCGCGTCGCCGCTGGCCGCACCGAGATCGGACAGTGCTTGCGCGACCAGGTCGAACAGGGCGCCGGGCGGCGCGTCGGGAGCGGCGGACAGGGTCTCGCGAACCAGGGCGGCGCGCGGGAAACGACTGTCCCAGCGCCGGTCGGCGCCGATGCGGCGGTGCAGGTGGAGGGCGGCTTCCCGCAGATGGACGAGGCTGTCGCCGTACCCCCGGTCGAGCTCGGCCCGCTGCGGCCGGGAGTCGCGCTCGGCGGCCTGAGCCAGGCGGTTCCGGCGTTGTTCCGCCGCCTGCCGGCTGGCCAGACCGAGCGCCTCGGCGATCTCCGGCCACGTCGCGCCGGCCCGCCGCGCCTGATCGATCAGGGACAGTTCCTCGGCGTCGAGACGAGCCCGGCGAGCCCGGATCTCCCGCAGATCGGCCAGTTTCACCATGACGCCATCCTACAGGTTGTCAACATTTCATTGACGACCTGTGCCTGTAGGAGTGCGGCGGGACCTCCCGAGATCAAGGCGCCGGCATGGCCCGGACCGTCTCGGCGGCGCCCCGCGCCCGCACGCCCCCCGACGCGCCGCCGGTCAGTTCCCGCCCGGAGTCTTCGCGTCGATCAGCAGCTCGATCCCGTCCAGCAGACGCGCCAGCCCGGCCTCGAAGGAGTTGTCCGGCTGGTCATCGCGGAAGACCCCGCCGGCGATCGCCTGGGCGAGAGCCGGGAAACAGTCCGCGGTGACGAACCGCTCCAGCGCCCCGGCGTAATCGGTCACGTCCGGCGTGCCGCTGAGCAACACCGCGCTGATCTGCGCCTCGCCACGACCGAGGTAGAGGGCGGCGAGCACCATCTGGACGCGCTCCCGGTGATCGAGCGGAGTTTCCGCGAAGGCCGACAGTCCACGGTCGAGCCAGCTGAGCTGGCCCGGCTCCAGCGGTGGCCGTCCGGCCGAGGTCTGCAGGATCCACGGGTGCGCGAAGTAGACCGCCCGCAGCGCCCGTGTCCAGGTCGCCAGGCCGGCGCGCCAGCCCGGCGGGAGTCCGGGCGGCTCGCCGGGGGCGGTGTTCTGCATGAAGACCAGCAGCTCGTCCTTGTTGGCGACGTGCCGGTAGAGCGACATCGGCGCGCAGCCGAGCCGTTCCGCGAGGCGGGCCATGGAGAGCGCGGCGAGGCCGTCGCGGTCCGCGATCTCGATGGCGGTGGCGACGATGCGGTCCAGGCTGAGGGCCGCCTGCGGGCCGCGGGTGGGGCGGTCCGCGACACCCCAGAGGACCTTCAGCGTACGGGGCAGCTCGCTCACCATCGGCACATCGTAGGGCTCGACGGATTTCCGCGTACGCCATACGCTGAATTGCGTAGGGCATACGCAGATAGGGGAACCGACATGGTCCGATGGTGGCGCCGTCCGTGGATCGTCCCGTTCGCGGCGATCGTGGTGATCTTCCTGGCGTTCTCGATCCCGCCGTACCTCAGCTTCGACCCGGCGCGGTCCCGTGTGCCGCAGCCGCCCTCGCTCGGCGTCGCGCATTTCTGGCTGCTCGTGCCGCACGTGCTGTTCGGCAGTGTGGCGCTGGGCACCGCGGTGCTCCAGATCTGGCCCCGGTTCCGCCGCCGGCACCCGGCCGCCCACCGGCGGATCGGCCGCGTCTACGTGTTCGGCGGCGTGCTGCCGGCCGGATTGTGCGCGCTGACCATCGGGGCGTACACGCCGTACGGTCCGTCCACCCGCGCCAGCGACGTGGTCCTCGCCCTGCTCTGGCTGGGCGTCACGGCGGCCGGCTGGCGGGCGGCCCGGCACTGCCGCTTCGGCGAGCACCGCCGCTGGATGATCCGCAGCTTCGCCCTGACCGCCTCGATCATCACCAACCGCATCTGGGCGGCGGTCTTCGTGATCGCCCTGTCCCCGCAGCTGGACACGACCTTCCACGGCGACGAGGGACTGCTCAGTTGGGTGGCGTCCTCGGCGGCGGCCTGGCTGGGCTGGACGCTTCCGCTGCTGGCCGCGCAGTGGTGGCTGGAGCGGGACCACCTCCGCACCCGACGCGTCCACTCCCGCCCATCCGCCAGCCCCACCCCGGAGCCGGCCCTCCCCCACCCGTGACCCCAGCCGCCGGCCCCGGCTGGAGGCGAGACGTCCCTCAACCCGCCCGGCACACCCCGCACGCCCAGCCCGCCGCGACCGGCTGCGGGACTGCTGGGCCCGGGCATCGCGGCCGGCGGCCGCGACGGTGGCAGCCCACGTGGCGGTACATGCGGTGGTCGCGGCAGAGGAGGTGGTAGCGGTGGACACGCTGGTAGCGGCGGGCGGAGTG